>NZ_JBQENP010000019.1:0-55192 GCF_052044755.1 Acinetobacter sp. 22512 | reverse complement strand
TAATAAAGCTATATGAATCAAAGTGTTAACTATATAACACTTCGTATAATGTATATTATGTTAAATAAAAGATTTGGAAACCTACCATATATAAGGCTTCGCTTCTCTATGTTGTTGCTTCACTACTAATTCTTTACTGTGATGAATACTTAGCTTGGTTAACTGTATGTGTTGTTCTAGCAAATTACTAAACGCCTAAGCTGGTTCTATTGGATGCTTATGTATTAAACCCTATTTCTAATCTTAACCAGAATAATTTTCTAGACAACTTCCTGTAAGTTGTCATTACACTTTTATATTTACCCTAGTGAGCTGAGCTACTTACAAGATGTATTTGCGACTACTGGCTGCTATACAGATTTCTTTTTCTAAATCTCCTTTTAAGCCTCAAAACTTTTAGCCTGTTAAAATTAAAAACCGAAACTCAAATTATTTTTTATGCTATTGAAATTTAAATAAAATATATTAAAAACCTCTTTACATGCTTGAAAAAAACGATATAGTGCGTGTATGCAGCTGTTCTTAAAATTTAGCTCACTTTAGATCTCTATTCATATACAACATAGCCATACCATTAAAAAAAAATAAGATGCTGATCCAAAGCTCTCTTTTGACCTTTTCTCTTTAAATTCTTATTTAAATGTCATATCTAATCTAAGCAAGATTCATAAAATAATTTTTATAATTTAAATAATGGATAATTAAATATGGATCGTTTTAAAACTATTTTACTCATTGCAAGCACATGTTTAACAACAACTATTTATGCAAAACAACAAGTCGTTTGTGTGTATGACCCCATTGGTAAATCGGGAGATGCTTTCGCTTTAGCCAAAGACTATGCACTTGAAGCTAAAAACTGGGGTGCTGATCTATCTTTAAAAGCATATGTAGATGAACGCATTGCGGCTGAAGATTTAAAAGTCGGTAAGTGTGATGGCGCTATCATTAGTGGTTTACGTGGCCGTCAGTTTAATAAATATACAGGATCTTTAGATGCAGTTGGCGCATTAACAAATATGAAAACGGCAATTAATGCCTATAAGCTGTTGTCTTCACCAATGGCCGCAAAAAACATGGTGGTAGGCCCTTACGAAATTGCAGGTTTAGGCACAATTGGTCCTGCATATTTGTTTATAAATGATAGAAGTATAAATACTCTCGCGAAGGCTGCCGGTAAAAAAATTGGGGTATTTAAATATGATGAAGCGCAACCAAAGCTTGTTCAACATGTTGGAGGTCAGGCTGTATCAGTAGACGTCACCAATGCCGGTGCAAAGTTTAATAATCATGAAATTGATATTGTGCCCGCTCCTATTGTGGCATTCAAACCTTTTGAACTACACAAAGGTTTAGGTGAGAAAGGAGCAATTGTTCGTTTTCCTTTGACTCAAATTTCAGCAAACTTCATTATTCGTAAAGATCAGTTTCCAGTAGGTTTTGGGCAAAAGTCGCGGACTTGGGTAGCCAGCCAACTCAATAGAACATTTGGTATTATTGCCAAATATGAAAGTGATATTCCTTCAAAATATTGGATGGATATTCCTAAAAATGAACAAGTAAACTATATGAAGATGATGCGCGAGGCACGTATACAACTCACCAAGGCTGGTATCTATGACCCTAAAATGATGAACTTTTTGAAAAAGGTAAGATGTAAAGAAAACCCAAGTAATTTTGAATGTGCGTTAAATGATGAATAAACACTCAAAATATATGCACATCTTATTTTAAGAGGCTCTACCCTCAGTTATTCATTTCCTCGCGGGCTTGGTGTGGTGTTTTACCCGACCACTCTTTATAAGCCCGTGTAAATGGGCTGTGCTCGGCATAACCTAACAGCTAAACATATCACTTACTAATATAGTTTCAATATTTAGATAAGTTAACTTAGTGCTATATTTGACTTAAAGCTATTATGATAAAAAGTGTTGTGCTTTTAATACCTAATTTCTAATAGAGAAAGCGTTTTATGAATGTTTCGCCAATCATTGTACTTGATTTCGAGACCACAGGAGTCAGTCCTGAGGCTGGCGATCGTATTACAGAAGTCGCGGCTTTACGTATTGTAGAAGGTGAAATCACAGAGCGTTTTGTTTCATTAATAAACTGTGGTGTAAAGGTTCCATACTACATCACAAAGTTGACTGGTATTACTCAAGATATGGTTAATCATGCTCCTTTAGTGGAAGAAGTCATTCCTTCTCTATTGGACTTTATTGGAACAGATCCTTTACTTGCTCACAATGCAGGATTTGATGAGAAATTCCTAAAAGCAGAAAGTATTCGACAGGAGTTAAGTCCATCACACAATGGACTCATTTGTTCTTTGAAACTTGCTCGCCGTATTTTACCTCATCAACCCAGTTATCGACTTGGGGCAATGGCAGACTTATTCAATATTAAGTTTAATGGCACAGCTCATCGTGCAGAAGCAGATGCTGAAGTTACGGCTCAATTATTCAACTATCTTTGTACGAATATTTGTCACACATATGGCTTCAATAGCATTGATCAAGATTTATTGTTAGCCATTAATAAACTTAGTATATCTAGAGTACCGAAATACCTAAAAAATATAGCTGCCCAATCCTTACTTCTTAAATAATAATCCATAGGCGACATTCCCTGCTAATTTACAGGTGTCCTCATAAATTTAAGATCTCTTTTTTCGACGTAAATCATGAATAGAAAATTAATCAGTACTATTATTCTCATTTCTGTATTTGGAGTTACTGCTTGTAGCAAGGCATCAAATGAACAAACAAAGGTAGATACTACTGCGAAAAGCAGTTCTCAAAACGTAAAAACTGAACTATCGGCAAGTGATAAAGCGATTTTAGATAGATACGAAACAATCACAAATGAAGTTGTGACTTCTGGTGAAGATGAAAAGATAAAACAAACTTTAGCACCTTTAATACCTGAAATTAAAAAAGTTACTGCCAAGAAACAAAGAGAAATGGCATTAATGAATATTTATATGCTGTCTGGTATGTATAAAGAGGCTTATGAGTTAAATGAACAACAGATCAAAGAGAAACCCTTGCCTCAACAGATAATGTTTAGATGTACATTGCTTGAAAAATTAAATGAGGTCAAAGTAAAAATTCAACAGTGTCACGAAGCTGCTGCCCAACTCATACAAACCGAATTGAGTAAATCGACTAGCAAAAATGATCACCAGTACCGAGATGCCGAATTTGTATATTTAACTGAAATGTATAAAGCTGGTCACACTGACTATAAAGCTAAAATGCAGAAATTTATTGATGAAACTAAGGATGTCGCATCAAAAGATAGATATAAGTCTTTGTATGATGCAGATAGAGTTAAATAAGACTCCTACTTAATTAAATAGTAGGGTCTCTTTTTTATTTTGATTTATGACGAACTAATGCACTGATTGTACTAGCGAAGACAACACATACCATCATTGTATAAATTTCTAATAATTTCAATACAGTTGAAGGAACCATCTCTTTGTTTTCTTTATATGCACCATATAAGTAATATTTTAAAGGTTCTAGATCATCCATTGATATTTTAAAATCAACACGGTGACTAATTTTATTTCTTACTTTATTCATAGCTTTAATTGATGGTATAAGTTCTTTATATGGTTCAGAAATAGGGAAATTAGATAATAAGTTTATTTTTTGAGAAAATGTTAGCTTGCAATCCCCCCAACTTAAATTCTGATATTCAAATTTCAAATACTCATCCATATAGTGTTCTATAATTAAATGACAAGATAGAAAATATCCTAATTCTTCATAGTTAATATTATCCAAACTTTTCCAAACCACCGACCCATTTGAAGTATCTTCAACTAAAGGAGGTAAACCTCTACTATTACTCATCATAAATTTTTCAAATTTTTCTCTTTCTTTAGCATTACTTTCATTTTCAGAAGACATATTTCCCCCTCATTTAAAATCCATTTAACCATTTGTTAAACATGATATTTTATCTCATGTGAAATAAGTATAAACATGAGCAAGTTTCTAATGATTATTGCCGCAATATTTGTAGAATACTAACAATGATAAATTTTCTCAACATCACTCACCACATACAATTTTTTTATAAAATGATAATCCCTCAATAGATGATTCAAATGATAGATTAGGCATAACCTGAGCTCCAATATAAGCAATTTCTTGAGCTTGCTTTAATAGACCTAAATTATATAAAGCTTGATCTACTGAACTAATTCTCACAGAATTCTGACTGCCATAGATTGCATGAAGACCAGCTAAAAGATGGCTATCTAATTGCTTAATAATATGAAGATTGTGATCTAAAATATATTTAACAGATGCCTGTGAATGACCTTCTTCAAGTAGTGCGATATGCATTTTAGTTGCACGTGCAATCATATTTACTTGTACTTCTTTTTCTAAGTTTTCTATTACACTTAATATTTCTTCACCTAAATCTTCATTACTTTTATTTGCTATAGCTTTTTTAAACCTTTCAAATTCGTCAGGTGAAAAATTCGTTAGGAATGCGGCAACCCTTTTTGCAAATCTTTTGTTCCTAAATGTACTACAGGCTTCGGCTAGAGAAAAAATACTACCAACAACAGGAATGTCTTTGACCAAGCCTTCAGGTGTAATAAAAGTATCAATAACAACTTCTAATAATTCTGCCCCAGCTTTTAAAGAATCTTTATCTACACTCATAATCTTTAATTCCATTGTTGATTAACACAGTAACTAATTTACATTCTTATAAGATTATTATAAATAAAAGTACTTCTCTTCACCTCATCCCCCTCAAAAACACCTCAACCACTCTCTCATCAACTTCATTTGAGCTTAAACGCTGAATAACGGCGCCTTCGATTAGATATAAAAACAGTTTGGCATCAGTAAAGGAAACATCGGTGTTAAGTGCTCTAAGCAGGCTATATATTTCGTTGATAAGCCATGTTCTATATCGCACGGCGGTTATGTACGCTTTTGGATGAGTCAGTTTTGTTTCAAAAATGGCTTTAAATAATAAGTAGTACAACCCGTCTAGGTCGGTGTGTAAAAGATAGAGCTTTTTGAGTTTATCGACTGCGTTTGTGTCATGGTCGTATTCAACCACTGAGACTACTTTTTCTTTTAAGCGTTCTTTTTGCACAATCAGGCAGATTTCAATCAGCCGTTCTTTAGAGTGAAAGTAGTTATAAAAAGTCGCTTTGGTCACTTCACACTCTTTCACTAGTCTGTCGATGCCGACCAGATGAAATCCGTTGTAGTGAAATAACTCAATTGATTTATTTACGACTTGTACCGCACGTGTTGGGAGAACTATTTTTGGCATATTTTTACCGTTATAAAAATTATTGTTGTATATAAATGAGATATAAAAACTGCTGCCTTTTGGGAGAAAAAAGGCACAGCAAAGCCGTAAAGACTGTGCTCAGCACATCTCAAGGTTTAATTGTCTAAGTTGTAAATAATAACGAGCTAAAGCCTGAAAAGCCTTACGGCGATCAAGCTGCGTTAAATGTTTTAAGCTGTGTTGTTATAGCTTTTGGCAATGGCTGCCAAGAAATGATGAATGTACAAAGCCAACTCCTTATATATGGAGTTCTGCCAAGACATTAGAATTATGGTGGCAGAACGGAAGTGGGTTAGCAGACTGGTTAAGACATCCAGCACACCCGTAGGTGTCCCACTCCCGTCCTACCGCTACGGGAGGGAACGAGATGTGCACGCACAAAACTATTCCTCAGAAGAAATAATCCTGATGCGGTCTTAAAACGGTCTGCTAAAACCGACTGGCAATGTAGGCCAGCCCGCAAATGGTAATCTCCAATATTTGAAGTGTCAATGTGAAATTGGCTAGAAAATATTTAAATAATTATTGTTTTTCATTTAATTACATAATTAAGGATATTCTTAAGTAATATTTACAATCTGCTTTTATATCATTAAGTTAAATTTTAAAGTTGAAAAAAATTTAAGGTTGGCTCTTGTTCTTATCAAACAAGAATGAATAAATAAAAATGACCAATTACCCTTATGCCTAACTTAAGTATTCAGTATAAAATTATGAATTAAGCGACCTATCTCACAAATTAGGCCGTGTCATATACTTAAAGTGATAAGAGCAAAAAATGACTCAAAATAAAGTTGAATTAGCAGAGAAATTGTCAAAAGAATCGCATCAAGGTCAAAAGTATGGTCCTCATGATTACTTTGATTACCATATTAAAGGTGTGGTCAATTCATTAATTGAGCACCAATTTTCAGAAGTCTATATTATTACAGCCCTTCTCCACGATAGCGTTGAGGACACGCCTCTTACCCTAGCCAAAATCGAAAGTTTATTTGGAAAAGAAGTCCGTGATGCGGTTGATGCATTAACTAAACGGGAAAGTGAAACACGCGAAGAATATTTAATTCGTTGTAGTTCGAATCCAATCGCTCGAGTTGTAAAACTTCATGACGCAGCCTTTAATGCGCATAACTCACATAAGGACAATAATCACTCACGTGTCGATTATTATCTTCAAACCATGCTAATTGTTTCAACGGCGCAAGATAAGTTGGGCTAAAGGGTCAAATTCACTAGGTTCATTAAATCCAAAACGTTTTATCTTGATTTTGTAACTTAATCAAAATCATCATGAGAAAAGACTCTTGCTCTAGCGAACATTCACCATTTTGCGCATATATTTGCTCAATCCTATTTAACATTCCTAAGAATTGAGCAAATTTTTGCGCATTAATGATCTACGGCGAAATTATCTAAGGGTTAAATACGCCCAACTTCTAAGTACGGAATCAGGTTTTTATCAAAATGTGGTCTTGGGTCACCTTCATAACTAATAAAACCATGCATTCCTGTTAAACGCTCACCTTTATAAAACTGGTTTAACTGATAGCGCGGGTCTTTGTGTGAAAGCGTAAAGCTCACCACACCAACACCCTGCTGTTTTGACTTGTTATAGGCATCTTCAAGCATTTTATGATGCAAAGCTAAATCTTGTGGATGACACATAAGCGTATGCAGCACATGGTATTGAATAGAGTCGCCGAGTTTAGGCAAACGCATGCCCTTAGTAATTGGAGTCAACAAGTTATAAACGGGTCTAAAAACTCCAATGACCGAACTGTAATGCAAAATTTTAGTTTGCTTAATACTGTGCTGATCCCATAAACCAAACATGCCCACTAGTTTTTCACCTTTAAAGTAAAGTGAAAAGTCTGAGAGTTTTATTCCTGAAAAATACCGATGCCCTTGGGCCAGTTCTTCAAAGTTATAGGCAGGAATAAAGTTATAAAACTCGGCCATGTCGCTAATAAATTGGTTCATCGCTTCAACATGCTGAGCTTCGGCAACACATGTACGGATCTCTTGAATGTCACTCTGCTGAGAACTCTGCTTTAAAAAAGCCGTGATTTTTCTTTTTGCACCTGTACTCGTCAGACTGAGTGTCTCGATAAGCCCTTCATCATAATAATCGGGCATACCCGTTTTGCCTGTTTGGATGGCAGCCCGCGCGGCATGGTTATCATCAAAAATAATCATTTGGCTATAGTTCGGTTCATGCATGGTCTGTTTTACATGCTTTGCCAGAACTTTTACCAGTGATTTACCACGGTAGTTATGATCTACCCGTAAATCACCCGCATAACGTAAGTTTTGAATGTTCCGATCGACATAACAAGGGCGGTAACCATTGCTATAACAAGCGACATTTTTTTGACTCTCGGTGTCTTCAATCACCACATGCAGTTTATGTCGATAGACAATATCAGACGCTTGAAAATAACTAGGTTCGCGCTGAAAGCTAATTTGTATGCCTTTAGTGGTCATCGGTACGGCGATTAAATCTCTTAAAGCCTGATCATCTGCCAAAGTCGCTTCACGGGTAATGAGTGTATTGTCAGCAAGTGGTGGATTTGTTTTATTCATTATTCACCTGTTGTGCAGTCTGAACGGGAACCAAGTTATTTAAACGGCCCATTTGGTCGAGTAGCTGATAGACAAACACCACTTCGTCTTGGTCATTTACTGTTTTTTGGGTTTGTGCATCGAGTAGCTTTTGCTCTGTATTGAGCAAATCAAATGTAGTTTTGGTGCCAACATCAAACTCTTTACGTGTGTAGACAAAGGCAATAGACGCAGCCTCTATGGCATTTGCCAATGCTTCTTTATTTTGTCGGATCGTTTGAAGCTGCGCATAGGTGGTACGGGTACGCTTATTCAAGTCCAGCTCAAGACTTCGAATTTTTTGCGCAGCCAAATCGATATCGGCCTGTGCTTTTCTGACGTTGGCCCGATTTAAACCATCGTCATAAAGCGGTACATTGAGCTGCACCCCAACCATATAGTTATTACTTTCAGAACCAATATAACTCGCTTCATCTTGCTTTCCGGCACGACTGGTCAGCATGACCGTAGGCCACAGTTCGCGTTTAGTTAAAGCATATTGTTTTTCGGCAGCCTGCTTTTCATATTTAGCCCGCATTAACGCCGGGTGGTTCTTGGTTTGAGCCAATATTTCATCTAGGTTAGCGGGAATAGGAGGTAATTGATTGATTGGAACAAGGTTGTCAGGTGTTGTACCTGTCACTTGGTAAAACTGTGCTTCACTTACAGTTAAGTTAGATTGAGCTTGTGTGATATCGGCTTGGCCTTGAGCAACTTGCGCCAAAACCTGAGCCAAGTCCGCACGGGTAATCATTCCCACGTCAAAACGGCGCTTTGACTCATATAAAGACCGTTGCAGATTTGCCATGGTCTTTTGTCTAAGTTCTAAAATCGCTTTCTTTTTTAGTACATCGGTATAGACCATTACGGTATTTAAAATGGTTTCAGATCGTTGATCTGACAAACCTTGATTTTGTGCAGAAAGCTGACTTTCGGCAACATCTATTCCTAAACGGTGTCGACCAGAGGTATAAATCGGATAATCTGCCTGTAATTGCAAACTTCGACCTTTACGGTTTCCTTCGGTTGGAAACAGGACGTGTGAAGGCGTATCTATTCTTTCATAGTCCAGTTGACCAACTAAATTGACTTTAAGTCCATCACGCTGTTTAGCCTGTTCAAGCACAGCGGTGGACTGATTCACACTTAAACGGCTCACTTCAAGCTGACTTTCATGCCTTAAACTGGCATATAAAGCCTCGTCTAAAGTCATGGCATGTGTGTTCGACACCAACAACACGCCTAGATACAAGGCGTGTCGAAGTGTTAAAAACCGAGTATTAAATGGCTTCATCCCTTTCATAGTTGTTCCAAACTATTGAGGGTGACTTTTTTGAGTGGCTCAGGCTTGATATTGCCTTCGATAATGCCATCAAACATGACCAGTTGCTTATACGCATTCCAGCCATTATTGGCCTGACGAATTTGAGGCTGGTCGAGCTGCCCCAAGTTTCGAGCAAGTTCATAATGGAAGTTTTGACGCAAAATACTGTCGATATATTCATTGCTAATGCTGTGATGAATGTCGCCTTCAAAAAGCACGCAATAAAATGGTTTAACCTGTTGTTGAGTATCAATCGCCAGTAAAGAAATCGCTTTTGACTCGGTTTCATTCAACTGAGACAACAACTGTTGAGCTGTTTCAGGCGCGAGTTTTTCACCGACCAGATCGACCCCAAAACGGCGGCCTTGGAACTCAAAACACGGAATTTGCTCTATAAAGCCTGTTACCCGTAAGCAATCATCTAGACAGTAACGAAGTAAGCCATTGCCAGAGGTAATCAGCGGGCTGACCACATCACCTTGTTTAAGTTGCCACGACGGAATAATTTGACCTTGTTTATCGCCTTCTAAATATTCAAATTCATAGAAGTGACTTTGATAGGCCAGCGGGTATTGGTCGTTATAGGGAATAGTCACTACACCTTCCGTCGCCCATAAACCTTTTCCTTCAAACTGAACACTGGGTAATTTCTCTTTTAATTTCTCCGCCCAAGCTTTTGAACCTGCAGTGTCCCAACTCGACACTAAACTTAACTTTGGCCAGAGCTTTTTAAAGTCGATCTGTGTGCCGTTTGAACTTGCAATTAAGGCTTGAGCACTTTCAGAGCTACGCGGCGCAGTCACTTCTTTTAATGAAGCCTGACGGTTACCCCATGAACCACTTTGTAAAACCTCAATCACGTCTTGTTGCAATGCCTCTAAACGTTCGAGCAATTGCAGCGCAAACGTTGGACTCCACACCGAAATCATGGCTAAGTTACGGTTTGCGACCAAATAACAAATGGTGGCAAACAGTGCATCGTCAGCATTTGCTGCAAAAGCAACGTTACTTGGAACCGCTTGAGTAAACTTAGACAAAATTCGCTTACCTACACCAAGTAGCGCACTATCGTCATTTAGGTTTTTATCTTTTAAAACTTCACGTTGGCTTTCAGGCAACCATGACACCGACCAATAATGTGTGCCCGAGCTGAGCTGAGGGCATTTGCGGTATAAACTCGCCATCCACGGCGCAATCGCATGATCAAGTTCATCTAAAAACAGCTTGGTGTATGGAATAAACTTAATTTGTTCGCTCGAACCACTAGTCGGCTGAAAACGAACCAGTTTACTGCTCGAGAGTGAAAGCTTTTGTTCACGGTAACGCTGAATGTCTTCTCGCCATGCGCCGTAACGTGTTGCAGGAAATGCTTTTACAAACTGCTCATAGTTTTGAACTTTCTTATCTCGGGCAAAGGTAGAGGTCTGTAATATCGAATGCAAAATTTGACGTTGCGTGGTCTCTAAGGCATTAAACTGTTTTTGAAAATTGCGGTCAGATGCATCACACCATTTTTTTAAAATAAGATGCGAACCCAAAGTTAGCCATTCATTAGTTTTCATTGGATGGCCTCTCTACGTTTTGTTTTATGGGTTACGCATGCTTCAAACTTTCCTTTACTGGTCGGTTTAGTCATCAGCTTCACAGGGAAACGGGCTATGTCTTTCCAACCAAGACGACCAATACACGGCAGTTCTGTACCAGCTTTCCATGTCGGATTTTTTTGTTCAAAGAAATGAATATTTGGGTTCTTCTCTCTCATTTCGGCAGTAATTGGTGCGACTTCACCTTTTAATGGTTGATAGTCATCGCCAAAATTTAAAAGGCCAGCTTCACGGTCGTAGTACTCCCCAAAGAATTTTTCACAATAGTGCTCAACGACTTCCGAAAGATGCTGGTTTTCGTCTTTAATATTTGGGTAATACACATAGTAGTTATTGGCAAGTAAGAGATAAGTTTTATAGCCTTTAGAAATGAGTAACCAATAGAGTTCGTTAAATGGATATTTGATTCGAAGCTTAATCATCAGTTTGAGCATGGTACTTTGCAGACTACGCGTGCCCCAAAACTTCTTCAAAATGACCGTATCACCGCTAAATAACACGGTGTAGTCCTTACCGTTTAAATAGAAATGCTGCACCACCACAGTCGAGAAACCGACAATCTCATTTGTTTCCGAATCAAAAATTAAGATCGCACCGCTTTTATTTTGGAAATCATCTACGAAAATAGAAAATCTCGTATTTTCATAATACTGTTCGTAAATGGAATACATCACTTTTAATCGCTCAGTATCGATTTGCTCTTTTTCAAAATATTGACCATAAGTCGTGTTTTTCAGGTTCAATTTTGAAATTAGTTTATACGTTGTATTAATCATAATCCTTTAACCTTCCACCTCTAATTTGTGAGTTCCCCGATCTCATCAACCGATTTTAGAAAACTCAGATCAATGTTCTTTTTCTATGAAGGGATACGTTTTGATATGCCCTATTGTTTTTCATTCTTTGAAAGCTGCCTTTATTTTTTAATATCTACATATTCATTTTCTTCCCCCGATCCATAAAGATGGTTAAAAATGCGGTCACAAACATAATGATTGCGAGCATCCGTAATAAATCATTGAAGCTAGAGGTCAGTGCCTGAAAATGAATGTCGCGGTAAATCACACTCAGCGCGATTTGCTGAGCATTTGCACCGACTTCCTGATATTGCGCCGTGAGTTGGTCGAGTCTTTCTGTAAAAATCCAGTTTTGCGGTGTCATCCCCTGATTAATCTGGGTGACATGAAGCGCAGTGAGCCAATCTAAAGATGAGTTAATGAGAGCTAGTCCAACCGCGCCGCCAATATTACGCATCAGGTTATAAATACCGCTGGCATCGGCTACTTTACTCAGCGGCAAAGTGCTCATGGCTAAATGCGAAACCACAATCAGGCAGATCATGAGACCAATACCACGGTAAATTTGCGGCCAAAACATAAAGTCGTAATCGCTATGAATGCTGAGGTGTGAATTAAGCCAAACACCAAAGCCAGCCAGAATCATTCCAACAAATACGGTTTTTCGGGTATCAAAATTGGGGATGAGCCACGCAAGGAACGGCGCAAAACAGAACATGACAATGCCTGTCACCATCATGACGTGACCAATTTGGCTACTGTTCATTTCACGGACTTGCCCAAGAAACACGGGAATCATGTAACCCAAGCCATACAGCGCCATGCCAATCACAAAAGTCGTGATAGCACTTAAGGTAAAATTTTTGTTTTTAAATACGGACAAATCGAGCAAAGGCTTTGGCTGGGTAAAACTTCTAGAGAAGAAAATCATGCCACCCACAACGCAGATCATAAACGCTACTCGAACACCTGTGTCTACAAGCCAGTCATGCCGTGCGCCTTCATCAAGGAAATATTCAAGTCCACCCAAAAACATCGCCATACCAATCAGGCTAAACCAGTCCATGCTTTTAATGAGTGAGTAGTTGGCACGGTCGATATTAGGGCCTGAGTAAATGACCGTAGCAATGATGATGCCTGGAATAATATTGATCAGGAACATCCAGTGCCACGAAAAGTTATTTGTGAGCCAACCGCCAATGGTTGGGCCGATGGCCGGCCCCAAAGTGCTGATCATCCCAAACATCACCAAAGGCAATGAGCGCTTTGGTTCTGGAAAAAGTAAGTACAACGCCGTCATGGAGGTCGGAATCATGCCGCCGCCCATAAAACCTTGGATGCCACGGAACACTAATAAACTTTCTAAGTTCCATGCCAAGGCACAAAGTAAAGAACTGACCGTAAACCCAATTGCACAGATGGTGTAATAGACCCGTGTTGAAAGCACCCGCGAGACAATACTCGACATGGGAATTGCAATAATCTCGGCAATTAAATAAACCGTTTGCACCCAAGTGACTTCATAACGACTTGCACTCATACCAGCTTGAACTTCGTTTAGAGAACTCGCCACAATCTGAATATCAAGAATCGCCATGAAGTTGCCAAAAATCATGGCAGCAAAAATTGCCCATGCAGTTTTTGCTGGGAATCTCCACTCGGCCTCAAGGTGCTTATTCATTTGTTATTACCTAAAATTTTATTATTAAGTTCTTAGGTCAACGGTGGCACTCACCGACATTCCGGGTTTTATCAAATCAATATGTGGGCTTGAATCTATGGCAATACGCACAGGAATACGCTGAACAACCTTGTTAAAGTTGCCTGTGGCATTGTCTGGTGGCATGAGTGAAAAAGTTGCGCCTGAAGCTGGTGAAAAGCTTTCAATTTTTCCGGTATAGGTCAGGCTTGGGTAGGCATCAAGTTTTAATTTAACTTTCTGACCAATATGCATTTTTTCAATTTGGGTTTCTTTGAAGTTCGCTTGTACATACAAACTATTTTCAGGAATGATCGCCATTAAGCGGGTTTGCGGAGAAACACGTGAACCTTTCTGGATTGCAAGGCTACCGACCTTACCGTTTACAGGACTGACCACTTTGGATGAAGCCAAATCGACCTGATACAGGTTTAAGTTTGCATTGGCACTTTGAATATCTGCTAGAAGCTGCGCTCGACTCGCTTGTAAACTCCCCAACTGAGCTTCTGCCGCATTTACGGCGGCTTGCGCTTTGCTGAGTTGAGCTTGCGCCGTTAAATATTGAGACTGAACCCCTTCAAAGTTTTGTCGGGTAATCACCCCATCTTTTAATAAATCTTGATAACGCTCAAACTCTTTTCTTAAACGAGTTAAATCAGCTTGTGCTGCCACTACGCCACTATGAGCTTCAATAATTGAAGACTTGGCAGACTTTTCATTTTGTTGTTGTACACCCAGTGCAGCTTCTTTCAAGCTGACTACTGAACGAGCTTGATCATAACGAGCTTGATAATCGCGGTGATCTAATACTGCTAAAGTTTCCCCTTTTTTTACTACCTGATTATCGTTAATTAATAACTCCATCACTTCGCCTGAAATCTTTGGCATCACCCAAGTGACATCGGCTTGCACATAAGCATTATCCGTAGATTGATAGAATCGATATACAAAAAAATAATATAAGATACCAGCAACTAAAAATAACAGTAGGACACTAAAAACACCCCAAGTTATTTTCTTTCGACTTTGGAAATTAGTATCAGTTTCTAGCTGAGCTACGTTATCCATATTCATTCCGCTTATTTGTAATATTCGATTTTTTATTTAAGTCAATAAAACTATTGATTTCTTTTTTACGTAACTTTTCACTTGGTTTTATTCAATGAATCGTGACATCGTAAAATTTGGTGCAAATTATGGTTCTTAAGTGAATTAAATATCATTGACCTCTTTGCCAGATATTTTTTCTATTTATGTCAATAAAGCAAGTTATATAAACTATGTTTAAAAATTATGTAATTTTATATTTTTTCAAATAACCGCTTATAAAAACAGCTTAAATAAATAAAAATTATCATTAAAATTCAAACAATTACTACAGTTGGAGTTATTTAAAAAAATCTTACATATAAAGAGATTTATTTCACTAGTATTAAAGATTAACTTTCCATTTGTATTAATTAAGTAGAATTATTTAAAGATCTATGTAACCGCTAAATAGTTATGGAGAAATTTTATAATATTAATAGAAGGATAAAATATAAATATTCTGGCTTAGTCAAAATAGTAAAAAAGCGCTTATAAACAGACTATTCCGACAACTTTTGATTAATTATATTAAGTAAAATAATATAGAATCGCCCAACCCCAACCCAACATACACCTAAGAACCCCAATATTATTAAAAAACAAAATTAATGTTAAAAAAGAGTTACTTTTAACTCTTTTTTATTTAGGAATTAGACAATTTACGGATCATTTTTTACTGATTTAAAGCACTAAAAATTTCTTCTAAAGTTACTCCAATCGCAAGTATTTCACTATCCTGATGAGGTAAACCATCGATTTCCAACCCAATTGGTAGTTTCGATTTCACTCCCTTTCCAATGGGTAAACTCAGCCCTGGTAATCCGATATTACTGCCGGGGTCTGTATTTCGAATGAGTGTTTGGAAATTCTCAATTGAACTGACTTGTTCGTTTGCGAGTGGCGCAACAATCGGCGACGTCGGCAATAATAAAGCATGTAAGTTATGTGCTTTAAATGTGTTTTGGTAGAGTTCAAGCAATTGAGGACGCGCTTCACTGATGGCCTTTTCATAAAAAGGTAAAACAGGAACAAGTTGCCCAGTCTGATCTTGAATTAATTGGGGAAGAATATTCTGTTTAAAAATTGCCTGAACATCTGGGCTTGAGATTTGATCAACTACAGTCTCTAAGGTGAGGTCTATATGATGAAGTTTTAAATATTGAATAAGATCATATTTACCTTCATAGATGACTATAGGAAAAGAAATAGCGTGATTAAGTTGTTCTAAATTCGGCATATCGACAGGAATAATTTCGACTCCCGCATCTTTTAACAACCCAAGCGCAATATGCGCCTGCTCATGAACCTCTTCATCTAAATGATTCCAAAAATATGGATGGATACCGAACCTAATTTGATGAGGCTGTAATGGTTCTTTCTTTGGCTCTTGAGTAATAAGCTGATCAATTAAGATAATGTCAGATACTGTGTGTGCAATAGGGCCAGCTGTATCGCGAGTATGTGAAATTGGGGTAATACTGTCTTGTGAATATCGTCCTACCGTGGGACGAAAGCCGACACAACCATTTAAAGCACTTGGTAAACGAATCGAAGCACCCGTATCTGTTCCAATCGAAATTGGAACCATTCCCGCTGCTACGGCCACAGCACTACCTGACGAAGACCCGCCAGCAATATGCAATGGATTTACGGCATTTCGTGTACCCACAACGCCTTCAATATGCATGGCAGTATTATAACCAGTTACCCCAAAGGCCAATTCGTGCATATTGGTTTTACCAACAATAATCGCGCCGTGATCAATAAGTTTTTGAATAATCGGTGCAGAGCTTTGAGGTTTAAAATCAGCTAAAGCTGGTGTGCCTGCACTATTCGGGAAACCTACAACATGAATATTATCTTTAACCGCAATTAAAATACCCATTAAAGCTGGACATGTTTTTCCACTAAGCAGGTATTTATCCCAATATTGAGCTTGTTGAATTGCTGAAGCTTTATCTGTGCTAATAAATGCATTTAAAGACTGTTGTTTTTCAATAGAATCGAAGTAATGATGCACAAGCTCTTCACAAGATATTTTTCTTTCATGAATCAATTGAGTAATGACATTAACTGAAGCATTTGCTAAACCCTGTAATTCAATCCAATTATCTTTTTCAACTGCATTTGACATGATGACTTAAAATCCATTTAAGTTGTGATCTTAAGAACTTAGTACAAATTGCTAATTCATTCGCATCCTCAAAATTGAGGATTGTTTTTGTTTTAATGTTGAATGAGTAAAGCCATTTCAGTGCGATTATTACAGCCTATTTTTCTCATAGAATTATTCAGATGGGTTCTTAATGTGGTAAAGCTGATATCAAGTAAATTTGCCACCTCTTTATCATTTAAACCTTTAGAGACTAAATGAACCACTTCTTGTTCTCGTGGAGTCAGAGCATATTGTGTAGATAAATCAATGGGTAAGGCTTGACTAAAATAAGGTTCGAGTAGATTTAATATTCTTTTTTCACGCTCACCAAACATGTCAGCGTCTTTTGCACGCCAAATACGTAAATCGCCAATATCTATACCATTTCGGACAAAATAAATATTTATGCCGTGATACAAACCATAGGCTCTCAAAAACTCATTGTAATAGCTGGTTTTTTTAAGGTCAGTAAGAGGCATGACCTCATTTACAAATGTCGGTTTCTGGAGTTTATGAAGCTGTGCCGTAATGGGATCATCAAATTGCCAAATGCTTTCATAGTCCTCCATCGCTTTTGGGTCGATTTTCCATATCACACCTTCTCTCGATAAATTATGCGTTGAATCCCAAATATAAGACGCGGCAAAATCAGCACGCAACAAAATGGCAATATCTGCAATGATATTTTCACGTAAATTATATTGCCCTTTGCCTGAGCCAAGTTTCCATAATATTTCAGAAAACAATGTAAACTCAGATGGGCTGAAATCCTTTTCTAAAAGTGCAGTCATCGTCTACCTATTTAACGAAATCCATCGAATTTTAAGAAGATTGGTTAAGTGCTTCCTTTGAGCTTAATACCAATCCCATCCTTTTCTATAGCATATCTATTTTTTGATTTGGTAGGTAATAGCTATATTTTGTTCGTAAAAATATTAATTTTCTAGTTTTTATATCTTCATTATATAAAAAGCCCACCGAAGTGAGGCTATCCTTTAACAATCAATTTCAACAGAATATTTCATTCATTTAGAAAGTGATATCCTCTAAGATATTTTATTTTTCAGTAGCTAAAATTGAATACATCTATAAACTAATTGCGTCTTTATATGGTACTCTTTTAACTATTGCTATGCCTCTTGTGAAATTACTTGTCTAATAGATACAGAAGGGTTCGATCAACTTTTCTCTCTTTTCTTTTTTGCTCAAGTTCCTGTTGATATTCTTCTTCTGAAATTACTTTTCTATTAGGTGTAGATTCAATATATGGTGAATACCCCCTATTATTAGCATACTTATTTTCTCTGTAATATTGTGATTTATCATAATCAGTCATATTCGCCGTTTGGAATAGAGCGTCATTACCTCGCTCTGCCCTTTTAAAAATTTGATTTGTACGATCTATTTTTTGTTGATTTGATAACTCAAAAAAATCAACTTTCTCACGACTGTTATTCTTTCGAACTCCTTCATCTTTAGCAATTAAGATAGAAGGTTTTTTTTTCGAAAAAATCATCAGCACTGTACACTGGGCCAATAATCAATAAACTTATAAAAATTAATAATATTCTACCCATAAAATTCTTGTGCCCATTATAAAATATTGGAATACGTAAATATTATATAAATTTAATAAAAAATCTATTGTCCTGCATCTTATTCTTTTGTTTTTTTCTTTACTTCTAAATAAACTCGTTAAGGTTATAGAATCAATAAAAAAGCCCGCCTATGCGAGCTTTTCAAAACGAAATCTTTTTATTTTTCAATTTTAGAATTTATATTGACTCATCAATAAGCTCACCAGATAAATATTTATTGAAAATTTTTTGTCTAAAGCGACTGATCATCATTTCATTTTCAAAGTCATTTTCTTTGATATTTTCCTTATAAACTTAAATTAAAATTTTATTCATGACTGTTTCAAATGCGGATTTTACTCTTTCAGAATTATATTTACGTATTCCCATGAATTTTCTGAGTGCTTCTTTTTCCTGACTTAAGGTTACACCTGCTTGTCTCCTTTCCATAACTTTTACTGTTTGGACGCTTATATTTTCACACGATGTTTGAAGGCTAGGAGTATCAGAATATGCCATACAGCCATTTGAAGCGATGATACAAGTTAATAATAAATATCTTTTCATTTTTTAATATAATAAATTAACTTAAAGCATATTACCAAAATAAATCAGATATTTATAAACAAAAAATCCCATCTTTCCATGAGCTTTTAAATATCTTACGTGATCTTTATTTATACTTCGACCACTGTAACGCAAAAAAAGAATTTACCCTGTAAAGGTTCAAATAGGCTTAAAGATTCAAAAACGTTAACACGTATTTATCAGCTTTCGATATACTGAGCAGAAATTATTTATGAAGATAAAAAATAACTCTCTTCATCAATTCACATAAAGAGAATTCCATAGATGAATAAAATCCTCCTATCCATCCTTTTATTATCGTTATCAGGCTGTGCTGTTTTAATTCCTCCCGCTTATAATCCTGGTGCGGTCATGTCACATTTCAGAGAAGGACAAGCGAGTAAAGACTCCTTCTATGTCAGCTATAAAGGTGACCGTGGTAGTTCACCAGAACAAGCAAGAGATTTTGTAGTTCTACGTGGTGCGGAGTTAGTCATGCAAAACGATTTTCGCTACTTTAAAATTCCTAAAATGAATCAAGGTACTCTTGTGACCTCAAACTATCAAATTGCTTCTGGAGTAAGAAATGATACCTATCAACCTATAGTTGAAGCTCAAATTGTAGGAGTCAAAGATCCTGAAGCAGATACTGAAGTCTTAGATGCTATTAAGGTAGCGAAAGCCTTAAGAATTAAATATCGACTCAACTATAAATTGACGCCTTTAGAGCTAAAATATAGTCACTAATTTCGTGATTAAGAATAGTTATTAGATAGCTATTTATATGCTTATGAAATCTGTAGAAGTCGTTGCCGCAGTCATCCAGCAGCAGGATAAAGTTTAATGTGCCCTTAAAGGCGAGCATAAGTATCCCTATTTATCGAATAAGTATGAATTCCCGGGCGGCAAAGTCAATGATGAGATTAAATCACTAAATCAAAAAGCATATGAGAATAAAAAGAAGTTACCCTATTTTGTAGCATTTAAAATTCCTGTTGAATAAAGCATTAATCATATTGATATATTTGATCCAAAGAAAAATATCCAACAGTACAACTTTTGCAATCAATTCTTAATATAAGAAGGCTATTTTGATAGCCTTCTCTTTTCATATTTATAAAATTTAAACTAGAGTATTTGAGCTATCTCAAAATGCATTCCATCTGGTTTCTTAAAGTGTCCACCCCAATGCATACCATATTGGTGAGCTATTCTAACTAGATCATACACACAACCTTTCTGGTCTGCTGTGGCTGGTATTGCTCCATATGGGTTCCATGCTGCATTAATATCAAAAGCTGTCCCAAAAGCATGATTTGATAATATTTGCTCCTTAGCTTTACCGCGTATAAATCTTGCATTAAAGACCCCGTCGAAAGTCAAAATACGATCTAAAAGCCCAAGCCTTTCCCACTCTGCCCAAAGTTCTTGTATCTGATCTTTAACTTTCATGTGAACGTAAATAATACCTGTTTTCGGTGCGCCTTTAATTCCAATTAATTGGGGTATCTCAACTGGGACTATTTTATTTCTAAAATTATTAGTGATCTTTAAACCTTCAGGATTAGATTTTGTCGGAGCAGGCTCAAACTCAAGCGGACCAAACATTTCCTGTCTCAGCTTGGTTCCTGTAATTGGTTTGAAATCAGGTTTATTAGGAAATTCTGGATTATAATCATCATTTACATCAATAATAGGAAACCCCAGCATAGCTGCCTTACCAAAAGTCTGGTTTCCTACAATTCCATCAATATAAAGCTTATTCTTTACCTGAAATTTTTTAGTAGCAATATCAGTTAATTCATCAAATTCTCCCGTGACATCTAAGTGATATCCCTGCCCTCTAAGGAAATATTGCCATTTACTCACTTGATTACCAGTTGAGCCTAATCTTAATGTTTCCATTTTTACTCTCCTCAAAACTATTTCAAAGTAGGTATTACTTATTTTGAATACCTAAACTTGGTGGGAGTTGAGAATCTTTTAAAATCGTTTTGGATGGCTCTTTTTGTTCAGCAGGGTTTATCTCTGGTTGAGCTCCTGGTTTTGCAAGATTTGCAGCTGGACGTAGAGCATCAGGCATTGGATAAGTTTGCTTTACCGCTTCCAACATTCTTTGACTAACAACACTTGGGGCAAACCTACACTGGCTGGCCATATTCATTGCAGTCATAACTGCAGTGTCATAATTTTTTTTCTCGATTTGCTGCTGAATCGCCACGTTATAGATAT
Organism: Acinetobacter sp. 22512; assembly: GCF_052044755.1. Classification (NCBI taxonomy): domain Bacteria; kingdom Pseudomonadati; phylum Pseudomonadota; class Gammaproteobacteria; order Moraxellales; family Moraxellaceae; genus Acinetobacter; species Acinetobacter sp. 22512. The sequence goes on along the minus strand of NZ_JBQENP010000019.1, from coordinate 34,210 downwards.
AGACCATCTCCTGAATGCTAGTTAAGCTAGCTTGAGTTACACTCGTCACCATAATGTCATTTGTACTTGCCTGAAAGGCATTACTAGTACCTGATAGTCCAGAAAACCATGTGCTAGCCGTACCGGTTGTTGTTGCACCCGCAACCCCGAAAATAGTTCCGATGAATCCAATGATTCCGGAATATCTTTTCCCTCTTACTGTATGTTTATCGAACTCCTGATATAGGTTTACACAATATTCTGTAGCGGTAGATAAAGTACTAAAAGCCTCTTTTGCAGTACAGGAAGAATTATCTTGCGAACATATATTCTGCTTATCTTTCCACGGCCATTTCGTATTTTTAGAAAAAGCAGTAGTTGGGTGGGTAATTAAAAGCGATAGTATTACTGTTACAATTTTTTTATTCATGAGCTTATTCCATTTATTATTATCCTGCTCTTATATAATATTCCTGATTTTCAACACCAACAACTTTTATTATTAGATAATAGCGACTTACAAAAAAACAATTAAGACGATCTAAATAATTAATTTTATTAATACAAAATAAGTATTATTATTTAAATAGCAACACCATGTTTTAAAACCACCAAAAATTATATTTTAAATTTACCAGTTGGTTTATTTTAAACTGACTGGTAAATTATTTTAAATATAACCTTTATTATATTTTATAAATGGATAACGATAGTGTAATACAGCAAGCTCACATCGAATATCATATTTTGCTTCCATAACAGTTCTTTCTGGTGTTTGTAATTTTGGCCAAGAATGTCTCTCGAAGTAGCAGCATATGATGACATACAACCACTCGAGTAGAGCTTCCGAATCTATATTGTTAATTACATCTAATATAAGCCGCTGCACTGCTCTTGCCTCATCATCCGTAATTTCACACAGTATTTTATTTTTCCCACGTATCTCTTCAATCGACTCATCGCAAAAGTAATGTGAGCGTTTTTCAGCGAAGGTATGAATTTGTTTTGTCACTCAATTGGTATGGTGCGCCCGGCGAGCATCGAACCTACGACCCTAAATTTCGGAAATCTATCTGTTCACGTGTTTAATATTTATCACATACGTTACAACTAGTCTGCAAAGTGGTAATGCATGAGTTCATCACAAAGATTCTTTACAAGATTGTAAAACCCACTCATTGAGTGGGTTTTTTATTACTAACCGTTTTGCCTGAGGTGATCTTGGAACTCTTGGTCGTGTATTTTGTTGTAATTAACAGGGTCGTAAACGCATGCAGTTAAAACAACAATTACAGTAAGTACAGCAACCAACTTTTTCATTGAGACAGCCTTTCCTTTAACGCAAAAGATTTGCTTTAAGTATACTCCTCGATAGCCATTTTGATTGGACATAATTAAGGCAAACAATTGTTATTTTTAAACTATTGCCGTGCTTTAGCCTATCATTTGATTTTTTAACAAATTCAAATCACAAGTTAGTACAAAACTTAAGCCTCAGTCGCTAAATACCAATTTTTCCAAGAACTAGTTCCCCTAGTTTGAATAGGCACAGTTGGAATGAGTTTTTCTTTTAATATTTCAGTTTGTTCAAGGGCTTTAGCAAGCCTTGCTTTAACGGAATGAATACACTCACGGTCACCAAATTCACAGCGGTCTAAAGTTGTACCGCCACAAGGCCCATTGGCTAAACCTTTTGGACATGTTTCAGGGCAAATATATAAAGTATCGCTTAAGCGACACTGACCACAGCTTTCACAGCCCACTAGGCTATGTTTACTCAGTACTTCTGTTTTAAGCAATACTTTGACGACCAAAGCATTTTCCCAAAAAGATGCTTTAAAAATAAACCGTCCAAGCCCCTTGGCAATTTTTGATCCAAACATTGCTTCATGCATAACATGTAGCTGGCGATATTTAATGATTTGTTTAGAGGTCGGCTGACATGAAAAAAGCGTAATTTCAGGCGAAAACTTTTTGCCTGTCGTGACTTGCCAAAGTGAATTCCAAAGCTCTTCTAAGGCTTCAAGCTCCAGATGTCTGTATTGCTCAATGTAACTTTCAAGCAGCATTTGCTCTTCTGGCTTATGACAAGCAGATAAATGAATTCCTGCAAACCCCAAATGTTTACATATCAAAATCTGTAAAACACAGCGCAAATAAACACGGTCGGTTTGCCCTGCCTGTTTTTCTTCTGCTAAGACTTTTAACATGTGTGGAGTAATCACAATACCAGCGACTTTATGCTTCACCATAAAATTGGCACGGCCCAAAGTCAGTGGCATGACACAAGCCAGTATTTGCTGCGAATAATTGTTCTTGGTTAAAAATGATTTGGCTTGCTTTAAGGCTTCAATGTCATAGCCTAATTGGGTAATGATAAAATCAGCGCCTGCTTTAATCTTCTTATGCAGTTTTAAGTACTGTGCATCACGCTCAGCTTCTACATATTTAAACGGATTAAAGGCAACGCCAATACGAAACCCGCCGTGTTGCTTGGCAGCCATTACGGCGTTTACTGACTCTAGGTAACGGCTACGAGGCTGCCCATCTCGACCATTATGATGCTCTTTAAGTTTGTCTCCTGTAAGCAATAACAAGTTTTGAATATTGGCTGTTTGAGCTTGCTCTAAAAAATGCTCAAAGTCTTGTATGTCTCGGGCCTTACCTGAAAAGTGTAAGACTTTCTCTATTGAGTCAGGATAACTTTTGCTGGCTTCAAGCGGCGCAATATCATGATCTGAATGTACGCGATCTGCCAATGTCATTGCAGCCGGATATCCTGCAAACTCATGTTTCACAGGATAAATTTCATGCAAAGAAGTGAGATATTCCACCAACACAAAAAACTGATTTTGTTGGAAGCAGGGAGAAACGTGTGACATAGGCAAAGTGCTGATCAAAACATGACATCAATCATAAGCGCGGCATTATAAATCAAAGCGCATCAAGATGCGCTAGTCAGAAAGCTCATTGTTCTGCTTATCTTCACCCTCTTTATTTCTAGGTAATTCGAGTGAACGAGGAAATATAAAATCAAAAGAATCGAATGCATAGCGGTAAAGCTGAGCTGGTCGTTTGCCTACAATTTTGCTTTGATTAGTTTCTTCAACTGCGCCTGCTTCTATCATACGGCGTCTAAACGCTTTTTTATCTAAGGATTGCCCAAGAATAATTTCATAAATAGTTTGTAACTCGGTTAGCGTAAACAACTCAGGCATAAGACTGGCTGGTAATGCGGTATATCGAGTTTTATTGGTTAAACGCTCTAAAGCTAAGTTGAGCAATTCATTATGATCAAACGCCAATGCTAAATCTTTTGCTTTTGCTACAGGTATCCATTCGCTGTATTCAGCCAAGGCTTGATGTTTATAGGCATTAAAATCAATTAATGCAAAATACAAAATGGTTACGGCCCAGCCACGCGGGTCACGTTTGGCATTGCCGACAGAGGCAACTTGTTCCAAATAAGGTGAAGCAATCCCTGTTTTTTCGACCAGCTTAAGATATGCAGTAGCCATCAAGTCTTGGTCTTGGGTTAAATCGGCGAAACCGCCGGGTAAAGCCCATTGGTTTTTAGCTGGAAAGTTGGGTCGCTTAATGAGTAGTATCTGCAACTGACCATTAAATACCGAGAAAATAGCCATATCGACCGTGAGTAAAGGTGCGTCATAATCTCGGCGATCATAACTGGCAAGGAATTCTTGTTCAGTTTGAATAGTCACGTTCAGCCTCTCAATAAAAATGATGAGCCGATACTCATGCAACGGCTCATCTAAACTCAGTTATGCGATGGATAAACGCTCACGAATTTGATCCAAAGTACACTCATATTGAAGTTTACCATTTTCAAAGACGGTTTTAAGTGCTCCGCCTTGTTCTTGTTCGGCTGTTTGCTGATCAAACAAGGTGAAGCCATTTTCACTTTCTTCGACGCGTAACAGACCTTTCGCAGATTTTTTCACACCTGAGTCAGTAATTGGATCTTTAAACAACTCACGGCCTACACCATTCACTTGTCCCCAAGTCGCTTTCACAGCAAATCCAAAAGTATCACGAGTTAAGTAGTTATAGGTAAAACTGCCTATACCAAACACCAAATTGTTTGAAGCAAAACCTTTGGCTTCTAACCCTTCTAAAATACGCTGTGCACGGTCTAGAGTAATTGAGTCACCATAAATTAAACCGACACGCTCATTTAGTACTTTATAACCTTGGTCAGTTGTTGTACCGCCAAACACTTCCCATAAACATTCAACTGCGCCTTTATATGCTGGGCTGCCGACTTCGGCGTCTGGATCACCACAAATAATTTTAATAGGGTCACCAGAGTCTGGACGGAAAACCAATTTCGCCAAACCTAAAGCATTCGGTTGTCTTGCCAAAATTTCAGGTTTTAAAGCCACCGTAAACTCGGTAATCACTCGCCAAAAGTCCCAAGTATCAGACACAATACTGACAACACCAGACGGATAAAGCTCGCAAATTAAACGCTTAAAGGTTTCTAGCTCACTGTTTTCTGTACCCATACACATCACACTGTGTTCGGTCGCTGGTACAGATACCCCAACCACACCTGTAGCATTGTAATATTCTTCTGCGTAGTCAATTGAAGCAACCGAATCTGTTCCAATAAAACTGGTTAAATGCCCCACACCCGATTGTGCAGCATCATAAATTCCACTCATGCCACGGCTACTAAAATCGTGCCCTTGCACAGGTACAAAATCAAGTGGTGCGCCAGTTTTTACAGCATATTGAGTTAATAAACGTTTGTACTCATAAGCAATAGTGGCGGTTGTACAGCTTTTCCAAAGCTCAGCACTTAACACCGTTTCAATATAATTCGTTAACCAAAAGAAACGCGGGTCGGTATTAATGATGGTAAGCACAGGTACACGCATATTGACGCGGCTGCCTTCCCTTAATGCTTTAATACGTAATGGTAAATAGCCCAAGTCGTGTAATGCTTCAATGTGGTCAACTGGTACAGCACCTTCACCTAATGAACTATCCATACGGCGTTTATATGCAGCTACAACTTTGTCTTTAGGTTGTTTGAAAAAGCCTTCATTCCATGTATCTATTAAAAAGTGTTTGATAAAACCTTGTAGCCCGAAGAACACAACTTTATCGTCGAAGTCAGGTAACATTTTAGCGAGTCGAGATGAACGCGGTGTAAAGTTGGCGTACACGTACTCTGTACCTGCTGGATACTGACGTCTGTGATCAGCTTTATAAAAATCGATAGCGTTTAATGGATTAAGTTTAATCGTCATCTTTATTCTCTTTATTTTGCTGCAAAAGCAATTACTGAAATTTTGTCTGATGATTGTTGTGGAAAGCTGTCTGAGGTAAATAGTTGATCAAGCAGTCCATCAAAAACCTCTATACCTTTACTAAAAATACCGTGGGTCACATATAGAACGACCTTATGACAATTAAGGCGGCGGAGTTCTTTGGCAATACCAATAAAGGTTGCACCGCCGTCACAAATGTCATCGGTAATGACCGCTGTTAGGCCTGATAAATCAGTCGCATGTACATGTGTACCTAAGACTTTGCCAGTTACTGGATCACGTTTTTTATCGCACTGAACAATAGTGATAGGCTGTTTGCGCTCAGAATTAAAAGCATCTGCAACCATTTGTGTACGTGCTTTTGCGCCTTTGTCTGGGCAAATCAGTACTGTTTTTTCATCTTTTAATAATGTGCTTAGCGCTTCACTCTTTTCGATGATGTCCACTGAACTCACATTCACAACTTCACTAAAAGAAGTATTGGCAGCAAGTAAGGCTGTAGTGACTTCACTATGACAGTCCCAAACAGTGATCTTGCCTTGTTTGCCCGCTTTTTTGTCTGCGTTAATGTTAAGTAGCTTCGTCATCACATCGAGTGAGAACGCTTGGCCTATTGCACAAATACGGTCCTGACGTGCATATGGAAAATACGGAATTTCTAGGTCAATGGTTAAGCCCTGATTCAGCAATATATTTTCAAGTAACAAATAGTCCATCATATCGTGACTTGAGGTCATTTTGGCGCGAACCAATACGTTGCCAGATAGTGAATTCAATGTTTTTTCATCAATTTGAACATGACGCTCGCCACCAGAAAACTGCGTGAATTTCACTGGAATTTCATTTCTTGCCGCATCTAAAAGCTGGATAGCCATATCATCCTCTTTTTGTCTGATGAACTTCGATGAATATATAGTGGCATAAAGCCACTATATATTTCAAGTCTATTTTTCAAACTTTTTTCAAAGCCCTTTAAGATATAAAATTTGGGGTTTTAGAGCATTTAGAGATTCGATTTTTAAGAGAAATTATTCTTCAATCAATTGAAATAAAAAGTTAATTTACAAAAATCATGATTAGTAGAACTATTATTAAAAGTAACGGATATAAATTTGCACGCCATAAATCAGGTAGTTTTGAAATAAATTTTTCTAACAGACTATAAAGATTTACTCATATGAATGGTGTCATAGGTATCGATCCATTCCCGTTGAATAACCTCAAAACCTTGTAAAGTCCAAAACTCTTCAGCCGCAGGCAAAAATGGATGAGTGTGCAAATACAAAGTGGTAATTTCATTCTTTTGTGCATGGCTAAACAACATTTTACATAGCATGGTTGCGATGCCATTGCGGCGGTATTCAGGCAATACAAACAACTTAACCACTTCCACTGTCTTAGATAGCAAATTTAAATCAAAACGATGGTCATACGCCCGATATGCAATAGTGCCAATAATACGGTTTTTATCTTTTACCGTAATAAAGCAACCTAATGGATCATTAACATAATATTGCTCAAAATTTTGTAAATCTTTAGGAATTTGCCCATGATAAATTTCTGGAAATAAGAGCTGCCTTGTATAAAGCGCAAACTCTACCGCAGGCTCATAGTCTGTTTTTCCAACCCCCTGATAATTCAACATATTCATAGCCACGAATGATCAGGAATAACAATAGTTTTGTCTTGAATCATGGCTTCATGAAACTCGACATCATAGACACTTTTTAAAAACTTCGGATCGGTTATACGAGTTTTAGATTCAGGCTTAACTACTTCGTGTTGGCGCATAAAAAACAAATGATCTGCAAATAAAAAAGCTAAATTGGGATCATGCATAATCGCAATCACCGTAAAATTTTGCCGCGACAACTGACGCAATTTTTTCATTAAGTAAGATTGATAATAAACATCGAGATGATTGGTTGGTTCATCAAGCAAAATGACTTTCGGGGCTTGCACTAGAATACGGGCAATCATAACCAATTGCCTTTCGCCCCCCGACAACTCGGTATAAGGGCGATCGCGTAAATGCTCAATATCTAAATCAAGCAAAGCTTGGTCTACACGTTCCCAGTCTGATTTTGAAGGTCTATATCTGCTAAAAGCGGCACGTCCCGTAATCACCACATCTTTAACCAAAAATGGAAATACGGTTTTATGAAACTGTGGTAAAAAACCGAGTAATGCAGCACGATCTTTCCCTTTAAAGTCCGATAGTGGTTTTCCAGAGTAACGAATCAAGCCATCTTTTACAGGTTCTAGGCCAGCCATCAATTTAAAAAGTGTCGATTTTCCGCAACCATTACGCCCTAAAATTACGGAAAATTGATTTTCAGGAAACTCCAGATGAATGTTTTTGAGAACCTGTTTGTGCCCATAGGCATAATTTAACTGATCAATTTGTATCATGCCCAATGAGTCCTCTGTGTTTTCATTAATAATAAGAAAAATGGTGCGCCAAGTAGCATGGTAAAAATACCAATCGGTATTTCAAAAGTCAGTAAAACCCGAGAAAAGTTATCAATCATGAGTAGAAAACTACCGCCCAACACCATATTGGCAGGAATGCTGTAGCGGTGATCTGGCCCAACCAACATTCTCACAATATGCGGCATAAAGAGCCCATATAGACTAATAATGCCTGCCGCAGCCACAGAAGTTGAGGTACATACAGTCACTAGCGCAATTAAAAGAAGCTGTTCCCACCTTGGGTTAACACCCACCGCCTGCGCTTCCTCAGCACCAAGTGCCATTAAGTTTAAGCGCCAACGCATCGCAAATAACCCGGCAAGACCAATACAAATAGGCAGCACGGCATATTGAACCTTTTGCCAAGACGCCTGATGTAAGTTGCCCATGGTCCATTGCACAATCGCTTGTAATTTAAATGGATCACTTAAATATTGAATAATCGTGAGACCTGCTAAAAACAGCCCCGAAACAATCATGCCCGATAAAATCACCATCACTAAAGACGTCTGGCTTTCATGTTTTTGATGCGCAAATAAATACGTTAAGCCAACAGCACAAACGCCAAAAATAAAGGCTGATAGGTTTGGTGAAAGCCAACTTAAAGAAAGTGCCAAAGCTGCACCAAACGCGGCACCAGATGAAATACCCAGCACATAAGAATCGACCAAGGGATTACGAAACAAGGCCTGCAAGCCATTACCCGCGGTTGCTAATGCGGCTCCCACCATAAAGGTCAGTAAAATTCTGGGTAGCCTGACATTCACAATAATGTTTTGCATCAGTCTAAATTGCTCAGCATCAAAATATGGCGTACCAAACACCGCTTGCACACCCCACCGCAAATAATCCCATGCACTCAATGTTTGAGTTGGCCCAATAAGCAGCGAGATAAAAATCATGAGGAAAGGTAAAGGGTAAAACCAATAATATTTCAGTTTTTCCATTTTTATTGCACCAACGCTTTGGCAAGGTGTTCACCATACAACTTGGTTAAAATACGCTGTTGTAAAGCACTTACAGGTAAATCGGACTGTTCGGGATAAATACTGTGATTCAAATAAATCGCCGTAATAATAATTTTGATGGTGTGTGGGTTATATATAAATGCAGGACTCAAATTAAATACCTTTCGGTTTTGTACAGCGTTTAAACCCTGTAATTCTTTTCGTTCATAAATCAGTTGGGGGTTGGTATTCCAAAGCACAATATTGTCAGGGTTCCATTCAATTAAAGTCTCGGGATTTACATTGGGTTGGTTAGCATTGGTCTGAACAATGTTGTACGCACCTGCGAGTTCAATAAAATCATTGGTAATCGACTGACGTCCCGAGGTAGAAAAAATTCTTCCACCAGACCAAGCATAGTAAATCGATTGTTTATTTGGCTGACGTGCGGTTTTGGCTGCGACTTCTGCCACAATTTCATCAGAGAAATTTAAAATTTCCTGAGCTCGCTTTTGGGCGCCGCTCAGAATAGCAATTTCAGAAAGTTCTTCTTTCACTTGCTGATAAGTGCCTGACTCCATTACATATACAGCGATGCCAAACTGCCGTAACAGTTCAATCGTTTGAGTTTGCCCGCTTCCCAAAATTACCAGATCAGGTTTTAACAACACAAGACTTTCAATATTGGTTGCATTTGCCCCTTGTGAAGGCGACGCAAGCTGTTTATTGGCAATACGCTTATCTATTTTTGAATAAGCATTGAATAATAAAGGTTGGATGTATACTTCGGCTGGTATGCCAATCACTTTATGACCTTGCCCTAGCATATATAAGCTATCTAAACCCGACTCAAACAAAGAAACAATTCTTTGGGCGGGTTTGACTATACAGACTTTTGTATTTGTACTATCAAAGACACATATCGAATGGGCCGCTAACTTTTCTTGCGCTTTACCACTTTGTTCAGATGAAGAGCATCCACATAGAATGAGGAAAGATAGTAATGAAGCGAATAACTTCATTACGTCATACCTTGCACAAATGCAGTGCAAAATAAAAAGACGTGTCTATTTGGTGCATTTTTCATGTAAAAAAACACCATAAGGGAGCAAGACGGTTTGAATCATGGTTAATACAGCGGTCAAATTAAATGTAATAGCTAAGATATTAAAGAGTAAGCAAAAAAAACGCCAAATTTACCAAGTAATAAAAACTATTTAATTATTAGGCCAAAAGTTTACAAGGTGGCTAATCAAATAATTTAATAGTGGTTACCACTCAATCAACATTAAAATAAATAACTCGTTATAATCCAGCCCAAAATCTGATAGACATTATCTTCCGATGCTGACCCAATCATCTTTCTGGCGTAGTCTTTACCGTTTAATTCATATTTATGCCGGTATTTTTATTGCACCATTTATCTTGTTCGCAGCAATCACTGGTTTACTCTATGTAATTACACCACAATTTGAACAAGCCATTTATAAAGATGTTCTATATGTTGAGCCACTAAATCAAACACCACATAAGCTGAGCCAGCAAATTGAAGCCGCAAAGCAAGAAATGCCTAAGTCTGCACAAGTAATTGAAGTTAGACCAGCCCCAAGCTCTGATCAGACAACACGTGTAATTTTTTCAGACCCTGTCCACGATTTTACAAGTGAAGCCGTTTTTATTGATCCTTTTACACTTAAAGCTCAAGGCCATCTAGCGGTTTATGGTACCAGTGGAGTGCTACCGTTTCGAACTACTCTTGATCAACTGCATAGTAATTTATTGCTAGGAAAATGGGGCCGCTTTTATAGTGAACTGGCGGCAAGCTGGTTAGCCATTTTGACTTTAACTGGACTGTATAATTGGTTGAAACGGCTTCAAAATCTTAAAATCAGGCAAACACAAAAAAATAGATTATTAAGATGGCATAGCTCGTTGGGTTTAACTTTATTTCCTCTCTTATTAATAATCGCCGTTACAGGTCTTACATGGTCTGAATGGGCTGGAGATAATATTCGAGTTGGTCGTCAGTGGCTCAACTGGCAAACCCCAACTTTAGCAACTTCTCTTCAAACAGATAATTTACCTACAGTGATGCACCATGAACATCACGAGATGCCTCATAGTGAAAATCTTAATTTAAATATTGTCTCTACTGAGTACGATACTGCTCTTTCAATCGCCAGAGCACATGGCATTGATGCAGCACAGATACAAATCAAACCACCGACTAGTGGCAATCAAGCTTGGACTGTAGCCGAAATTCAGCGCAAATGGCCAACTCAAGCAGACAGTATCGCCATAGATATGGAACAACACAAAGTCATCGATCAACTTGCGTTTAAAGACTACTCACTGGTGGCAAAGCTCACTCGTTGGGGAGTTGATGCGCATATTGGTGTTTTATTTGGTTGGATAAATCAATTGGTACTGGCACTTTATGCTTTCGCACTGTGTATTATGATTATTTATGGATATAAAGCTGCGTTTAAAAACTCGAATTTAAAACTCATGACAACTCACTTCGTTGGTCAAAGTCTATTAATTTGGAACCGCGCAACTGGCTCACAAAAAATATGGTTAATATTGGTGGGAATCGTGTTAGGTCTCAGCTTACCTGTTTTTGGTTTTAGTATTTTATTTACGCTGTTTATCTTTGCTATGCGTAAATATATTCCGTCTAAATCGTAAATAAAATTTCAATAACCACTAATTATTTTTCTTATTACAAAATCTAAGCATCAACCATAAAAAAAGCGGTACTTGATTATGTCTATTCATCAAGTACCGCTAAATTTAAAGCAATTTCACACTGGGTTCATTCGCTCAAGTTCAAGGATTAAACCAGAATGATCAAGCTCACCGTCTCCGGCAGCCAGCATATTTTCAAATAATTGGCTGACTTGTTGGGCAACAGGTAAATTTAACTCTAAGGATTTAGCATAACTAACGGCTGTATGAATATCTTTATGCTGGTTTCGAGCAGTACCTCCCGGTTTAAAATTTCGACTTAACATACGCTCGCCATGTTGCTGTAAAATTGGAGAATCTGCAAAACCTCCTGTGAGTGCTTGTTTGAGCTTAATAGGGTCGGCACCGGCTTTACTAGCAAGCAATAAACCTTCACTCACTGTTGCAATGGTGGTTGCTACAATCATTTGATTGACAAGTTTTGCGAGCATTCCACAGCCAGCCCCGCCCACTAAAATTGGGCGCCCCATTGCACTTAAAATAGTTTCAGCCTGTGAAAATGTTTTAGCGTCACCGCCCACCATAATAGCAAGACTTGCATTTTGGGCGCCTTTTTCTCCACCAGAAACAGGAGCATCTAAATATTTAAACCCTCTTTCTCTACATTTGTCACCTTGTACTTTTGCAACTTCAACGGGTATCGAACTCATGACAATAACCGTACTTTCAGGTTTTAGCTGTGAAGTCGCGCCGTGTTCTTTAAACAGGATTTCATCACAGGTTTTTCCATCGCTAAGCATACAGATTAGAAACTCTACATCTTTCCCGACTTGTTCAAGGTCAGAGCAAACTTGGGCACCAGCTTCTTTTAAACTATCTGCTTTAGATAAAGTTCTATTCCAAACCTTAATTTGATGGCCTGCTTTGAGTAAATGCATAGCCATTGGCAGTCCCATAATGCCTGTACCCACAAATCCGATGGTCGCCATTATTTCATCTCCGTAGCAGTTCGAACTTTAAGTTGCTGCTGTTCTACTTTTAAGCTATTCGATTTTAGCTTTGCTAATAACAACAAGCCCAAACCACCCATCGCTACAAAGCCAGCAATTGCAAGGAATGCCACTGTATAGGTGCCTGTGGTGGTATATAAATAGCCAGTTAAATATGGACCAGTAAAACCACTTAAATTACCTACCGAATTAATTAATCCAATTCCAGCTGCGGCACCAACACCCGTTAGAGTTTGCCCAGGAATGGTCCAGAAAATGTTAATTGCGCTAAATACACCAATTGCGAGCAGAATAAAGCCGACAATAATTGCCCAAGGCTGATTCACAATAAGTGCAATCGCAATGGCTAACGCCGCCATAAGTGCAGCACAAGCACCGTGTTTATAACGCTCTTGTTTACGGTCAGAACGGCGGCTCCATAAAACCATTCCAACAGCTGCAAATGCATATGGAATTGCTGTAAGTAAACCATTTTGAATAAGGCTAATTTGCATACCAAATGTGTTACGGAATGACTCTAAAACACTTGGTAAGAAGAAGAACATTGCATTTGAACCAGAAGTAATTCCAAAATAAACAACCGCCATAATCCAAACTAAAGGATTTTTAAATACTTGTTTAATGAGTTCACCTTTAGTTAAAGCAGCATCGGCAGATTGCTCTTTTTCTCTTTCTTCACGTTCAAGCGTATTCATGAGCCATTGACGCTGCTCAGCTGTTAACCACTCTGCTTCTTTAGGGTTATTGGTTAAATATTTAAGGCAAATTAGTCCTAAAATAATAGAAGGAATCCCTTCTAGCACATACATCAAACGCCAACCTTCATAGCCAATGGTATTGCCCCATTGCATAAGGCCGACTGAAATTGGTGCTCCAATAATTTGAGCAATTGGCAATCCAAGATAAAACGTTGCAAAAACTCGGGCACGATATTTTACAGGAAACCATAAGGTTAAATAAAAGATCACACCGGGAAAGAAACCTGCTTCAGCAATACCCAGTAAAAAACGTAAAACAATAAACTGCGTACCGCTATGAATAAAACCCATGAGTGCGGCAATGATTCCCCAAGTAATCATGATTCGGGCAATCCAGATTCGCGCTCCAAACCGATGAAGCAAAATATTACTCGGCACTTCTGCAATAAAATAACCTAGAAAAAATACACCCGCCCCCAGACCAAAAATGGTTTGAGTAATTCCAAGTGCATCATTCATATGTAACGCAGCAAAACCAATATTGGTTCTGTCTAGGAATGCCATAATGAATAAAATAATGAGAAACGGGATAATTCTGTTCGAAATACGTTTGATTGTCTGCTCTTCGAGAGCAGTTACATTTTTGATATCTTCCATAATAACTCTCACATCAACTGGCGATCACTGCCATTAATTTTGGGTATCTTCTATATGTGCCTGAATCACGCTTTCAAAATTTTTATCTGCTTGGAAACCTAAAGATTCGGCATATTCAGCTTTCACCTGAACAGGCCAACTTTGAACAATACGTTGAATGGTTTTGTCTTCTTGCCATTGCACCAAATCAGTTGCTTGTTTGCCCGCAACTTTTTCAAGCGCTTCCAGCATTTGTTTAACCGTAACTGTTAATCCCGGTAACGGAATAATTCGGTTATCTTGAAGTACATCTGAAGAAATTGACGCCGCTTTAATCATCGACTCAACACAACGTCGCGGTGAAGTAACAAAAACTGGAGTATCTGACTGGACTGGGCAAACGGCCGTTTCACCTTTTAACGGTTCGCGAATGATTGAACTAAAAAATGTCGATGCCGCTTTATTGGGTTTACCAGGACGAACCACAATAGTCGGTAGTCTTAAAATACGGCCATCAATAAAGCCTTTTCTTGAGTAATCCGAGACCAGCAATTCTCCTACGGCTTTTTGCATGCCATAAGAGGACTTTGGTGTAACCACTGTCTCATCTGTCACAATCTCTGGCAACTGTCCGCCAAATACAGCACAGCCACTGGCAAAAATGACTCGAGGCGTGGTTTGTTTCTTTCTTAATTCTTCTAATAAATTTAAGAGTCCATACAGATTAACATCCATACCTAAATCAAAATCAGCCTCGGCTGCCGAGCTCACTACAGCAGCCAAATGCCAAACAACATCAATATTTTCTGTAATATGAGCAACTGTAGTTTTATCGGTAATATCACCGATAATCACTTCAATTCTTGGGTCTTGAGGCAAATCATCGCCTGCAAATGCATCAAACAGAATAATTTTATCGATTGGCTCAGGTTTATTGTTATCTAAATTCAAACTGCCAGTTTTTAAGATCTCTTTGGCAATTTGTTTTCCAATAAAACCTGTTCCACCAGTGATTAGCACATTCATACAGAGGTCCTTTCCTAGTTTTTATTCACTTAAAAACTTTTGTAATTGTCGTGAATTAAACGATAAGGACTCCTTTCAATAATTTCCAATGAATAATTTCTAAATATTGATAACTTTTTAATATCAGTTTTATCTTTATAAAATTACTAAACAAAGTAGGTTTTTCTTTTAATTTTAAAGCCTCAAATCTCATCATGCTTTGAGGCTCGGTCGTTTATTTACGTTTCGCATTTTTAAGCAAGATATTAATAAATGCTGATGCAATATCAGAAACTGGTTCATCTTTACGCGTCAAAATACCATAATCCTGTGCATCTAAAATTAGATCTGTTTCTAAAATCTGTAATTGCCCTTCTTTTACCTGATCAATAACCATCGCTTCGGGCAACATCCCCACCATAGGCGCCCCTTTTAATATCTGTAAAAAGGTCTGCATCGACATGGTATTAACCGTATTTAAAGGAATTTTGACTTTTGCTCGGGCAAATGCGCCTTCCATACGTTGTCGAATTGGCGTGCCTTTAGGATAAAGCACCCATGGCCAATTTAATAATTCTTCTAATGTACAAAACTTTTTCTTGGCACATGGATGAGCATTATTAACAACAATGCAAAACGGCTCCGGGCCTAAAGGTTGGAAATCAAAAAACTGGCTTTGCGTCACATCGGTAAAACGGCCAATAGCTAAATCTAAAGTGTGTTCACTTAGCATTTCCATTAAATGGTCGCTGGTCTGTTCAACAACATCAATAGAAAGTAAGGGCCATTGTTTTTTAATCTCAATAATTGAATTTGGTATCACCACCGCGGTTGCTGCAAAGATACCACCTACTTTTAAAAACCCGTGACCGCCTAACCGTAAAATTTCAATATCTTCGACAAAATGCTTTGCATCGTTTAATACACGCTGAGCATATCGAATTACATGTTCGCCTAAAGCCGTTACTGGCATATTTCGAGGTAGTCGTTCAAAAACAGGAAAGCCCAGTAAACCTTCTATTTCCTTTAGCATTTTACTCACCGCGGGCTGACTTAGGTTCATCTGCTCGGCTGCCAAATGCATGTTATTGGTCCTCGCCAAAGTTTCTAACAACACCAGATGTTTGAATTTCAACCAATTATTTAAACTTGCGTAAGTCAAATCAGCCATTTATAAAAATCCTTTTCGATAACTTTTCGTTATTAATAATTAAATTATTACGATTGGTGTTTATTAAATAAGAAACATATCATGATTTCAAATAAAAGAAGGATGCTTTAAATGAACTTTACGTTAAATTCCCAGAACTCATTACCAGACGACGCTACCCAAGGATGTTTAATAGGTCGTGCATGGATTCCAAATCAAATTTCCGGTCCATCTCCAATTCTTTTAAAAGGTAATCAGGTTTTTGATATTTCTGAAAAGTTCCACACTATTTCCCAGTTACTTGAAAGTTCGGATCCTTTAAAAGCTTTAGCTGAAATTGAAGGAAAATTAGTTGGCTCAATTGATGAGTTGTTTGCCAATACTGTCGCCGAGCCAGATACAAACAAGGCATATTTTTTAGCCCCTATTGATCTGCAAGTAATTAAAGCAGCTGGTGTCACCTTTGCAGCAAGCATGTTAGAACGGGTGATTGAAGAACAAGCGGGCGGCGATGCACAAAAAGCTCAATCGATCCGTGAAGTTGTACAAGGCGTAATTGGCGATAATTTAAAAACAATCGAACCCGGCTCGGAAAAAGCTCTTCAACTCAAAGAGTATTTAATTGAACAAAAAATGTGGTCTCAATATCTTGAGGTGGGTATTGGTACCGACGCTGAAATTTTTACTAAAGCACCTGTTTTAGCAGCTGTGGGAACAGGCCAAAATATTGGTATTCACCCAAAGTCTGAGTGGAATAACCCAGAACCGGAAGTCGTATTAGTTGCCAATAGCCACGGTAAAATTTTAGGCGCGACTTTAGGTAATGATGTGAACTTAAGGGACTTTGAAGGTCGTAGTGCCCTCTTGTTAAGCAAAGCGAAAGATAATAATGCATCTTGTGCAATTGGCCCGTTTATTCGTCTTTTTGACTCTACCTTTAGTTTAAATGATATCCGCGCTTGTGATGTTGAACTCCAAATTCAGGGTACAGATAACTTTGTGCTCAATGGCATTAGTTCTATGTCTCAAATTAGCCGTGATCCCGAAGATTTAATTCAACAAACCCTCAATGAAAACCACCAATATCCAGACGGTTTTGTTTTGTTCTTGGGTACTTTATTTGCCCCCACCCAAGACCGTGAGCAAGCTGGTGCGGGCTTTACCCATAAAGTTGGTGATGTAGTTCGTATCCATTCACCAAAGCTCGGTACTCTATACAACACGGTCATGACCAGTGACAAAGCAATGCCGTGGAATTTTGGCATAAATGCTTTGATGCACAATTTAAAACAACGTGAATTACTATAATTTTCACGTATTATCGATCGTTTGAATTGCAAAATTCATCTCGTGAATAAACTAAATTTCAAAAAGTATGAGTGAAAGGATCAAAAAATGAATGATCAAAATAAACGGATTTTTTTACGTAGCCAAGAATGGTTTGATGATCCTGAACATGCCGATATGACCGCTTTGTATGTTGAGCGTTACATGAACTATGGTTTGACCCGTGCCGAGCTACAATCAGGCCGCCCTATTATTGGTATCGCACAAACCGGGAGTGATTTGACCCCTTGTAACCGTCACCACAAAGAGCTTGCTGAACGTGTGAAAGCAGGCATTCGTGATGCTGGCGGTATCCCGATGGAGTTTCCTGTTCACCCGATTGCAGAGCAAACCCGTCGCCCTACTGCTGCACTCGATAGAAATTTAGCTTACTTAGGTTTAGTTGAAATATTACATGGCTATCCACTTGATGGTGTGGTGCTAACAACGGGCTGCGATAAAACGACACCTGCATGTTTAATGGCAGCCGCAACAACAGATATACCGGCAATCGTGTTATCTGGTGGGCCAATGCTAGATGGTCACTTTAAGGGTGAATTAATTGGCTCAGGCACGGTGCTTTGGCATGCAAGAAATTTACTTGCCACGGGTGAAATTGACTATGAAGGCTTCATGGAAATGACGACTTCCGCCTCACCTTCAGTTGGGCATTGCAATACCATGGGCACCGCACTTTCAATGAATGCATTAGCAGAAGCTTTAGGTATGTCTTTACCGACATGTGCAAGCATTCCAGCGCCTTATCGCGAACGCGGGCAAATGGCCTATATGACCGGCAAAAGAATATGTGAAATGGTTTTAGAAGATTTACGCCCTTCTAAAATTATGAACAAACGATCATTTGAAAATGCCATAGCGGTAGCCTCAGCATTAGGTGCATCAAGTAACTGCCCTCCTCACCTCATTGCAATTGCTCGTCATATGGGGATTGAGCTGAGTTTAGAAGACTGGCAACGCGTTGGAGAAAATATTCCACTTATTGTGAATTGCATGCCGGCGGGCAAATATTTGGGTGAAGGTTTCCACCGTGCTGGCGGTGTTCCTGCTGTTTTGCATGAATTACAAAAAGCAGGTGTTTTACATGAAGACTGTGCATCAGTCAGCGGTAAAACAATTGGGAAAATTGCTAAAAATGCAAAAACCTCAAATGCAGATGTCATCTTCCCTTATGAACAACCATTGAAACATGGCGCAGGTTTTATCGTGCTGAGTGGTAATTTCTTTGACAGCGCCATTATGAAAATGTCTGTAGTGGGCGAAGCATTTAAGAAAACCTATTTATCTGACCCAAATAGTGAAAATAGCTTTGAAGCACGTGCAATCGTTTTTGAAGGTCCCGAAGACTACCACGCACGAATTAATGACCCTGCTTTAAACATTGATGAACATTGTATTTTGGTCATCCGTGGTGCTGGAACAGTTGGCTATCCGGGCAGCGCAGAAGTCGTCAATATGGCTCCCCCAGCGGAGTTAATTAAAAAAGGTATTGATTCACTGCCTTGCTTAGGAGATGGCCGTCAAAGCGGTACGTCTGCCAGCCCTTCAATTTTAAATATGTCACCCGAAGCGGCTGTAGGCGGCGGCATTGCCTTACTTAAAACCAATGACCGTTTGCGCATTGATCTCAATAAACGTTCAGTCAACGTACTCATTTCTGACGAAGAGTTAGAACAACGCCGCCGTGAATGGAAACCGACGGACTCTGCATCTCAAACACCTTGGCAAGAAATGTATCGCAACCTGGTAGGTCAATTATCTACTGGTGGTTGTTTGGAACCCGCAACTTTATACATGCGAGTCGTAAACCAAGACAACCTTCCAAGACATTCTCATTAATTTCAGGATATTTGTTATGACCATTATCGGACACAACTTTATTGGCGGTTCACGTAGTTCACAAAGTTCCACTTTACTAAAAAGTGTGAATGCAACAACTGGCGAAGCTTTGCCTTATGAATTTCGCCATGCAACCGAGCAAGAGGTGAATCAAGCCTGTGAAGCAGCCAGTCAAGCGTTTAAGACTTACCGCCATACTTCACCTGAACACCGTGCTGCCTTTTTAGAAAATATTGCCGATGAGCTCGATGCTTTGGGTACAGATTTTCTTGAAATTGTCTCACAGGAAACGGCTTTGCCACTTGCACGTTTACAAGGTGAGCGTGCCCGTACCAGTGGACAAATGCGTTTGTTTGCCAAAGTGCTGCGCCGTGGTGATTTTTTAGGTGCCCGTATTGATACCGCTTTACCTGAGCGTCAGCCTTTACCTCGCCCAGACCTGCGTCAGATTAAAATCGGTGTCGGTCCTGTTGCAGTCTTTGGGGCAAGTAACTTTCCTTTAGCATTCTCAACTGCGGGTGGAGACACTGCTTCGGCACTGGCCGCAGGTTGTTCTGTAGTGGTGAAAGCCCATAGTGGACACATGGCGACAGCAGATTTTGTAGCGCAGGCAATCGAACGTGCCGTAGAAAAATCAAATATGCCTAAAGGTGTATTTAACATGATCTATGGTAATGGCGTGGGTGAACCTTTAGTGAAACATCCTTTAATTCAGGCTGTGGGTTTTACCGGTTCACTTCGTGGTGGACGAGCTTTATGTGACATGGCCGCAGCCCGTCCACAGCCAATTCCCGTATTTGCTGAAATGAGCAGCATTAACCCGATGCTGATGTTACCCGAAGCCTTAAAAAACCGTGGTGAAAAGATTGCACAGGATTTGGCAGATTCAGTAGTGCTCGGCTGTGGTCAGTTCTGTACCAATCCGGGTTTAATCTTGGGAATTAAATCAGCCGAATTTACTCAACTCATTAGCAACCTAACCAAAATTATGGGTGGCAAACCTGCACAGACTATGCTGAATGCCGGCACCTTAAAAAGTTATACCGCTGGTCTTGAGCACTTAACCGAGCATCAAGGCATTAAGCATTTGGCAGGTCAAACCCAGCAAGGCAATCAGGCACAGCCACAACTCTTTAAAGCGGATGTTGAGCTGTTACTGGCGGGTGACCAGCTTTTACAAGAAGAAATCTTTGGGCCAACTACGGTCATCATTGAAGTGGCAGATAAAGCCCAACTCATTCAGGCCTTACAAAGCATGAATGGGCAACTGACTGCGACTTTAATTGCCGACGAAGCAGACTTAACCGAGTTTGCAGATGTAGTTCCAGTGTTAGAGGAAAAAGCTGGACGATTACTCATAAATGGTTATCCAACGGGTGTTGAGGTGTGTGATGCGATGGTGCACGGCGGGCCATACCCAGCCACCTCTGATGCACGAGGGACATCGGTTGGAACCTTGGCAATTGACCGTTACTTGAGACCTGTGTGTTACCAAAACTATCCCCAAAGCTTATTGCCAGAGGCTTTAAAAGATAGCAACCCGTTGCAGATTTTAAGATTGGTGAATGGTGAGATGACCAGAGAAGCGATCTAATAAATAAAAAAGAGACCACAAACTGGTCTCTTTTTTATTTCTACATCCAGAGCTTATAGATAAAATAAAATTTCCTAAATTAATTTGGTTTGTAATTGATATTTTTTAAAAACAAATCAACCGCATACTCAACCCAAGTACTAATTTCATTCTCTGATATTAAATAATCAGGATGCGTCAAACATTTTAGATGAGCATCACTTCTTAATAGCGATAAAAATATATTCGCAGCAACTTCTGAAGAAGAGCTTAATTCAATTTCGCCCTGTTTAACGGATTTTACTAGATATCCTGCAATGATATTTGCTAGACGCTGTGGACCCAACTCAAAGAATTTTTCAGATAACTCTGGGAATCTTACAGCTTCTGCAATACAAACTCTAAAAAAAGCCAAGCCTGAATGCGATAATATAAAACACAGATAGGTCTTCCCAATTTCAGTTAGTGCTGATCGTAAATTATCGGCTTTTGTCTCAACTAAAATAATTTGTTTTTGCATGTTGGTACATTGACGTTCAATCACCGCTGCAAACATCGCTTCTTTATTCTTATAGCAACCATACATCGTTGCTTTTGAAACCCCTGCTTCCTTTTGAATCATGTCTGTCGTTGTGCCACTAAAGCCGTGGATCAAAAAAAACTTTGTTGCTGCATCCAGAATTTTTTGATCTTTTTCATGAGCTTTCGTTAAACCAGACATATTGACCTTATAAAAATTTTAGCGATTTCGTTCTAAGTGTAACTCATCGAAAAGTTCAAAATCGAGAATTGACGGAAATTTAATTAAAGAGTAGAGTACCGATCGGTACAGTACAGTAAATATCTACTCCGTGCAATGAATTGATGTTTAAGATTTAAGGTAAAAGATGAATACAAAGCCACTCATCGGTTTAGCAGGTGCAATATTTGCTGCAATGACTGTTGAATTTAATAACCGAATTACCAGCATTACTTTAGTCGACATTCGAGGTGCAATGGGCATTAGTGTCGACTCGGGTTATTGGGTTAATAGTATTTACGCAAGTGCGATGATTATTGGAATGATCCTGTCTACGAGTTGGGCAGTCATTTTTTCTATGCGCAGAGTTCTTCTTTTTGCTATAGGACTTTGCCTTTTTTCTAGCGTTTTAATTCCTTTTAGTCCAAATATCGAAATCTTTTATCTATTACGTGGTTTACAAGGGCTCGCCAATGGTTTAACGATTCCTTTGCTCATGGCCTGTGCGCTTAGATTTTTAGGACCTGACATTCGGCTATGGGGATTAGCCTGCTATGCATTAACTGCGACGTTCTTTCCCAACTTAAGTGCTGCACTCTCAGCTTTTTACTTAGATGTAATTGGATGGAAAATGATATTTTTCCAAACTATTCCGTTTTGTGCGCTAAGCGCTGCACTGGTTTATTTTGGTATTCCCCAAGATCCATTGAATTATTCAAGAATAAAAACTTACGATTGGATGGGTGCCATTTTAGCGATTATTAGCTTAGCCAGCCTGAGCACCATGTTATTGCATGGCAACCATTTAGATTGGTTCCATTCTCAATTAATTTGTGTATTAGCCTTAATTAGTGCAATAACTTTACCTTGGTTTTTCATACATGAATGGCGTTATCCGTCACCATTGATTAAACCGCAAATGCTCGAAATCCGAAATTTTGCTTATGCTGTTTTCGCACTCTTTTGCTTTGTCATTATTGGTATGTCCACAAGCACATTACCACTCAATTACTTAAGTGCTGTACATGGCTATAAACCCACTCAGACCATGTGGATTGGCTTACAAATTGCGGCACTGCAATTTATCTATATTCCTATTGTTGTGAAGCTTTTAAATCAAGCTTGGGTGGATAGCCGATATGTACACGGATTTGGTTTACTTCTGGTCATTGCGGGTTGTCTAGGTGCAAGTCAACTTGATACCACATGGAATCAAGACCAATTTTATTTTTGGCATGCAATCTCATGTCTGGGGCAAACCTGTGTCGTGCTCTCGCTCTTAATGATGGGTACAAACAGTGTTCACCCAACCATGGCAATTTATGCATCCCCTATGATTAATACCCCACGTGCTATTAGCGGTGTACTAGGTGTGTGTATTTTGGACTGGGTCAATCGAGTTCGCGGTGAATACCATTCAACACGACTGATTGAAAATACTGCTCAACATGTTTTCCAAAATATTCAAGGCCCTGTTATTAACCCACTTACTCCACCTGTGCTCACCGCAAATGGTGCAGATCGTGTTTCAGGTGGTTTATCTGCCCTAAATTCTGCGATTCAAGCGCAACAATCAGTTTTAGTTATTAGCGATCAATATCTCATCTTAGCTGGCCTTACCGCTATTTTGTTTATCGTGATGTTGATTTTGCCAGTTCGAACTTATCCGCCACGTATTGCTCTCATTAAGTTAATGAATAGTCATAACTCAGGAAAATCTTTATGAGTACTCTCGAAGCCCAAGACACCACCCATACCGAACCACCCAAGTTAACCAAGGTGCAATTTCTCAAAAAGCATTGGGTTATGGCTATTGCGTTTATTATTGTCTTAGCATCTATTTTATGGGTTTTAAAACTTATATTTTTACCCTCTTCGGTTGTTGAAACAGACGATGCACGTGTAGATGTAGAGTACTCAACAATTGCCCCAAAAGTATCGGGCAATATTGAGGAAATTTACATTAAAGATCACCAGACCGTAAAAAAAGGCCAACTTTTAGCGCGGATTGATGCACGTGATTATCAAGCTGCTTTGGCTGAGGCTGAATCTAATTATGCAAAAGCGCAAGCTGACCTGAGTGAAGCAATGCTCGCAGTGGATAGACAACCCACTATCATTCGAGAAACTGAAGCACAGCTGAGAAAAGTAGAAGCTGGAATTAAACTCACCAAAGATAATACGGCTCGTTATGAGCAATTACAGGCACTTGGAGCGGAGTCTAGATTAATTACACAGCAATCTAAGACTACTTTGACTGAACAATATGCTGACTTAGACAGCAGTAAAGAAAAAGTGATTGATGCACAGTATCAGCTCAATCAATACAAGATACAGGTACAAGCCAAACAAGCAGCCCTTAAACAAGCCCAAGCGGCGCTTGATAAAGCAAAACTGAATTTGAGCTATACAGAGGTTCGTGCACCTATTGATGGCATGATTGGTCAAAAGTCAGCTAATGTAGGTAACTTTGTGAGTGCTGGTAATCCACTCATGGTGGTTGTTCCTTTAGATCAGGTTTATGTAGAAGCCAACTTCCGTGAAATTGAGTTAAAAAAGATCAAGATCGGACAACCAGTTAATGTCTATGTAGATGCTTATAATGTTGAATTAAAAGGTGTGGTAGATAGCTTCTCTCCTTCAACTGGCGCATTTTTTTCTCCAATCTCGGCGACCAATGCAACAGGTAACTTTACCAAGATTGTTCAGCGCCTTCCTTTACGAATTAAGCTTATTGAAAATCAAAAAGACGTTAAATTATTACGCCCAGGTTTATCGGTTTTAGTCTCTATTGATACGACTAAATAGTTCGTCTAGATCTTGGAATATGAGAAAAAAAGAGACCATTTATGGTCTCTTTTTTAATTAATCTAAATTCATGGCAACCGTTCTAGTTGCTTTACGCTTTCGCGTGACGAACAATCCACAAACCACCACAAGCGAAGTTACCCCTAAAGATAAAGTCGTTTCATAACTATATGCTGGCGAGAAGAACATATAAGCCAACACACTTAAAATAATAATAATCACAAACCAAGTCAGCCATGGGAATAACCACATTTTAAATGGTATTTCCGCTCCAGCTGCCTCGAGCTTATGTCTTAAACGTAGTTGTGAGAACGCAATAACCAAGTACACCAGTAATGCAATTGACCCTGTGCTTGAGAGCAATAAGCCAAATACTTTTCCAGGGAATACATAGTTAATGACACAACACACTAAACCAATGAAAGTTGAAGAAAATACTGCAATTGCAGGTACACCCGCATAATTGATTTTAGTTACGGCTTGTGGCGCTTCACTACGAGTGCCCAAACGAAATAGCATACGAGAGGACGTATAAATCGCAGCATTCATACAACTCGCAACGGCGATAAACACGACCGTATCAATGATGAGTTTAGTGCCCGGTACGTTCAAGCTCATTAAAACGTATTGGAATGTTCCGTACTTTTGTAAGTCTGGTGAACGCCAGTCGACAAGTGAAACGGCAATAAACATCGAAACTACAAAGAAAAGGATAATACGGTACAACACCAAATTGGTAGCGCGTCTGATTTTCTGTTTAGGGTTTGATGATTCTGCTGCTGCAATCGAGACAATTTCTACACCAAAGAATGAAAATGCCGTAATTAAAATTGCCGATAAAATTCCGCCCATACCGTGCGGCATAAAACCGGCGTTATTGTATAAATTGGCAACGCCGCTAACATTTTTAGCTAAAGGCCAAATACCTGAAATTGCCAAAATACCAATAATAATGAAACCAATAATGGCCACTACTTTGACCAAAGAAAACCAGAACTCAAACTCACCAAAACTTTTGGTACTAAAAAAGTTGGCCAAGCTTAAGAACACAATAAAACAGAATGCATAGATAGAAACTGAAACGTTCGGAAACCACGAATGTAAAATTTCAGCACCAGCAATGGCTTCTACAGGAATCGCAAGCACCCAAAACCACCAATATAACCAACCAATGGTAAAGCCTGCCCAAGGGCCAATCGCTTTACGGGCATATGTAGAAAATGAACCAGTGTCTGGTTCTAAAACGGCCATCTCACCCAACATTCGCATCACCAGAAATACCATAATGCTGGTAATCAGGTATGCAAGAATCACCGCTGGGCCTGCCTTGGCAATTGCAGAAGATGAACCGACAAATAAACCTGCACCAATAACACCACCAATACTAATCATTGTAATATGGCGATTTGAAAGTCCTTCGCCTAATTTTTTTGTTGTATCATTATTCATATTTCAATCCTTAAAAATATATCTATAAAAACAATCTATTACATGTTTAAAATCCTACGGTAATGAAAAAGGGAAAACTTATTGTTTTCCCCTTGTTGCAATAATTAATTTAAAGTTGGCATTGAAAATTGTTTTGCTTCACGGACCTGAGCAGACGGCCAACGTTGCGTAATAGTTTTACGGCGTGTGTAGAAACGGACACCATCTGGACCATAAGCATGTAAATCACCAAACAACGAACGCTTCCAACCACCAAAACTATGATAAGCAACAGGTACTGGTAAAGGTACATTAATACCGACCATACCAACTTGAATATGGCTACTAAAATAGCGCGCAGCTTCCCCGTCACGGGTATAGATACAAGTACCGTTGCCATATTCATGGTCATTAATGAGTTGCATGGCTTCTTGCATAGTATTCACACGCATAACTTGCAACACAGGACCAAAAATTTCTTGTTGGTAGCTGGTCATGTTCGGCGTGACTTGATCAATTAAAGTTGGCCCAACAAAGAAGCCTTTTTCATAGCCTGCCGGTTTTGCATCACGACCATCTACTACAATTTTTGCGCCTTGCTGTTCTGCACTTTGAATATAGGCTTGTACCTTGTCTTTATGTGCTTGGGTAATAAGTGGCCCAAAGTCGTTGCTTGCATATGCATAGTTGCCGAACTTCAATTTTTTCATTTCTTGAGTTAGCTTATCAATGACTACATCGGCAACTTCGTCACCAATAGCAACTGCTACCGAGAGTGCCATACAACGTTCACCTGAAGAACCAAAAGCTGCGCCTAACAATGAAGTTACTACGTTATCGATATCGGCATCAGGCATGATAATCGCGTGGTTTTTTGCCCCACCTAATGCTTGGCAACGTTTGCCCGTGGATGTTGCTGTACGGTAAATATATTCAGCAATTGGTGTTGAACCTACAAAGCTGACTGCCTGAATACGAGGATTATGTAATAAGGCATCTACCGCTTCTTTATCACCATTCACCACATTAAACACGCCGTCAGGTAAACCCGCCTGCTTTAATAATTCTGCAAGGTATAAAACCACAGAAGGTGCTTTTTCCGAAGGTTTTAAAATAAAACAATTACCGCAAACCAGTGCCATTGGGAACATCCACA
Source organism: Acinetobacter sp. 22512 (assembly GCF_052044755.1). NCBI lineage: Bacteria > Pseudomonadati > Pseudomonadota > Gammaproteobacteria > Moraxellales > Moraxellaceae > Acinetobacter > Acinetobacter sp. 22512. Next base: position 7,441 of record NZ_JBQENP010000019.1, on the reverse strand, counting down.
AAGCCACCATAGCTGGGAAGTTAAACGGTGTGATCCCAGCGACAATACCTAACGGTTGGAACTCGCTCCATGAGTCGATATCTGGACCGACATTTTTTGAATATTCCCCTTTTAAAAGCTCTGGTGCACCGCAAGCGTATTCAACATTTTCAATACCACGTTGTAATTCGCCTTGAGCATCATGAGAAATTTTACCGTGCTCTTGTCCAATCAAAGCGCAAATCTTTTCAGCATTTTGCTCTAATAATTGTTTAAACTTAAACATGACTCGTGCACGTTTAATGACTGGTGTATCTCGCCATGCAGGAAATGCTTGCTCGGCTACCTGAACTGCTTCATTTACCGTTTGAGCATCTGCAATTTCGACTTCTTTACTAATTTCACCCGTCGCAGGATTGTAAACTGGCTGTTTTCTTGCCGTTTTAGATACAATTCTTCCTTGAATGAAATGCCCTAGCACTTTTTTGGCTTGTTCACTATGCGTACTATTTTCAGTTGAAACTTCTTCATAGCTAAAATCTTCTAGGCCATTTGTCATTGTTGTTACTCCTTACTACAATTAGTTTTTAGATCAAACTGTATTTTTCATTTAGTTTTTAAAGAGCATCTATAGACTTTACCGATGCTCTTAAAATGTCTATAAGCCTTAATTCACTTGATAAAGTGCATCGCCAACGGCATTCAATAAGCGGTCAATATCAGCCTCTGTACTGTTAAACATTGGACCGAACTGAAGCGTGTCGCCTCCAAAGCGAACATAGAATCCTTCTTTCCAAAGTTTCATACCAAGCTCAAAGCCTCGGATGGTGGCATCGCCATCACGTGGTGCTAACTGCAAAGCACCAATCAAACCACAGTTACGAATATCTAAAATATGCGGTGAGCCTTTTAAGTCATGCAGCATTTTTTCAAAAGTTGGTGCTAACGCCGCAGATTGAGCTAACAGGTTTTTCTTTTCTAAAACTTCAAGCGCAGCTAAAGCAGCCGCACAAGCAACCGGATGTGCCGAATAGGTATAGCCATGGGTAAATTCAATGGCATGCTCTGGTAAGTCTTGTTGCATAAAGGCTGAGTAAATTTCATGGCTTGCCACCACACCACCTAAAGGAATAGCACCATTGGTCACCTGTTTCGCAAAGTTCAAAATATCTGGTGTTACCCCAAAATACTCTGCTCCCGTCCACGTTCCTAAACGGCCAAAACCTGTAATTACTTCATCAAAAATTAATAAGATGTCATGCTGATCACAGATCTCTCTTAAACGTTGTAAATAGCCTGTTGGCGGTACAATACAACCTGCTGAACCAGAAACAGGCTCCACAATGACGGCTGCAATATTTGAAGCATCGTGTAGCTCAATTAACTTAAGCATTTCATTGGCAAGTTCTATCCCACCTGTTTCTGCACAACCTTTGGTAAAAGTTAAATTCGGCTGCAAGGTATGCGGTAAATGGTCTACATCCATAAGCTGACCAAACATTTTACGGTTGCCACCAATCCCACCTAAGCTTGTTCCAGCAACGTTTACACCATGATAGCCACGGGCACGGCCAATCAATTTAGTTTTGCTTGGTTTACCTTTAATGCGCCAATACGCACGTGCCATTTTGATGGCAGTATCTGCTGACTCTGAACCCGAGTTGGTAAAGAAAACGTGTTGTAATTTTTCAGGCATATGCTGAACAATTTTTTCTGCCAACTTAAAAGACAACGGATGACCAAACTGAAAAGCTGGCGAGTAGTCGAGCTGACCTAATTGAGCACTCACCGCTTGTTGAATTTCAGGAAGCGTATGACCAGCACCACAAGTCCATAGGCCTGAGAGTGAGTCGTAAATTTCACGGCCCGAATCATCAATTAGATATGATCCTTTTGCGCCCACAATCATGCGCGGGTCTTTAGCAAAGTTACGATTTGCAGAGAAAGGCATCCAGTGTGCTTGATAATTTATATGCATATTGTTATTAGTTTGAACCGCATCCAAAGTATGCTCTGAGTCGCTAAATTTATCCGTATCAAACATAACCATTCCTGTTTATTTTCAAATTATGGTTTGAGTGTACATAGCGTAATAAGTTTGATAAATTCAAATTATCTTGAGTTTAGATTTAAAAAAACAAAACTAAATGAAACCTAAAAAATTAAATCAAGTCACTGATTTTGATATTAAATTACTTAAAATATTTAAAACGGTATGTGACTGTCACAGCTTTACATCTGCCGAAAGTATTTTAGGTATTAGTCGTTCTGCAGTTAGTTTGCATATGAGTGATTTAGAAAATCGTTTAGGCATTCGGCTATGTCAGCGAGGCCGTGCCGGATTTGCCCTGACCGATGAAGGACGGGAAATTTTAGAATATATAGAAGTGCTTACGGCAGCCATTGAAGACTTCCGCTCTAAAGTCAACCAAATGCATAACCGCCTTAAGGGTGAGTTTAATATCGGCATTATTAACAATCTTGTGACTATGCCTAGAGGCTATATCACCAATACCTTGACTCAACTTGCCGAGGAACATGCCGAAGTGATTATTAACATTAGTATGAGTACTCTGTCAGATATTGAATGCCGTGTGCTCGATAACCGTTTACACGCAGGCGTTATCCCCCTTGTGACGCCATTGTCTGGTCTAGACTATTTTGATTTATATAGCGAAAGTTCATTTTTATACTGCGGCAAAAACCATCCGTTGTTTAGCCAGTGCAGCAACATGAATCTAGATGAGTTAAAAACATGGCAAGCAGTCCTTCCTAATTATGCCATCACACCAGAAGCAGCAAAGTTGCACCAACTTTTAGACTGTAAAGCGACAGCAAGTGACCGTGAAGGCATCGCATTTCTGATTTTAACTGGAAAATTCTTGGGTTTTTTACCCGACCACTACGCAAAAAAATGGGTTGAAGATGGTTTTATGCAAGCTGTTTCAAAGGAGAAAATGCATTACAGCACACCTATTTGTTTAATTACTCACAAAGGCAAAAACCACAATATTATTTTAAAAACCTTTATGGAAATGCTTGAGAAGCGGATCGTTGCGGGTTAAAAATCTTTATATTAATAGAGCTGTTCTATTATTCATGGAAGTATAAAATAGTAACTAATTAAGAATAAGTTACTATTTTATAGGATGAAGCCCATTTTAAATGGGCTTCATGTAATTAATTTTCTTTGAGTAATGAGCTAAATATATTTAAGAGTTTAATTCCAAGTGACGAGATTTTAAGTTAATATCGCCATCAAAATATTTACCAGACAATAATTTAATTTTGAAGAAAATCATAAAAAATTTAAATTTAGCCTTTTAGCCTCGGCTTCATCACCATACCACCACACCGCTTTATCTTTGACTTTAGCTGACCTCTCTTCATCAACACCATAATATTCCTCTGGATATTTTGGATAAGAACTACCATCTTCAAATCTAGTTAATGTAGTCGTGTGTACAAATAAATCATAAGTTTGTTGATGACAATTTGGACACGCAGGTAATGATCTCAAAAACCTTTTTAGATTATCTTGAATATATTCACGATAAATAGGCCCGCTATCTGGAATATTTTTAGGTTTTGTCTCATTTAAAATAGGATCGCTACGTCCTGTTATCCATAGAATAGTATGACAATTCGCACATTGCGCACCCAATGGTTCTGCTCTTTCATATTCATTCACTCCGTACTGCAGACCATTCTGTTGATATCCATTCAAATAATAAGGTACTACAGCTATTTCACTAGCTGCTACTTGGTGTAAACTTCTCATTGTATTTGCTCCTTATTTCTTTAAAATCGGCTTATCAAGCACTGGTTTAATCTTAGCAGCATCATAACGCCCCCCAAATAACACTACAGCACGGTTATTGTTTGAACCTGTATTACGGCTACTATTATAGATAATACCTGTGTAACCTTTGTCATAGGCTTGGTTCGCAATTCTATTTGTATACGCATATATAGCTTCTTTTTTAGCCTTTTCTGCATTTGAATAACCATCTGGCGCAATTTCAGTTAGTTTTTTTTGATCAATCCCCATTTGTTTCAATATTTTAGGATCGGTTAAATCTAGCATATTCTTAACCTCAACCTGTCCCACAAATAAAGACTTTCCATTTACAGCCTGTCTCACTTCGAAATAAGATGTAGCAATGTTTTCACCAAAATAGATATCACCACCTGTAGATCTATGATTAAAATCTGAGAATCTATAAAGCGCACGGGGATTTGTACTCAAGGGAGTAAATTGAGGATCATATATTTTATGTCCATCTAAATTGACTGCAATACCTTTATCCGAAATAATTATTGGATCTTTTAAAACTTTGTAGCCAACTTTTGCTGCTACTTTTTCTGTCAGGATCACTCCACCTTTAGCAAGACTAGCGCCACCAGCGAATAAACTCGCTACATCAGCTGTAAGTTTGCCCGCTTCTAAACCTGCATTATATGAGCCTTTAATACCAGCTTTTTCATATTCTGATTCAAGCTTATTAATACGGTTCGTATAATCTTGTTTAATAGCATCACTAATATTACCTAGAGCGTTTTCACTATTGATAACTTCTTTGATTGCTTTATAGGTTTGTATTGGGCTAAGAGCCATTTTTGCCAAACCCACTACCGACTCAGCAACAGAGGTCGGAATACCTACTGCAAAGCCTGCTGCATAATTTGCATCTTGTCCTGCACTAATTGCAGCCCATTTAACAACTACTCCACCACAAGTAAGAACATTACAATCTTTAAGTTCTTGACTCTTTTGCTTCTCTTGCACATGGTTCAAATAATTATTGCTAACGGCTGTATCTGCTGCATTTGCAGCAGCAGTCACATCATATCCTACATACGCAGCAACCACCCCAGTGGTAAGTTTAGTAATGTTGAGAATTTTTGATTTTTCTGCTTCCGTATATTCAATGCCATTTGCTGGTTTGAACATATTTTCTGCAATGACCTCACCTAAAGCGGCTCCTAGTGCTCGTGACTGACATTCTTTGTCAATCACACCAGTTGCACAACCCGCTGCAGCATGCGCAGCAATAGCAACAACTTTACTCACAAAGGCATTGCTACTCATTCCTAATGTGTCACCAATAGCACCTGCTAATGGTGCTTGCAGTGAGTTTGCCAATCCTGCTAATAAAGCTTTTTCCAGTCCTTCGCTTAGGTTTCTACCATTAACAGCAGAATCTATCAATGTACTGCCAACACCTTGTATCATTCCAGTAGCCATATTATTGGCAATGTCATTCACAATAGCATTACTACTGATATTTAAGTTTGTCGCTACCCCATTCAACAATCCAGCAGTGACTACTGATGCTGCTAAATTCTTAACAGAATCTTTACTTCCTAAATCTTTTAGTGTTTTGCCGATATCTCCACCGTTATTAATTAATCCTACACTTGCTTGAGTTGCTAAACTTGTAATAGCAGCATTTGCCATAGCCCCAAGCGTAGAAACACCTGTAATTGTTGTAACACCTCCCACTGTTGCAGTTGTAACGCCTGCTGAACCAATCATACTTGCGCCCAAACCAACTGTAGTCCCACTTGCTGCTGTTCCTCCAGCCGCACCTGCCGCTGCAGCAGTTCCTGAACCCATCGTAAGAATTGTCACAATAATAACAATAATCGCAGCTCCAGCTGCTGTTAAACCTTGTGATTTATAGTCCCAGTCTTTTTGAGTTAATAGAACTGTTTGCCAATCTACATCTTTTCGGTTTACCAATTCTTTTAAATATTCATTTCCTGGTTTTTTAGATAAGTCAAGAATCGCATCACGTAGCTCTACTTTATTAACATCTTTTTCACTAATTGGAACTTGTACACTTAAACCACCAGCGGCTTTAAAAGTAGGTAAAACTGGACCATTAAAACTTGGTAATTGAGCAGTTTCAGTGATAGAACCTTTATCCTGCATTGATTGCCAGACTACAGAGTTTTTTTCTTTTTTTAACAAGTCAGTAATAGAGGTTTTAGCAGCGATGAGCTCTAACTTACCGCCAGCTTCAAGTGTAGAACCGATTAAATATTCAAATTCTGTTCCAACAAGTTTTGTATCATAAACTGATTTTGTCCCAATATAATCTGCTTTTAAGGTTGCTGGTATTTCAGTAACTTGAGTACGCGTTGCATTTGTTTTAGAGGTGTTGTATTTGATTCCAGCAAAAGATGATTTTTTCGTAATATCTACATCACTCCTAGAACTCTCTTCCACTGTATAAAGGTTAAGATTTCCCCCAGAGTTAATAGAAATTGTTCCACCCTCAGCAGTAAAGCGCCCAGAATAAATATCAATATTATTATCTGGGGTTTTAGCATCTACAGATGGATCTAGTTTCTTTGTCTCAATAGAAATATTCTTTGCAGAAATATCAACTGATGCCGCATTTGTGCCATTATTTTCAGAAACAGTCGTAATATACTTTTTCTTTAAACCACCCCATGATTTTTTCTTTTCAGTAGTTATTGATCGATCATAACTTTGCTCAATAGCTGCATCAAATAAAATACTTTTATTTGATTCTATTTTCACATCACCATTTTTTGATGTAATACCGGTAGCTTGTAAAACTAAGTTATCATCTTTAGTTTTACCTACAGTTCTAATGTTAACCCCTTTATCCCCATTAATAATAGAAGGGCTGACTAGTGTTCTCATACTATAATTTTGATCATTTTCACTGCCTTTATCATAAAAATCTGTATGACCATCAACAATAATACTTGCATTTAATATTCTTGGCTGGGGATTAGTCTCTGTAGTGGTTGTAGATTTATACTGTTCGGCTAAAACACCACTTGCTTCTAAATTAACTTGTCCTAATTGAGCAGAAATATTTCCTCCACTTATAGATAAACCTTTAGCAGAAGTAATATTTATATTTCCTGATTTTGAAGTTAATTTAGCTTCGGCATGTTCTGAACCATTTATCTCTGTATTATAAAAATCAACTTCCGCCTGTAAGCTCCTTAAATAATTTTCATCATATTTTGGCTCAAATGAATATAATGCATCAAAGCGGCTACTTCTTTGTGGTACAGCAATAATACTATGGAATAATGGTACATCTGATCCAAATATAAGAAGCCTTGGGTTTGGTCTCACTGGGTATTTGGAAATAAAATCTTTATAAAGATTATAATGCTTCACATATAAAGTATAATCATAATTACTAGAAGCATAATCTTCATATGCAGTAACCATATTATCATAATCGGTAAAAAACTGTTGTTGTTTTAATAAATCTAAACTACTTAATATAGAATTTTTTAAATTATTGGCTTCAGTAAACTTTTCTTCTTTCTTTCTCTTTGCAAAACTATTTTTTACCCCATCAACTAACACATCATCTTTACTTGAAACAATCTTAATATCTTTTTGTGCAGTTAACTGTGAACCTTGAATATCAACTTTAGCACCCTCTAAATTGATACCACCATT
>NZ_JBQENP010000018.1:0-55595 GCF_052044755.1 Acinetobacter sp. 22512 | reverse complement strand
GATGAGTGTCTATAGTTTACCAAGTTAAAACCTCCTGTTTTCTCAGCACACATCACCTTTTATATGTGAAATGGGGAGAAAGGAATACTGAAAAATGCGAACTTGAATACGATATCACGGATCAAATAAAGCATAACAATCAATCAATTATTATGACAAAGGCAGTCTGTAAATGAATAAGATTTTAAAAAAAATTGGATTTTTGGCAGCGAGTCTATTTGCTTATAGCCATACAAATGCAAATTGTAATTTAAGTAAGGGATTTACCACCGTCGATATCCCGATGAATATTGGTAAAATCGTCGTAAAACCGACTGACCCTATAGGGACTATCTTACAAAGGAATACTTTTACGATTTCTCCCAATAATTCCACTGCAACATGTAGTCGTGCTAGTGATCAAATTATTGCGGCTCTCCCCTTAAATTATCCAGTTAGCCCAATAGGTAATAATGTATATGCAACCAATATTCCCGGTATTGGTATTCGTCTTTATCGTGAAGCAGCAGATGCTTCAGATTTTTCTGGGTATTATCCATATAGACGTACTTTAACCCCAAATACTGCATATACCCTTTCACCGGGATATTTTGTTATGGAAGTTATTAAAACATCCATGACCACAGGTTCAGGAGCATTAGTAGCAGGACGTTACAGCACCTATTATGTATCAGGTCAACAAAACCGACCATTTTTAACTACTACAGTATTAAGTAATGCTCCTATTTTGATCGCGTCTTCATCATGTGAAATTCAAAATGGTGTAGATATACCTATTCAACTCCCGACTGTTACAAAGTCAGGTTTTAAAGCGATTGGTTCAACACAAGGCGAGCAGAGCTTTAATCTATCGATTTTATGTAACGGCGGCGAAAACAACTCGGGTATAGCAACAAGTAACACCATCAGCTTAAGTTTTGACTATAATTCTGATCCCAAAAATAATCAGGTCATTAATAATAGTGCAGCAAACTCAACCAAAGCCAATGGTGTGGGTGTAGAATTATTATGGAATATGAATGGTGCCACTACCCCAATTCAAAAAACAATAAAACAAAATATAGGCACAGTCAGCTCTAATCAGACTATAGAGTACGATATTCCCTTAACTGCTCGTTACTATCAAACAGCGGCTAATGTAAGCGCGGGTGAGGTTACGGCAACAGCCACTGTGACTATTCAATATGATTAATTCGTCTCTAAAAATTTATTAAAAATAATTAAGCTTAGCTCAGCTAAATAATCTTAAAATTTAACAATTCAAAAATTTTGTAGTTATATTAAAAAGTCACATAAAAAAATGCTCATAAGCAAAAATAGCAAATGAGCATTAGTGATAACCACTTAACCTGAAATACAAATTGTGGGAAATAGATCACAATTTGCATAACTATAATTCCAAAATTTAGCTTAAAAATCAAGTCTTTTTTTTAACAAAAATTTAAATAATCACAGTAAGCTATTGTTTTGTATTATTTAAAAAATTAAATTTATTTTTTACATTCCTATTTTATAGTGTTTCTAAAGAATTATCATTCTATTAATTAATAAAAACTTAATTTTAAGAAAAAAGAAAGAAATCGATATACATGACCTAAAAATAATTTATTTTATTTTTCAAAAGCTTAATAAAAAACGAATTTTATAAAATTATAAAGAATTACATAATCTATAATAAAAAAAACATAAATAAATTTAGAAATCCCCTTCAATTACAAACAATATTCTTAGGCTTTTATCAGAACGTAACATGCTCATTTTTTGGAAAATATTATGTATTGTTTTACTAAGTCTAGGAGCTATAAGTATAGGTTACGCGATCAGTAAAATTGATCTTTTTCTTTTCCTCATAGGACTACTTTTACTAATATCTTTTATTTTAGCTTTAAAACAGGCACGTGAAGATGCAGGCTTTTTTTCTGATCAATGAAATTTATAGGTAAAAATATCGTATTAACAATAAATTCATGATTGAATGCATTGTACAACTTTCTGGATATTTATAAAAAACATGTCAAAAAATTCTTCCGATGCTGGAATTTTTTTATGGATGACTTATCAAACTATGCAGCAAATGGGATTAGATGCAGCATCTATTTTTGCAAGTGTAAATTTACCCAATCAACTGCCAGATAAAAATATTCGTAGAGACAATTCTACTCAACAGCGATTTTGGACAGCGGCAGAAGAAATAAGTGAAGATCCTGATATTGGTTTGCATGTAGGTAGTCAAATGCCTGCTTTCAGAGGTTTAGTTATTGAATATTTATTTTTAAGTAGTTCTACTTTCGGTGAAGGTTTACAACGTGCTTTAAGATATCAGCACCTGTTAACCGATGTATTTAATCTTTCTTTAATTGTTGAAAAAGATATCGCGTTATTAGTAGGTTTTGAACACTCTGTAAGACATTATCTTGAATGTGGCATCGGTATTTTTCTTAATTTTTTTAAATATATTACAAATAACGAGTTTAGGCCTAGCCAAATTACATTACCTTATCAACAAGGTGCTTCAGCTCATAATTATCAAGAAGCTTGGAAATGTCCGGTAATTTTAAACCAAAAACAAGGCGCTATAATTTTTCCTAGTACATTATTGAATAAAGCATCACCAGCGGCTGAACCTGAATTATTAAAAATTCATGAAACAATTGCTGAACAGCAACTATCAAACTTAGAAAAGCATCAACTTGTTTATGCGATTGAGCGCTTGCTCAGCAATGGTTTACTTGAATCCGGTCAATTCGATCAAAAATTTATTGCTGAACAATTAAATCGTAACCCACGTACCCTTCGAGCTGATTTACAAGCAATTAATACTAATTACGAAAAAATTTTAAACCAGCATCGAGAGAAGCTTGCAAGACGTTTACTTGCAAATACCAAAGAAACCCTTGATCAAATTGTTTATTTAACTGGCTTTTCTGAACCCTCTGCATTTACACGAGCCTTTAAACGTTGGACTGGTGAAACTCCAAGCGCATATCGCCAACGCAAACAAAAGCAATAAAATTGATTTTATAGGCAGTTCTTGGACTGCCTATGGAGTCAAAGCGATAAAACTTTCTTATTTTACAATGCATTTAAATTATGATTCATGAGAAGTAATTAGTATGCTCGGGTTTCCTGTCGGTATTTTTGTTGCAAATGGCCTTGAATGGTACTTCCATAAAGTTTGGTTACACGAATATCCAACTAAGTATCGTAATAGCCCTTTTTTTACTCATATTGCCCATCATAAACGTGCTCGCTTAAATAATTTTCATGATGAAGGTTATGCAGAATCAATGTTCAAAAATGCAGAAATTTATAATGAAAAAACAGCATTAATTAGTTTAGCTGGTGCTGCAACAGTATTCTTACCAGTAGCGCCCTTTTTTACAGCTGGGCTTTATTATGGCTTATGGAATTATTGGCGTGTGCATTCAAAAGCCCATTTAGACCCTGAATATGCTAAGAAACGCATCCCTTGGCACTATGATCATCATATGACAAGCAATCAAAATGCTAATTGGTGCGTTACCAAACCATGGTTTGACTATATTATGGGAACTAGGGTCAAAACCGAGGTATCTCAAACCGAAAGCAACCCCTTAGGTATCAAATTACCTAAGTTGATAGAAAAACCAATTAATTTTGCTGCTCGACGCATACTTGCCAAATCGTATGCCAAAATTGATTTAAACTCCGATCAGGACCAATCTAATTTACGTAGAGGAATAGAAGTCAGTCTGGCTTAAAATTTATCTCAATATAAAAGCTGCGGACTCCAGCAGCTTTTTAAATGAATGCAGTTAATAGCTTAGACTTTAAATGGCTCAAAGCAAGACATAAGAAAATCCATTACTACACGTATTGCAGGGCTATGCCGTAAATCTTCGTGTGTGACTAACCATATTTCAGCACTCATCGGATAATCATCTTGTAATCTGACCAAATTACTAAGAGCTCCTAAAAAATCTGGTAAGACCGCTAAACCAATTTCCCCACATGCAGCTCTCCACTGTAACTCGGGATTATTGGTAACCATTATAGGTTCTTTATGATTTAACCTTTCTTTTAACTTTTGCTGTTTTTGACCATGCACTCCCCCCACTTCTACGCTAATCCAATCATAATTTTCAGGATCTGTTGAAGCTAAATAATTTGGACCTACATATATTCCAAAAGGTATTTCACCTACTTTGCGAGCAACTAAATTTTCCTCCTTTGGACGTCCAAATCGTACCGCAATATCAGCCTCACTATGCTGTAAAGAAACATAATGAACATCACCGAGCACCCGTAATTTTAATTGCGGATAATAGCGATAAAATTTACCCAAATGAGGCATGATGAGATGTGCAGCAGTTAAAGGAGGCATACTAATAGAGACACTTCCCATTACTTCTTGCTGACCTGCTTGAGTTAAACGTTCAATAGAAAAAGTTTCTTCCATCATACGAGCAACTACTTGTGCAAGACGTTCTCCGTCAGGAGTCAGAATGTATGTCCGTGGCCTACGATCAACTAATTTAAGTTTTAAATTTTGTTCTAGCTGGGCAATTCTTCTAGATACAGTTGCATGATCTACTCCCAATTTTCTGGCAGCAGCAGAAAGTGACTTTTCTTCTGTAAAAACTGAAAAGTAATGCAAATTTTCCCAATCAATCATTGTGCAAATTTTCACATTAGAAGTGTATTAATATGGAATTGTACACCTTTATAGATTTGTCGAGAATAAAACCTTTCTTAATGGGAGCCTGTCCATGAACAGAACGGTGGCTTATGCCTATGCTGGTGTTGTCTTAACGATGTTTTTTTGGGGATCAGCATTTAATGCAATGTCTTATATTATTCAACATATGCCCCCGTTATCTGCTGCGTCTGAACGTTTTTTTATTGCAAGTCTAGGCTTACTCTTAATCTTTTCAATAACAGGCCAGCTTAGATGGACAGCCTTAAGACAGAATCTAGCTATCTATCTGATTATTGGTATTATCGGAATTGCGGGATTTAACATTGGCTGTTTTTATGGACTTCAAACCACATCAGCTGTTAACGGTGCTTTAATTATGGCAACCACGCCATTAATGACTCTATTAATGACAATCCTTTTAGATGGTGAAAAACTTACTACTAATAAATTCTTAGGCGTTTTATTTGGCTTAAGTGGCGTGTTACTGGTGATTAGTCAGGGACATATAACGACTTTGCTGCACCTCAAAATAGACATTGGAGATCTATTTATATTATTGGGCGCATTTGGGTTTTGTCTTGCAAATGTACTGTCTCGCCGTTATGTAAAAAATGCTACTCCCTTAGAAACAACAACTTTTTCTATGCTGTTCGGGGCAATAACACTTGGTTTGTTGAGTGTGATATTTGAAGATCCTCTTACAGCGATTACATCTGCCCCTATAAATGCGCACTTAGCCATGGGATATGTTGTTATCTGCTCTACCATGATTGCTTATCTATTCTGGTTTAATGGCATACAAAAGTTAGGTGCTGGTCGTGCTTCTGTCTTTTTTAACTTTGTGCCAGTGTTCAGTATGATAATTGCTCTACTTACTGGACAAGCCCTTAATATCTGGCAATTAGTAGGAACAGTTTTAGTAATGCTTGGTGTAATGAGTAGCGGAGGATTTTTTAAAATTAAAAGCACTCCACTTATGGCAAAACATTGTACAAAATAAGAAATATGCTGCTACATTAAAAATCTATCTTTAATATGTAGCAGCATTTCAAGTATATAAATTATTTCTTTAAATTCTTATATTTTCAAAATATTTTTTACATTTGTGATGGTTTATACAAAAGCTCATCTTAATTATTCCGTTGTAACAAATACTGTATGTTTCTTTAAAACTTAATAAAAGATTGCCATATATAGTTTTAAAACAACCAAAGGAGATATTAAAATGAAGCTGGATTTTACAACAATTGAAAAGCAAGCCAAATTGCTACAAGAAGAGCAAGAAAAGATCGAGCAACGAGATCATGAATTTCAAGTTGCCTTAGATAAACATAGAGAATCCCTTAAGAATTTATTTAAAGATCTTTTCTCTGACAGAGAAATTAAGACAGAAAATGGAGGCCACTTCTGTGTAACCTTCGGAGATTTCAAAATTTCCTTATTGATTGAAACTGCTAAATTTGAAAATGGTGTTCCTGTAAAATTAAACTCCGTAAATCCTGTTATTATTAAATGCAAGAAAGATAAGCCGATTGCAAAAGCACAGTTTACAGATGCAACCCAATATCTAGATAACCATTTAGACACTCCAAATTATCAGTATTATTTTAAGCAAGAAGATAAGACCCAACTGGTACAATTTTCTGAACTTCCCACTTATTTCCAACTAGTTTTAGACGCAAATGCATAAAATAGAGCCCTCTGCAGAGGGCTTTTTCATATATTATTTTTTTATCATTTAAATTTTAAAAATAAAATCAGTCAAATACTTTTTCTACTTATCTATGAATTATTTAACTCAATTTTAACGTCCAATACTTCAAAAATATTTGATTCTTCTTAAAATTACTTGTATATACATGTTTATATTTGATTATACAAATATGAATGAATAAGAATAGGATGGCTCTTAAAGGATAAGGAGAGTGAAATGGACTCATCGGCTGGGAAACCTAATAGTAGTTTTATAGAAAACCGAAGTATTGATTTTATTCCTGAAAATGAAAGACATGGCGGAGTATTTGCTCAATTCACCCTATGGTTCGGTGCCAACTTACAAATCACAGCCATTGTGACAGGCGCGCTAGCCGTTGTGTTAGGCGGAGATGTTTTTTGGTCTATTATCGGCTTATTAGTAGGACAATGTTTTGGTGCTGCCGTCATGGCACTGCATGCTGCCCAAGGTCCTAAACTTGGTCTCCCTCAAATGATTTCAAGTCGTGTGCAATTTGGGGTTTATGGCGCTTGTATTCCAATCATACTCGTTTGCCTTATGTATATTGGTTTTACCGCAACTGGAGAGGTTTTAGCGGGTAAAGCAATTGCACATTTGGCACATGTCAGCAATACAACTGGTATCTTAATTTATGCAAGTTTAATCATTTTATTCGCAACGATTGGATACCGTTTAATCCATTTGGTAGGCAAAGTAGCCAGTATTATTGGTTTGATTGCTTTTGTGATTATTTTGACTCAGATCTTCGCACTTTCTGATTTTTCTGAACTCTTAGCAGTACGTCATTTCAGCTGGTCTTCATTCTTGTTAGCAGTTTCCCTTTCTGCTTCTTGGCAAATCTCTTTTGGTCCCTATGTTGCAGATTATTCTCGATATCTTCCAACTAAAACATCTTCATCTCGTGTTTTTTGGGCTGTCGGCTTAGGTTCTTTAATTGGCTCACAAATTTCTATGAGCTTAGGCGTTTTAATCGCTCAGGTTGCAAACGGCAATTTTGTCGGAAATGAAGTTCAATATGTTGTGGGTATGAACCCAATTGCCCTTGTCGTAACCTTTCTATATTTCAGTATCGCTTTTGGGAAAGTTACTCTAACGACCTTAAATGCCTATGGCAGTTTTATGTGTATTGCTACGATTTGGAATAGTTTCAAATCGACAAATCAAATCTCAAAAATAACAAGATTACTGATTGTCCTTGCTATGGTTGTAGTCTCAACCTTTATTGCAATTATAGGTGAACATACTTTTTTAAGCACCTTTAAAGCATTTATTTTGTTTTTGCTTACCTTTTTTATTCCGTGGAGTGCTATTAATCTTGTTGATTACTACTTTATCTCTAAAGAAGAATATGATGTAGATGCACTCTATGATCCAAATGGTAAGTATGGCCGTTGGAATCGGATTGGAATTACCTGCTACTTTCTAGGTATTTTGATTCAACTACCATTTATTGATAGTAAATTCTATACGGGTCAAATTGCGGCAATGTTAGGAGGAATCGATTTATCGTGGCTTGTAGGACTTATCTCTACTGCATTGATTTACTACATTTTCGCCAAGAAAGCTCAACTCAAGTTTTCAAAACAGTTAGTCATTGATCAAATCAAATAATGAAACTAGATAAGCTATCAACGTCGATCACCTTGATAGCTTATAAAATAATTTTACGGTTATTCTGATAGCGCTTTAGCCTGTGCCGAAATAGGCAATCCAAATAACTTATCAAAGCTCCAATTAAATATAAAAGTATAGATAGGGATAATGATAATAAAGGCCACATCTAACCAAAAAGCAGCAATCAGGGAAATATCCATCCACCATGAAATAAGAGGAATCAAAAACAAGACTAAGGTAAGTTGGAAACCAATAGCATGCCCCACTCTACGCTTAACTGTACGGATATGACTGCTTTGTCTAGCTTCCCATTTCTCATATAAAATATTGTAGATAAAATTCCAAGTTACAGCGATGGTCGTAATCATGACAGAGAGTGGTCCAGTATGTTCAACACTATCACCTGCCAAAATCGCTAACCCTACTGATGAAATAACCATTCCGATTATTTCATAGGAAGAAACATATACAATTCGACGCTTTATACCTTGCATAATCAATAAACTCTGCTTCATTCCTTATATTTTAATTTCAGTCAAAATCATATATAAAGTTAATAGCTTTCAGTTCAGCTGATATCAAAATGAATTTTAACAGTGAAAATATTGAACTTTTCATAACCGTACTCGATACGGGTTCTTTCTCTGCGGCTGCTCGTAAACTAAATCGAGTCCCCTCAGCAGTAAGTATGGCCGTTGCTAATTTAGAAGCAGAATTGGGTTATATATTATTTGAACGGACTCCTAGAAGGGTCATTCCTACTGCTACAGCATTAGCCTTGGAACCTCAAGCACGGATCATTTCTGAACAACTTAGGCTATTTAGCACTCATGCACATGAACTTTCTTTAGGACTTGAAAGTAAATTGCGTATTGGCGTTGTTTCCGATGTAAATACAAAATTATTATTCCATTCAATAAAGAAACTAGCTGATAAATTCCCTTTACTGAACATAGAAGTTATTACTGCTCCCCAAGACGACATTGTTAATTTACTTTATACGGAGCAAATCAGTCTTTGCTTAGCGGGTTCAGACCTCAATATAAAAATGCGCGAGAATCTACAATTGGTAATGACTGAAACAGTGGCGGCTACGATTTCTTCTAACCACGCTCTTCTACAAGATGGAACAAAACGGTTTTCTATCGAGGAATTAATTAATATTAGACAAATTGTTGTGGCGAGTAGTGAGCATGAAATGACAGATTCCCGTTCAATTATTGGTGCAATGTACTGGAAAACCAATAGTCTACAAACAGCAATTAATATGGTTGAAGCTGGACTTGGTTGGGGAAATTTTCCGTTATCACTAGTACAAGATAAAATTGATCAAGGTCACTTAGTCCTTTTAGATTTTAAAAATACGAAAAATCATTTACCTCTATCTATTTATTTAATTTGGCTCCAAGACCGCCCTTTACCTAAAGCAGCTAGAGAGTTAATTAAAATTATTCAAGAAAATTTATAAAACTTTATAGGTTAGTTCTGAAAGTCTAAGGATTTTTATAATTTTGATTCTTGTTAAATCTAGTTTATTTAAAGCTTAAGTTTATTACTCTGTACTCTATATTTAAATACTACTAAAAACAAAAAGCCTACTTAGAAAGTAGGCCTGTTGCTGTATTTCAGGATTAAGCAATAATATTTTATTTTGTAAAAAATACACTTATACTTTATTAAAACCAAGTGTTTTAGTCAAGAATAAAATTTATAAGATACAAACATTTACACTATTGTGAAAACAATCACAATTTAGGTTTTATATAGAAAATACTTTAGAGAAGGAAAGATAGTTTAATGATAAAAATTTCTATTACCGTCCTTAACAGCTTTTTTAGAAAAACACAAAAAACACCTTAAGAAAAATTATTATATTTTAATTAAATTTATTTGCATCAAAAAAATCTTGAATCCCTTTATTTGTTACTTTTATGTTTCATTATTAAAGTTGATAACTTTATATCTCAGTGTTTACTTTTTAAGTTGATTTTAAATTTCGACCTACTCTAAAAATTAATGATGCTATTGTCTAAAGTCATTTAGCCCTAATAGTCTATGTTCTTTACTATATGGACTAGAACTTATTAAGAGAGTTATTTCAACTATTATTTTTCGAAAGATATAATTAAAAGACGATTTGTTATACCTAAATTTTAATTACAATATGAAAATATAGAAACTTTTATATAGTATTTTTAATCTCTATTTATATTATCTTAAATAAGTTTTTCTAATTCTATATTTTCACAATACTCAAACAGCACATCCACACTTCCTGCTTATATTTTAAACAAAATTTATTTTATATAAATTAATGTCTCAAACTACAAATACAATTAAGTCATCGTCACAATAGATTGTTGGAATAAATTCTAATTGATCGATAAATAACTTCTTCCACTTTACTCTTGAAGTACACATAAGCTAGAATCACTATCGCTTGAAATATTAGCCAATATGACACAAAATTTTTGGGTTTAGTTTGCGTCTACTTCAGAAAATGACTTGTGTTTAATTAAAAAATTGATTAGTATTGCACGCACTGAAAAGCATTGAGATTAAAAGCTTTTCTGACTTATAGGGCCTATAGCTCAGTTGGTTAGAGCAGCGGACTCATAATCCGTTGGTCCACAGTTCAAGTCTGTGTGGGCCCACCAAATACCGAACCTCATAAACAAAAAGTTTATGGGGTTTTTTAATATATATCCAAATAGAATATGCTTTACTCTTATAAAAAATACTCAAAATTTAAATTTATTTTATCCCTAAATTTTAGATGTTTTAAAATACACTTACGTTCCGTACTAAATATTCATCTTTCATCTATTAAGCTAAGATTTGCTTTCGCATGGGCTCAGAATTCTCTAATTGTGTATCCCAGAACTTTTCCCATAAATCACAATATTCTAAGCATAATTTTTCAATATAGTTATAGTCTTCTTCTGTACAAGCTTGCATCAAGACATACCATAAATCTTCTTCATGATCATCATCTGCTGCTTCAGCACTTTCATCCTCAGAAATACCATGTACATGATAATAACCACCACCCTCCACATCTAGACCAACTGCTTTAGTTGCTCTACGTAAAGGTGGACTATACAGAATGACTTCTTCTTCTGCGACTGCTAATAAAGCTGAAACAGCTTTATAGTCATCATAAGCATTTTCTAAAAATACCCTAACCTGATCTGCAATTTCAGTCGGATGATAAGTTAGACGATCTTGTTCTGTAATACCGAAATCATTCAATATATCTTCAAATAAGGGATAATGAGCATATTCAGGATTTCCCTGATAGTAGCCGTCTTTATCCAACCCTGGCCGAAATCCAAACTCATCAAAAATATTTAAACTCAAAAGAAAACGCGGGAACATTTTTGCACCAGCATGCAATCTCGGCTCTAATTGTTTAGTTTGAAATTGAGCCATGAGCAATGCATCAGTAAAAGTTTGCACAATTGCATGGCGATACTCTAAATGAATTTTTTTTAAATCTTCTTTATTAATTTCGCCATTATTTAAAGTATCGATTGCAGGATGATGAGATACAGGATGTTTCGCAATCTTTGCTCTTAATCGGGTTAAAAAGTTTGAATTTTTTTCCCATAGTTCAGCTGAAATGCTTTGTTTCATCCCTGTAAGCGCTTTCTTTCTAGGATTATTAAAATTCTCAAATTTCTTAGGCATATCCGCTCTCATTAAACTTATTGAAGCATGATCGATTTTTACATATTTTATTATAAAAACAATGACTTAAATTAATATTTAAATATGTTCCTTCATTGATTAATATTAGAATTAAAATCGTACGAAATCAAATAAAAAATTTAAAAAAACTCCAATTAATGATAATCATTATCACAATCTCAACTTGAATCAAAATCAGTTTTTTATTATCATAATTTGTATTAAAAATTTAATATTTTAGATTAAGTTATAATTAGTTTTAACTATATGGAATAGTAATGTCAAAAAAAGAAGATATTATAAATACTGCTTTAAATTTATTTAATCAGATTGGGTACAATGCTACTGGTGTTGACCGTATTATTGCTGAATCAAATGTTGCAAAAATGACTTTTTATAAATATTTTCCGTCAAAGGAAAATTTAATTATGGAATGCTTGCAACATCGAAATATAAATATCCAAAACTCAATCAATGAACAATTAAGTTTACATCAAGATGCTAGTCCTCTTGAGCAAATTCATATTATTTTTAATTGGTATATTGAATGGATCAATAGCGAAACATTTAATGGCTGTTTATTTAAAAAGGCATTTATTGAAGTATCTAAACAATATACTTCAATTCGTGAACCATTTTATGAATATACAAAATGGTTGACTAATCTGTTACATGAAAAACTTACTCAGTTAGGTATAGAAAACCCAACTCCCCTTGTTCATATCATTATTTCTATTATTGATGGGATGATTATTGATGGAACGACCGATAAAAACCTTATTAACCCTGAAAAAATTTGGAAATATATTGAATATTTAATTAATGAAGAGATACCACAACCAGTATCTTAATTTTAAAATTATCTAGGTTTATTACTTTCAGACGAAGTTTGAGAAAAATAAAAAAAGAACTTTTAAAATATTTTAGAACTTAGATAATCCTTAACTTTTGTGGTCTACTTTAGCTTTCATAATTTTTCTAGGCTTTTTTACAAACTCATATTAGAATCCTGAAAATTTATCAATTTGCACTGATGTATGAAAAAATTTCTAGGTAACTCTATCTTTAAAGCCGTTGGTTGGACCTACAATGTAGACCCACAAATTCTTGAGAAAAAACAAGTTATTATTGGCTTTGAACATACTTCAAATCTAGATGCAGTGCTCTCGATTGCCCTCTTCCAAATGTTAGACATCAAAATTCATACTTTAATAAAGAAAGAACTTTTCAAAGGCCCACTTAAGCCAATTTTAGAAAAATTGGGTGGCATTCCTGTTGATCGTAAAGCAAGTAAAGATATCGTTTCGCAAATGGTTGAGCAATTTCAAACCCATGAAACTTTTAACTTAGTGATTGCTCCAGAAGCTACACGTGCTAAAGATGGCTCTGAACGTAAGCCTATCCGTACAGGTTTTTGGCATATTGCAAAAGCAGCCAATGTTCCTATTGTTTTAATGTATGCCAATGCTCGAAGTAAACAAGGTGGGATTTTAGGTAAAATTTACCCGACTGATTTACAAAAAGACTTGGAAACCATTAAAGAGCTGTACGCTCAATTTGACATAGATGTAAAAATTAACTAAATCAAATTGGACTTGATTTGACCTAATCTCAATCATTAGGTCTTAAGCTTATTGTTCTTATTCAATTGGCTAACAAAACGCAGGGCAACAGTTTTCAACAAAACCAAGCCTATGCTAATATTCCAGCACTTTTGCATTTTCTTTTTTTGGAGTTCACGTCCATGGCGGGTCATTCTAAATGGGCCAATATTAAGCATCGTAAAGCTAAACAAGATGCAAGTCGCGGTAAGGTTTTTACTAAATATATTCGTGAAATTGTGACTGCTGCCAAACTTGGTGGTGGAGATCCTGCTAGCAACCCTCGTCTGCGTGCAGTAGTTGAAAAAGCTCTCTCAGTTAATATGACACGTGACACCATTAACCGTGCTATCCAACGTGGTGCTGGTGGTGAAGATAATGATGATCTAAAAGAAGTAACTTATGAAGGTTATGGTGTTGGCGGGGTTGCTGTTCTTGTTGAAACAATGACAGATAACTTAAACCGTACAGTACCAGACGTACGTCACTGTTTTAGTAAAACAAATGGTAACTTAGGAACTGCGGGTTCTGTATCTTATCTATTTACTAAACGTGGTGAGATTACTTTTGAAGATGTTTCTTTAGAAGATAAAATCATGGAAGTTGCTTTAGAAGCTGGCGCTGAAGATATTGAAGTTTCAGAAGACGAAATTTTGGTAATCACTTCACCAGAAACTTTTGGTGAAGTACAAGATGCCCTTACTGCTGCTGGTTTAAAATCTGATAACGCAGAAGTTGTGATGAGTCCATCTACAAAAGCTGAAATTACAGATGTTGACCAAGCAAAACAAATTCTTAAAATGATTGATATGTTTGAAGATCTTGACGATGTACAAAACGTTTATACTAACGTTGAATTCTCGGATGAGGTTTTGGCTCAACTTGATGCTTAAATCAAACATTTGAATCAAAGAAAACGCACCAAATGGTGCGTTTTTTTATAGTTTGTTGAGCAAGTTATAGCAATTAAACACATTATATTCTTTAATGACAAAGCTAGAATGCAAAGCAACTACATTGTCGATTTTTCCAATACGTCTTAATAAAATTTCACTGTAGTCATCCATGTTGCGTGCTACAAGCTCTAAAATAAAATCAGCACTCTGACCCGTTACCAAGAATGCATTAGTTACTTCTGGAATTGCTTCTATTTCAGACAGAAACTTATCAAATGTTTCACTATCATGTTTACTCAGTGAAACTTGCAATAAAATATGTAAAGTAAAACCAAGCTTACTAAAATTAATTTCCCTTTTGAGCTGTCCCATAATGTTGGCTTCAATCAGGTGCTTAATACGGCGATGCACAGAACTGACTGACAGATTGATCCGTTCTGAAAGTTCATTCAAATTTAAGTCTTCATGAGACAAAATTTCTAGAATTTGTTTATCAAAACGATCTAACTCCACTCTTAATCTCCAGCCAGAATTTCACAGTAAAGACAGTATAACCCTATACCATCACCTCTGCATTGAAAATACAAAGGTTTATGGACAGCAAAACTCTATTTCTTTTATAGAGTTTATTTCGATTATGCCTTTTAAACGTGCAAGTAGTGTCAGAGGCGGTTCATTTTAGAGAGTCAGTTTTATGCTTAAATCTGGTTTATCTATTCAGAATCCTTATTCTCACTACCATTTGAGGCTAAAAAGGAATTAATCATCAAAATTTGACTATTTTTTAATCTTCGCAAAGTTGGCATCATTTTTGTTATGTATTTGCAGGAAAATTTTTATCCATGTCGGGGGAGTTCCTGTGAATAAAATCAAAACACTAGTGTTAGCAATGAGTTCTTTAGGTGCAATGAGCGTGACGATGTCTGTGCATGCCGCTACAGATGCTGAAGTTAACGCCTTACGTGATGAGGTAAAGGAGTTAAAACTACTCGTTCAGAAACTATCTGATCAACAAAAAACAGCTTTAACTGTCACTGCTCCAGCAACAATTCCCGCAGTACCTGCCACCCCTACACCCCCTGCATCAAAACCAGGTTGGATGGCTATGGCCGATGGGCAAACTCAAGTCAAGCTTTATGGTAGTGTTCGCGCAGATGCAACCTATGACTTTAAAGGTTCAAATGGCAGTATTTCAAATGGTGCCAATTATCCACTGAATAAAGATGATCCAAAACAAGACTCACTCAATGTATCTGCAGCAACTTCACGAATTGGCTTAGATATTACTCGTCCAACTCAATATGGAGATTTAACAGGTAAAATTGAAGCCGATTTCATGGGTGGCAATGGAGATAATGGCAATGGTACTTTCCGTGTTCGTCATGCCTATATGTCTTTAGGAAAATGGTTAGCTGGTCAAACAACCTCACCCTTTGTAAACACAGATACATCACCAGAAACAGTAGATTTTAATGGCGCTATTGGTACAGGTACTACACGTACAGTACAGGTTCGTTACACCCAGCCAATTAATGCACAACAAAAAATATTAGTTGCCTTAGAGGGTGGCGATGTTGAAAAAGCTGGTAATGCTGCCGGTGGAAGCCGTTTTCCTGCTTTAACAGCACGATATGATTTCAAAACTACGGATAACAAAGGCCTATTACAGTTACATGGTCTTGCCCATGAAAACCGTGTAGCTCCAAAAGATAGTACTTCTGAAGAGAAATTTGGCTGGGGTGTAGGCGTTGGTGGTAAATATGATTTAACGCCTCAAGATAGCGTAGTTGCTAACTACTATCATGTTAAAGGCGATGGCCGTTATTTACTTTATAGCAATTCGGCTTATAACTATGACACAACAACACAAGATATTAATTTAGGAGAATTCGATAGCGCAGTAATTGGATATCAACGTAAATGGAGCCCTATTCTGCGTTCTACTTTTGCTGTAGGTGGTATTCAATACAAAGATGATAATGTCTATGCAAATAGCAATTTAACCAATACCAGCTATAACAAAGAAATTTATAACGCTTTAGTCAATTTAATCTGGAACCCAGTTAAAAATATTGATTTAGGAGCAGAATATACTTACGGTCAACGTGAAACTTTTGCAGGTGACAAGGGTGATTATTCACGTATCAACCTGCTAGCAAAATATAGTTTCTAAAAATTAGATATAAAAAAAGAGCCTTTAATGGCTCTTTTTTTATTAGGGTTATTAGTGCATCGCCTGAATTTTTTCTAAGAAAAGTTTAGCACGCTCATGACGAGCTTCTAAATTATCAAAGAACTCATGGGTTGGGCAATCTTCTAAAATTTTACCTTCATCCATAAAAATTAAACGGTTAGATACTCTTTTAGCAAAGCCCATTTCATGAGTAACACACATCATGGTCATGCCTTCATGTGCGAGCTGCACCATAACTTCAAGAACCTCACCGACCATTTCAGGATCAAGTGCAGAAGTCGGTTCATCAAACAACATACAGATTGGGTCCATAGACAAACCACGTGCAATCGCTACACGTTGCTGCTGACCACCCGACAACTGCCCCGGAAATTTATCTTTATGAGCAAGTAAGCCTACACGCTCTAAATATTTCAAACCTTTTGCACGAGCATCTGCAACTGAACGCTTTAACACTTTAACTTGAGCAATCGTCAAATTTTCCAAAACAGTCATGTGCGGAAAAAGCTCAAAGTGCTGAAAGACCATTCCCACTCGTGAACGGAATTTAGCAAGATCTGTTTTTGGATCTTTAAGTGAAATTCCATCAACAATAATATCACCTTGTTGAAATGGCTCTAAAGCATTTACTGTTTTGATGAGTGTTGATTTTCCCGAACCAGATGGTCCGCAAACAACAACGACATCACCTTTTTCAATACTCGTCGTGCAATCTGTTAAAACCTGAAAATCACCATACCATTTAGAGATATGTTGGATGTCTATCATTGGCATTTAAAATCTCCAATTAGCGAATGATGGCAATTTTTTGCTGTAAGCGTTTGACTAAATGCGACAGCACAAACGAGCTACAGAAATACACTACAGCGACGATTAAATAGAATGTTGCTTTTGTTTCAGGTCCATAAGTATTAGCCAATGTATCTGCACGGCCTAAAAAGTCAGGTGCACTAATCACATAAACTAAAGAGATGTCCTGAAATAGAATGATTGTTTGAGTTAACAATACTGGGAGCATATTACGGAAGGCTTGAGGTAATACCACGTAGCGCATTGATTGACCGTAGGTAAAACCTAGCGCATAGCCTGCATGTACCTGACCTTTTGAAATAGACTGAATTCCAGAACGTACAATTTCCGAGAAAAAAGCTGCTTCAAAAATAGCAAAGGTCACGACACTCGAAAATAATGGTCCCCAATAGGTATCAGATTGAAACTCAAATATTTTCGGCAACAAAAAGTAGAAGATAAAGATCACCTGAATCAGTGGAATACCACGAAACAGATCAACATAAAATTTTGCAAAATTACTTGCGATGGCACTGCTAGATAAACGCATCATTGCCAATGGGGTTCCAATTAGGATACCGCCCATCATTGCTAATACCGTTACGGTAAGCGTAAAAATGAAACCTTCTTTGAGTGCCGCGATCACATCAGGGTTTTGTAATAAAGAAAAATCCATGATTACTTCCCTCCTGAACCTAAGCCAGGTACAGCCATTCGTTTCTCAATCCATGCCATCACAAACTTAATGCTATAAGTGATAATCAAATAAACAGGTGTAGAGAGAATAAGAATGATAATGTCCTGAGAAGTTTCTTCACGCATGGTTTTCGTGTAAGCAAAGAAATTCAACACACTCAACGCATATAAAACAGCTGAATTTTTAAAAACGTTCATTGCTTCAGATGTAATCGTTGGCCATACGGTACGATATGCAACCGGTAAAATGACATAACGATAGCTTTGTGCAGTAGTAAAACCCATAGCGGAAGCTGCGAACTTCTGTCCACGAGAAACGGTATTAATTCCGGCACGTATGTGCTCAGATACACGGGCAGCCGTGTAGAGACCTAATGCAAAAACACCAATAACCGCAGGTTGCTGATTTAAAATATTTTTCCACCAACCACCAGCAACTACATCCCCACTACCTGCACTTAAGCTGTCCGGTAAAAACTCGGGAAAAACAAAAGCCCAGAAGAATAGTTGCACAATAAGTGGAATATTACGGAAAATTTCAACGTAACAATTGCCGATAAATGCGAGAGGTTTGTTGGGTAATGTACGAATTACCCCTAGGAGAGAACCTAATAAAAATGCGATAAGAAAGGCTATAATAGCTGTCCAAACCATAGTGAACACGCCTGAACCTAACATTTGTAACCATGTGGGTGCCTCAGCATAAGCATTGTAGCTTGAGCTACCAATAGCTTTACAAACTGATTCTGCCCATGCGGCTTTATCGACACCATATTCATTAGACTCCGCACAGAATATAGTCCAGTTTAGCGAGCCGACTGACATGTTTGCCCCTTAAATTAATATCTTTAGAAAATAGACCACTTGTGCAAATGAATCTTTACACTTACACAAGTAAATTTAGGACAAAAAGATCCAGTTAGATTCCTGCATCTGTTGGGTTAGCTTTTAATTTCTTATAAGATGAACTTTGTTGCATGTTCAAATTCGTGTTTTTTGGTGGAATTGGAGATAAGAACCACTTCTTATATAAAGCGTCCATTTTACCAGTTTTCCATAAGTTATTTACAGTACGGTCTGCAATCGCTTTAAATTTTGGATCATCTTTAGCAAGCATAATTCCATAAGGTTCAGATGAAAGTACCGGACCTACAATTGCGAAAGCTTTAGGTGTAGAAGACTTAGCAATCAAGCCTGCTAAAATATTATCATCCATTACAAATGCAGCAGCACGGCCAGATGCCATCATGGCAAAAGAGTCAGCATGATCTTTACCATAAATATTTTGAACATTAACTGCCTGACCTTTTTCATTCATCTTGATGTATTTGTCAGATGTAGTGCCTTGAGTAGTAACAACTGCTTTACCATTTAAGTCCGCCAAACTTTTAATACCAGAGTTTGCTTTAACAGCCATGCGCACTTCTGTTGCATAGTAGTTAGTTGAGAAACCGACTTGTTGCTGACGTTGTTTAGAGTTTGTAGTGGTACCACATTCCATATCGATATTGCCTGCCAAAAGCTCAGGAATACGTGTTGATGAAGTTACTGCCTTGTACTCAACTTTTAAGCCAGGCATTTTCAATTCTTTTTTAATGTCATTTGCAAACTGGTTACAGATATCGACTGCATAACCTACTGGTTTACCTGCAACAACATATGAAATTGGATCTGAGGATTCTCGATGACCAATTACGATTTTTCCGGTACTTTTAATTTTAGCTAATGTATCTGCTGCTTGAATTTGAGAAGTAGCGCCAACCGTACAAAGCATAACTGTTGAAATAATGAGAGAGGTTGCAGAACGTTTCATAAGAACTCCTTGATGATCATTCTCTCTATTTATCTATAGAATCATTCATATAGAGCAATAGAGTGATTTTTTATTAAATTGCAATTATCGAGCCAACTTTTCCAAGTCGGACCCATCCATTTGCTTCACTTATTCTATTCAATCTGTTTTGCAGAATTAATACCTTTAAAACTGCTCACATGTTTCTACTTTAATCTATGTTTTAATCTTCTGTCTATTATTAAGCTCATCTATTTACACTTAAATGTGGCAATTATTGATTACATTGTAAACACATGCACAATAAAGTGGCTTAACTTTGGCTAAAAATAGTATTTAGAAAAATTGTATTTTCCAAAAAATCATAAAAATTAAAGTTATTAGTCATTTAGATAAAATGGAATTTATATTGTGAAAAGTAATTTTGGCATCAAAATAATATAAACAAATGGCTTAATAAAAATCATTTAGAAAATTGATAGTAATATCTACATTAATAAAATAACTAGCAAAGATAAAAATAAGCCCCGATTTTCTCAGGGCATTTTATAATTTTAAATTCCGCGCCAATCTACTCGCGCATTACGCTCAGTTTGATATATTCTTAAAACATACTGACCTAGAGGTAAATCGAGTAAATTTTGTTGATAGTTATTCCATTCTTCCGAAACACCTTCAGCCTCTTCCCGCTCCCACGGCGTACCCTTTATTTCTAATAAAGGAGCAAGCATAGAACATACAGAAATATCAGCAAGACTTAAGCGATCGCCTACCATATAACGTGCCTGATTTTCGATTAAGCAGTTATTTAGTTCATTTATGAGTTCATCCATGCGCTCTTTTGACTGGTTGACTAGCTCTTCTTCAAGTTTATAGTTCTTCTTTACCAGTGTTTTGAGGAATGGCTTCGATATTTTTTCAAACTGACGTAAATAACCTTGTTCACCCATCATAATTTCTAAAGCATGGTCTCCTTGCGCCAACGTATGAGCTAGAGCCCAACGACGGACATGAATACCCAGCTCATCAGCCAAGCTATCTATTTTTAATGTTTGCTGTCTTAATTGTTCATCACGACGTAACAGTGAATGCTCTGGATAAGTATCATCCAGATAAAGTGCAATTTTAGTCGACTCAGCGATCCATTGATGATCATCTTTCAAAATAGGCAGTAAATTTTGGCCTGTTTTGAGTTGTGCAAAAGCACGATGAAAGCCTGGAATTAAGTTATGAGCCACATAATCAAGTTCTTTATGGTCTAACAACCAGCGAGCTTTTTCACAATAATGGGACAAAGGAAACTGATACAAAACCCGCATAAAATCTCCACGTTTATTTTTATTTGACTATTTGTACAAAAATGGTCGTCGGTAAGTAGATACTTTAGAAGCTATTTTTAGTTAAAACAATGGATATTGTGCTCATTTTTCACTGACACTTAAGTCTATTTTTTTATATCTTTTTTTACCGTACTTATTGCTCGTTTTCATATTAAAACCAATTCTATTATTATTTTTCCGCATAACAATCTTAAACCATTGTTTTTTATAATCTTTCAATATCTCTATTTTTTCATTAAAAAGCAAAAAAAGTGCTTTGCATTTTTATTCATAAGCTGAGCATAAGTCCTCGTTTAGTGGAAAAATATTTCTTTTGTAAGGTAATGACAGTAATACAAGGTGTCATTATGTCTAATTCTCTATCTAAAACGACGGCATACGTCCAAATCATTCAAAATGATCAACAAGCCATTAATGCTGCTTATCAAGTGGCTGATTATGCTTTAGAGGGTCGTAATACACGTGATCAACAACGCTTACTACCGCATGAGCAAATAGAAAGCTTTAGTCAAAAAGGCCTAGGTGGTATTCGCATTGCGAAAAAATACGGCGGCGCTTTTGTTTCGAATAAAACTTTGGCTCAAGTTTTCCGTATTTTGAGTAAAGGTGATGCGAATGTTGGTCAGATTCCACAAAATCAGATTAGCCTGTTAAACCTGATCGAAATCATGGGCACAGAACAACAAAAACAATTTATCTTTTCAGAAATATTAGCAGGTAAACGTCTTGCCAACGGTGGGCCAGAACGTAATACCCACGATTCAAAAACATTAAAAACCACTCTTACTGTTGAGAACGGCAAATATATTTTAAACGGCGAAAAGTTTTATTCTACAGGTACGAGCTTTGCGCATTGGCTCGCGATTAAAGCAATTCATCCTGAAGGTCATGTGGTTTTAGTCATTGTTAACCGAGACGCTCAAGGTATTGAAGTTATTAATGACTGGAATGGATTTGGGCAACGTACGACAGCGAGCGGTACAGTTAAATTAAATCAAGTTGAAGTTAATCCTGAACTTATTTTTGATGAGCGATTATTAACACAACTTCCAACCTATCGCGGTGCCTATTCACAGTTATTACAAGTTGCCATTGATGTGGGGATTGCAGAAGCTGCTTTTGACGATACTTTATCGACTATTCATAAAGCACGTCCAATTATTGATGCAAATGTTGAAAAAGCCAGCTTTGAACATTACACACTGCAAGAGGTAGGTAAGTTAAATATTTTGCTCGATGCTGCAATTTTACTGCTTGATGAAGCTGCTGAGTATTTAGATGAACTTGATCAACTTCAAACGGTGACTGATGAACAAGTAGCTAAAGCTTCAATTTTGGTTGCTGAAGCGAAAGTCTATGCCAATGATGCTGCCCTACAAATCTCTGAAAAACTACTAGAGCTAGGCGGTAGTCGTTCAAGTTTAAGCCAACACAATTTAGATCAACATTGGCGAAATGCCCGTGTACATACCTTACACGACCCTGTTCGCTGGAAATTACATGCCATTGGCAATTATTACCTTAATGGTCATTTCCCTGCCCGCCATGCTTGGATTTAAGGAGAAATTGTCATGACTTCATATCAATCTGTTCAAACGAAACAAACATCGGCATCTGGCCAAGCGCACATTATTCAAAATGATGCTGAAGCATTAGAAGTTGCCAAACAGTTTGCTGAGCAATTTAAAAAAACCGCCGTTGAGCGAGACGCTAAACGAATTTTACCGTATACCGAAATCGATGCTTTGAGCCAATCTGGTCTTTGGGCAATTACAGTACCTAAGCAATATGGCGGTGCCGAAGTTTCAAGCCATACCGTTGCTAAAGTAATCGCTCTTTTAAGCGGTGCCGATGGTTCAATCGGACAAATTCCACAAAACCATTTCTATGCGTTGGAAGTATTACGAAATACAGGCACAGAAGCTCAAAAACAACGTTTATATGGCGAAGTTTTAAATGGCACTCGCTTTGGTAATGCACTTGCTGAGTTTAAGACCAAAACTTCAACTCATAAACAAACCAATATTCGTCCATACGAAAATGGATATCTCATTCAGGGTGAAAAGTTTTACTGCACAGGAAGTTTATTTGCTCACCGTATTCCAACCTTAGTTTTAGACGATGCAGGTCGAGAGTATCTGGCATTTGTAAAAAGTGGTTCACAAGGATTAAAACTTGTTGATGACTGGTCTGGCTTTGGACAGAAAACGACAGGCAGCGGCACGGTCAAGTTTGATCAGGTTTTTGTCGATGCAGATGATGTTATTCCTTTTGATACTGCATTTTTACAACCAACCTTAGTGGGTCCTTTTGCGCAAATTATGCATGCATCGATTGAGGTCGGTATTGCACGTGCAGCCTTTGAAGAAAGCTTGCAAAGAGTACATCAAGCTCGTCCATGGATTGACTCACAAGTAGAAACGGCCAACCAAGATCCTTTAACGATTTATGAATTAGGACGTATTGCTGTCGATGTACGGGCAAGCGAAGTGTTATTAAAACAAGCTGCGCAATCAATTGATGCCGCAAAAATTGAAACCACACCTGAAAGCATTGCAAAAGCTTCAATTGATGTTGCCAAAGTACGTGCTCATAGTACCGATATCGCACTCAAAGCATCGTCTAAGCTGATTGAACTTGCTGGTAGCCGTGGTAGTCAGTCTCAAGATGGCCTAGATCGTTTTTGGCGTAATGCCCGTGTACATACCTTACATGATGCCGCACGATGGAAATATTACTTTATTGGGAACTACGTTCTTAACGGTGTGCTTCCACCTCGTCGGGGGACATTGTAATGGCAGATTTCAAAGCAAAAGAGATTTTATTAAACGCCTTTGACATGAACTGTGTTGGGCATATCAATCATGGCTTATGGACACATCCACGTGATGAATCACACCGCTTTAATGAACTGAGCTATTGGACAGAACAAGCTAAGACCTTAGAAAGTGGTTTATTTGATGGTTTATTTATTGCGGACATTACAGGTGTGTATGACGTCTATCAAAATGGTATTGATCTGACTTTAAAAGAGTCCATTCAACTTCCGAGCCATGACCCATCTACACTCATTTCTGCTATGGCGGCAGTCACTCAAAACTTAAGTTTTGGGGTCACTGTGAACTTAAGCTATGAGCATCCATATCAGTTTGCTCGTCGCTTTGCGAGTCTCGACCATTTAACTCAAGGTCGTATTGGCTGGAATATCGTTACGGGTTATCTAGATAGTGCGGAACGCTTAATTGGTCAAAAAGGTTTGAAAGACCACGATGCTCGCTATGAACAAGCCGAAGAATTTTTAGAGCTTTGCTATAAATATTGGGAAGGTTCATGGGAAAACGACGCTGTTAAAAAAGATAAAGTACAGCGTGTTTTTACAGATCCATCTAAAGTTCACACCATTCACCACCACGGAAAATATTACCAAAGTGAAGGTGTGTTTCAGGTGTCTCCTTCTGTACAACGCACTCCAACACTGTTTCAAGCAGGTGCTTCACCCAAAGGTATGCAGTTTGCGACTCGTCATGCTGAGTGTGTATTTATTGGCGGCGACAAACCCGAAAAAATACGCGAACAAGTGAAAAAGATTCGTGCTCTTGCAGAACAGCAAGGCCGTTCAGCGGATGACATTAAAGTCTTTGTCGGTATAACCGTTGTTGTTGCTGAAACACATGATCTCGCTGTACAAAAACTGAATGAATATCGTCAGTATGCAAGTCCGGAAGCAGGCTTAGCACATTATGCGAGTTCAACTGGTATCGACTTAAGTAAATTTGCCGACGATGAAGCGATTCCTTACCAAAAAAGTAACAGTATTGTTTCGATTACCGAAAAATTTAAAGAGCAACAAATCACGAAAAATGACTTAAAAGCTCAGCATGTTTTAGGTGGTCGTTATCCCCTCATTGTGGGCAGTGGCGAAGAAGTTGCTGAATACTTAATTCATCTTTTAGATGAGACTGATATTGATGGCTTTAATTTAACACGTACAGTTGCACCAGAGTCTCACCACGACTTTATTCGCTTGGTCATTCCTGAGCTACAACAACGTGGTCGCTATAAAACTGCATATAAAGCGGGTTCACTACGGAACAAAATTTTTAGTCGGGGTGATCAATTACCAAAACAGCACCCTGTTCAAGCGTTCCGATGTAGTCCCTATAACAACAGCAAAAACTTAACAACAATTGAAGAAATAACCGCTTAAATTTGGAGATAGACATGGCTCAAACAGCCTCTAAAAAATGGCTAGGCATCGGCTTAGTCGTTGTAGTCCTTGTTGTTGCTTTATTCTTTTGGAATAAACATCGTCAAAGTGGCTCAAATGAACTTGTGATTGGTATTAGCCCACCATTTGCAAAAACTTTACAAGCTGCTGCCGATGAAGCAAAGAAACAGGGTTTAAATGTAAAACTGGTCGAATTTTCTGACTGGAATACACCAAACATTACTTTAAATCATGGGGATATTGATGCGAACTTTTTCCAGCACCAACCTTTCTTAGACAATGCAATTAAAGAAACAGGCTTTAAATTAAAGGCATTTGCAGCGGGTGCAGCATCACATGTGGGACTTTATTCAAAGAAATATAAAAGCCTTGATGAATTGCCACAAAACGCACGTGTAGTCATTCCAAATGATCCAGTCAATCAAGGTCGTGCCCTGCTACTCTTACAGCAAGCTAAATTAATTACGCTTAAAGATTCAAATAATCATTTATCTGCACTCAAAGATGTAGTTTCAAATCCTAAAAATTTACAATTTGTAGAAGTTGAAGGACCACAAACTGCTCGTGCAATTGATGATGTTGACTTGGCTTTTGGCTATCCGCATTACCTACGCTTAGCAAAAACAGCTGACCCTGAAAGTGCGCTTTTACTTGATGACAATACCAATAAACGTTATGCAATTTTGTTTGTAGTGCGTGATGACTATCAAGATAAGGGCGACAAATTAAAGAAATTTGTTGAGATCTATCAAAACTCGCCAAAAGTTAAAGCTGTGTTAGATGCTGAGATTGGGCCAACACTTTGGTTCCCTGGCTGGAAGTAATAACGGAAAGATTATGGCGATTCAGTTCAAACAGCATAAGCCTTGGTTACTCGGAATTACGATTTTGATCGTAATTCTGGGCCTCGTCGGTTACCGTTATATTAAAAATAAACAAGCCGATGATGTTTTAACGATTGGCATTAGCCCGCCTTATGCTGAGCTATTACAAAGCGTTGCCAATGAAGTAGAAAAGCAAGGCGTTCATGTCAAACTCGTTGAATTTTCTGATTGGAGAGCACCCAATGTTGCCGTACAAAATGGTGATATTGATGCGAACTTTTTCCAGCAAAGCGTATTTCTACGTAATGCTGTTAAAGAAACGGGCTATGACCTACATGCATTTGGTGTGGGTTCAGGAAGTCATGTCGGTTTATATTCAAAAAAATATAAATCACTTGAAGAATTACCTTCAAAAGCACGTGTAGCTATTCCAAACGATCCGGTCAATTTAGCCCGTGCTTTAATTTTATTGCACCGTGCAGGTTTAATTCAGCTTAAAGACATTAATAATGAGCTTTCAACCACTCAAGACATTATTGCTAATCCTAAACAGCTGAGCTTTGTTGAAGTTGAAGGCCCACAGACAGCACATGCATATAACGATGTCGATTTAATTTTCGGCTTCCCTCACTACTTAAAAATGGCAAAAGTAACCGACCCACATAGCGCATTATTTTTAGATCCAATCGATAAAAAATATGCAATTTTGTTTGTGACCCGTCGCGATTACCAAGATAAAAACCAAAAACTTGCATCCTTTGTTAAAGCATTCCAGAACTCAAAACAAGCACAAGATATTCTGGATAAAGACTTTGGCCAAGGTATGTGGTTTCAAGGCTGGAAATAAGGAGAATGACAATGGTGAGTTTTGGATCACAAGTTGATTTTTCTCTACCTCATATCAAAATTCGTGGTTTAAATAAGTTTTACCAATCGCAGGGTCAAAAACTGCATGCGTTAAAGGAAATTAACCTTGATGTTCCCCTAGGTAAGATTTTAGGCATTATTGGTAAAAGTGGTGCTGGAAAATCTTCCCTACTCCGCACTTTAAATGGCTTAGAACAAGTTAATACAGGCAGCATTCATATTCATCAACAAAACATTGCTGAATTGAGTCATGCCGAGCTTATTCAAACTCGCCAACGAATTGGAATGATTTTTCAACATTTCAATTTAATGTCTGCAAAAACGGTCTGGGAAAATGTGGCATTGCCTTTAAAAGTTTCCAATTACAACAAAGCAGATATCGACCAACGTGTAAATGAAGTTTTGGCACTCGTAGGTCTTGCAGATAAGTCTGGCTACTACCCATCGCAACTTTCAGGCGGACAAAAGCAACGTGTCGGTATTGCACGTGCACTTGTTCACCACCCAGAAATTTTACTTTGTGATGAAGCCACCTCGGCACTTGACCCTGAAAGTACCGCCACTATTTTGGCTTTACTTAAAAAGATTAATCAGGAACTGGGTCTAACGATTGTACTCATCACTCATGAAATGCAGGTCATTCGAGAAATTTGTGATCAAGTGGTGGTGATTGATCAAGGTGAAATCGTAGAGGCTGGGCAAGTCTGGTCTGTATTTTCACGACCAGAGCAAGAAATTACTCAGGAATTGTTGAACCTTGAGCAGATCACTCTGCCTTTTAAAATCAATCCTCTACCCGATGAAGATTCGACTCATATTATTGTAAAACTGAAATATGAGGCTGAAGCACATCAGGTTCCGGATATTCAAGAACTACTAGCTAGATTTAAAGCACCTGTCAATTTATATCAAAGTCAGGTCGATACCATTCAAGGGCATATTATTGGTTCACTTTTAGTCGGTATTCCTAACGTAGAAATTGATCTTTCATCTATACGACAAGACGCATTAACTGCAATTGCACAATTTGAGGTACTTGGCTATGCACGACCAGCTCATTGATTTATTAATTACTGGAACTGTAGATACCTTACTCATGGTAGGTGCATCTGCGTTTATTGCTTTTTTAATTGGCTTACCGATTGCTGTTGTTTTAGTCAGCACTTCTGAGCACGGCATTCACCCGTCACAAAAGATTAATCAAGCTTTAGGTTGGGTCATCAACATTACTCGCTCTGTACCCTTTCTTATTTTAATGGTTGCGCTTATTCCACTTACTCGCTGGATCGTAGGCACAAGTTATGGGGTTTGGGCGGCGGTTGTTCCGCTGACTATTGCTGCAATTCCCTTCTTTGCTCGTATTGCGGAAGTCAGCTTACGCGAAGTCGACCAAGGCTTAATTGAAGCTGCACAGGCCATGGGTTGTAACCGTAAACAAATTATCTGGCATGTACTTTTACCAGAGGCTTTGCCAGGTATTGTGGCGGGTTTTACCGTGACTATTGTGACTATGATTAACTCTTCTGCGATTGCTGGTGCTATTGGTGCAGGTGGCCTAGGGGACATTGCTTATCGTTATGGCTATCAACGTTTTGATATGCAAATTATGTTGGCTGTAATTTTAGTGCTCATTGTTTTAGTCATGTTGGTACAAGCGACTGGCGATGCATTAGCCCAGCAACTTGATAAACGTAAAGTTTAAACGCAATACAACCCTGCTCTAGCCATGACTTTGTCATGGCTTTCATGTAAAATCAGCCACAATTTTTAATTTACACATTTGTGAGTGGTTTTCATGGGTTTTAATTGCGGTATTGTTGGTCTGCCAAACGTAGGGAAATCTACCCTTTTCAATGCATTAACGAAAGCAGCGATTGCAGCGGAAAACTTCCCTTTCTGTACCATTGAACCAAACACAGGTATTGTTCCTGTACCAGATCCACGTTTAGACAAACTTGCTGCGATTGTTAAACCACAGCGTATTTTGCCAACTACAATGGAATTTGTGGACATTGCAGGTCTTGTTGCTGGTGCATCAAAAGGTGAAGGCTTAGGTAACCAATTCCTTGCTAACATTCGTGAAACTGATGCAATTGCACATGTTGTACGTTGTTTCGAAGATGAAAACGTAATTCACGTAAATGGTAAAATTGATCCGTTAGACGACATCGCAACTATCAATACTGAACTTGCACTTGCCGATCTTGAAACCGTAGC
This sequence comes from Acinetobacter sp. 22512, assembly GCF_052044755.1. Lineage (NCBI taxonomy): Bacteria > Pseudomonadati > Pseudomonadota > Gammaproteobacteria > Moraxellales > Moraxellaceae > Acinetobacter > Acinetobacter sp. 22512. Next base: position 26,434 of record NZ_JBQENP010000018.1, on the reverse strand, counting down.
TAAAGCAATTTTACGTTTAACTAAAGTTGCTAAAGGCGGTGATAAAGAAGCTGTAGCAACTAAAGCAGTTTTAGAAAAAATCCAACCGTTACTTGACGAAGGTAAACCAGCTCGTGCAGCTGATTTATCTGATGACGAACGTAAATTAGTTCGTGGTTTTGGTTTAATGACTTTAAAACCAACGATGTATATTGCAAACGTTGCAGAAGACGGTTTTGAAAACAACCCACACTTAGAAGCAGTTAAAAAACTTGCTGCTGAGGAAAACGCAATTGTTGTGCCGCTTTGCAACCAAATCGAAGCTGAAATTTCATTATTAGAAGATGAAGATCGTGCTGAGTTTTTAGAAGCAATGGGCATGGAAGAACCAGGTTTAAATGTGGTTATTCGTGCAGGTTATGCGCTTTTAGGTTTACAGACTTATTTCACTGCTGGTGTACAAGAAGTTCGTGCGTGGACAGTAAAAGTTGGCGCAACCGCTCCTCAAGCCGCTGGTGTGATTCATACCGACTTCGAAAAAGGCTTCATCCGTGCTGAAGTTGTTGCATATGATGACTTCGTACAATACAACGGTGAAAACGGCGCTAAAGAAGCTGGTAAATGGCGTTTAGAAGGTAAAACTTACGTTGTTCAAGACGGCGATGTAATGCACTTCCGTTTTAACGTTTAAGTTAAAGCTTAAGAAAAAGCCCCAATATGTTGGGGCTTTTTTTATTATTAATGACTAAGATCCATCGCCTCTCGTTTACTACGCGCCTCTTGTAAAATACGCGCATGCAAAAGCTTTCTAAAACCTAGCATAAATATAAATTCTGCCAATACAAATAACGGCCCTATCGCAAGTCCAATCACATCATCAACAAAAGCAGGTTTTTTCTTTTCAAAATAATGCCCCACAAACTGAAAGACCCAACCGACAACAAAGAAGCCAATACTTACTGCTAACCATTCTCCTAAAGACAATTGAGCAATTTGGCTCGCTAGTGGATACACAGCAGCTAAAATAATCAGCATGAGTAAACCAAATACTTTATCTAGAAATAAATAATAAATTGAGCTCATTGCAATCAATACTATGGCTAAAGTCAGTTTAAAACTACCAATATCGACTCCAGCTCTTGCGGTTAAACACAAAATTGAAAACACGATGAGCGGAATACCGATAAAGTGCGTCAAAATATTTTTATGATTTAAGTGGTAAGCCGCATATTTGCTAAGCTCTTGCTCCAGATTTGACATGAGTTATTCCCTATTCACTTACATATAGTCATACTGTACATATAAGGAAAACGTAAAGTTGTCAGCTATTTGACAAAGTAATGAATTTTTTCATGGATGACCGAATTTTGGACCTAATTTATATTAACCGACTAAAAGAAAACACATGGTTTAGTGTGCTTCCGGAAACATTCCAAAATTTTATTTTAGAACATGGCAAGCAAATCACCTTTGAAAAAAATAGCTATGTTTTCCATGCTCAAGATCTATTTAATGGCATTTATACCGTACTTGAAGGCTCGATTAGCTTGGGTTATGTCGATGTAAATGGTAATGAAGCTCTTTCTGCTATTGCTGAGCCAATCATGTGGTTTGGTGAAATATCATTGATTGATCATGAACCGCGCTCACACGATGCGATTGCATTGAAAAAAAGTATAGTTCTGCATATTCCTGCAAAACCATTAAATGATCTACTCAAGGACAATCCATATTATTGGTATTTTTTCGCACGTTTAACAAGCCAAAAACTCAGGTACGTTTTCTTAGAACAGATTGCTATCCAAACACGTAGTATTTCTCAAAGGCTTGCTCAGCGTCTTCTATTCATTTTAGAAGGATATGGGAATCATATTCTTATTCAAGATCATCACATCCATATTTCTCAAGAACAATTGGCAAATATGCTGACCACATCTAGACAGACGATCAATCATGAACTGAGCCTGCTCGAAAAACAGAAAATCATTAAAATTGCTTTTAGAAAAATTGAGATTCTAGATATTGAGAAATTGAAAGTAGTTGCTAAAGCACAATTCTAATTTTTTAAAAGCGGCTAAATAATAAAAACTTAAAATTAAATTAAAAAATTAGATAACACTGCAAATCAAAACATTGTTCAAACTCTATTTCCACAAAATAAATGTGTTAAAGCAGATATTTTCACCCTACACTCAAGCTGAGCAATAATACTCAACAAGGCACTGATTAACATGAAAAAATTATCAACAATTCTTACAGCAGGCGTATTGGCTATGTTAAGTGTTTCGGCATTTGCATGTCCAAAAGGGACTCAACTACAAGGCGGTACAGGACCAAATCACAAAGGTGGAAAATGTGTAGCGGTACATGGAAAAGCTACCGCTCAAAAAGCCAAGAAAGAGGTAACTAAAACTAAACAGGATGTTAAAAAAGACTTAAGCACTCAAAAACATGATGCAATGACCAGCGCGACTCATGCTCAACATGAATCACAGCAAATGACTCATCAAATGAAATAAGATGCTGTGAAGACTGCAAACACCGCTAAAGCTGCCACAAAACCGTAATTCACATTATTGTTTAAAAGCAAAAAAAGCGAGATTGATCATCTCGCTTTTTTACATTCATTAGTTTTATTTTGGCGAAGTATTTCCAAGATTCGGCGTATCGATCGCATCCTTACATTGAGCCTTATCTCGCTCATAGTCCGCTTGTTTTTGGGCAACTGAACTATTGTTTTCTAGTGTTTCGCGTGCCCATATATCTAAACTTGTCAGGGCCTTACGGCAGAGTGCATATTTCCCTTCTGTCACCGAATCCGTCATTTTTACATTAATGCGCCAGTCTGTACTTAATTGGCGTAAAGGTTTACGAACTTTGTCATCAATTTGGCTGAGTTGTTTTTCATAAACTAAATGCTCAACCGTGTTAATCAATGTCCATGCTTTTTGAGCATAAACAGTTGCATCATTGGTTAGTTTCGGTGCTGGCTTAATTTCTACTTTTTTTTCTGCACCCTGATTACCATTATCACAGCCCTGCAATGTAAAAATACCTGCACTTATCATGGCGATATAAACTAAACGAATCTTTGCCTTGAACATATCAAACTGCCGATTAAACATTTCGGCACTATGCTATTAAATTCGGCTACAATACTCAATCTTTCAAGTATTTTTATCATTTGGTTTATTGCCAAGGTGTATTGTGTCCGAACAACAATTGATGCCTGCCCAAACAGCAACTTTTTGGCAAGGCGCCAAAGATAGCCAAGCTATCGTACTCACCTATTTACCCGTTTCTTTTGCCTTTGGCGTTTCTGCATCTCAGTTTGGTTTTACACCATGGGAAGCTTTTTTTCTATCTTGTTCAATGTATGCTGGCGCTAGCCAATTTTTGGTTGTCGCTCTTTTGGCTAGCGGTTCATCCATCTGGCTAACAGCATTAACAGTCATTGCACTAGATATTCGCCATGTCCTGTATGGACCTGCTCTATACAACCTGATTCCAAACAAATTAAATCTTAAGAAAACGGCAGTATGGGCTTGGGGCTTAACGGATGAAGTTTTTGCCAGTGGAATGATCCAACTTTCACAGCGCAGACAACAATGGACCGAGTCTTGGATGCTTGGCTTAAGCCTATTTAGTTGGATGGCTTGGGCAAGTGGCTCTTTGTTAGGTGGATTATTTGCCGATCAAGTTGCTCATTTACCAAAGTTTTTACAAGCAGCTTTAGACTTCTTATTACCTGCTTTATTTTTAAGTTTTTTATTAGCGGCATTTGAACGAAAGCATAGCCTTGTTGTTGCTGTATCTTTAGTAGTTTCAGCTTTGGCCTGTTATTGGATTAACTTATCAGCTGCTATTTTTATTGGTATTTTTTCAGGCATTTTAGCTGGTCTATTTAAATATTATGTGCTGAAACAACATGATGAGGTTGAGGCTTAATATGAACCTAGAAATTATTCTGGTCGGCATTATCGTGGGCATAGCCAATTTTGCTTCACGCTTTGGACCTTTTTTCGTAATACAAAAACTACAGGGCAACCAACAAAGACGGGGCTCAATCTGGATCAAAATTGCTTTAGGAAGTATTGGAATATCTGCAATTAGCGCCATGCTTGTGGTTGCCACTCTTCCACCACTTCTTGAAAATCCAGACAAAAGCCTAGCTATGCTTATCGGTTTTTTAGTTTTAGCAGGTCTTTATTTTAAATTTAAGAAAATCGTACCAGCAACTTTAACTGCCGCAATTGTTTATGGTCTGATCTATACTTATTTACCTTTATAAATAGATAAACTTATCTTTCTTATATAAAATAAAATCTGGCCAGAAGTGTTTAAGATTGAAACTTCAGGCCTGAAAAATCTAATTTTTGAATTTGAATTGATTAAAAAGATAACCTTAGCTACTTATAGAGATAAAAATGTCACAAGTTAAAATTTATGCAAATGAACAAACCATTATGCATTACCGAGAATTACTTTCTCATGCAATCCATCAGGCGCTTATTGAAGAATTGAAATATCCTGTTGAGAAAAGATTTCAACGTTTTATTAGCCTTAAATCAGGAAATTTCATTTACCCTTCTGACAGAAGCCAGCATTACATTATTATTGAACTTTCAATGTTTGCAGGCCGCAGTGCAGCCACTAAAAAGCAGCTTATCCAAACCTTATTCCGTAATATTCGAGAACAATGTAGAATTTCTCCACAAGACATTGAAATTACTATTTTTGAAACACCTAAAGAAAATTGGGGCATCCGTGGTAAAAATGCTGATGAGTTGCTTTTAAACTATCAGGTTAATGTCTAAAAAACACTTTTTTAATTGTCCGACAAAATTACTTTTTTATGCATGATAAGGCTTAACTCCACCATAAGTTCTGCTATGCTTAAAAAAATAATTTTGTCAGGATGATTCGCATGAGCGTGACACTCGGTACCCCACTTCAATCTTCTGCATTTAAAGTTTTATTGTTAGGTTCAGGAGAGCTTGGCAAAGAAGTTGTAATTTCCTTACAACGCCTTGGTGTAGAAGTACATACAGCCGACCGTTATGATCACGCACCAGCAATGCAAGTTGCACATTTTTCTTATGTGTTAAACATGGCAGATCCTGCTCAATTAAAACAACTCATCGAGAAAATTAGGCCAAATTTAATTGTTCCAGAAATTGAAGCAATTGCGACAGAAGTTTTACTTGAAATTGAAGCGAGCAAAACAGCAACTGTCATCCCTTCTGCTAAAGCTGTAAACCTCACAATGAACCGTGAAGGCATCCGCCGTCTTGCGGCTGAAGAACTTGGCCTACCTACTTCTGCTTATCGTTTTGCTGATACGCTCGAAAGCTTCCGCGCCGCTTGCGATGACATTGGTTATCCAAACTTTGTAAAACCAGTCATGTCTTCTTCAGGTAAAGGACAGTCTCGTGTAAAAAGTTTCGATGAAGTTGATGCTGCATGGGAATATGCAATGCAAGGTGGCCGTGTTAACCAAGGTACGGTCATTATTGAATCTCAAATTGATTTTGATTTTGAAATTACATTACTTACCGTTCGCGCTAAAAACCCTGAAACTGGTGAAATTGAAACTCATTACTGTGACCCAATTGGTCACCGCCAAGATGCCGGTGATTATGTAGAAAGCTGGCAACCTCAACCAATGACGGCGGCGGCACTCGAAGAAGCAAAACGTATTGCAAATAAAGTGACAACTGCACTTGGTGGCTGTGGTATTTTTGGTGTAGAACTGTTTATTAAAGGTGACAAGGTTTGGTTTAGTGAAGTCTCACCTCGCCCACACGATACAGGACTCGTAACTTTAGCATCTCAGTTTCAAAGTGAATTTGAACTGCATGCACGTGCAATTTTAGGTTTACCTGTAAACACAGCACGCCACAGTGTTGCAGCAAGTGCAGTAATTTATGCTGGAGTTGATGCCAGCAATTTAAGTTATAGCAATCTCAATGTAGCTTTAACACACCCAGACACCGATTTACGCCTGTTTGGCAAACCAGAAGGTTTCAAACGTCGTCGTATGGGGGTAGCAACCGCTCGTGCTGAAAATACTGATCTTGCTCGTACCTTAGCGAAAGAAACCGCTGATCAAGTAAGCGTTCAAACAAACTCTTAATTTTTACTTATTGGTAGACCCATTTTCATGATCAATATATCGCCATTGTTGAACTATGTCTCAAGTCATCATGATATTAAAGCCATTAATCAATGGCGAACGGATGTAGAAAAGCAGTTGCAAGATTCATATGAAAATGGGCAATCTATTCGTGAAATCATTAAAGCCCGTTCAGATTTAGTAGATGAAGCACTGATCTTTTTATGGAAACATGCTGAACTCGATCAGACAGAACTGGGCCTTTTTGCTGTAGGCGGTTATGGACGCCGTGAAATGTTGCCCTATTCTGACGTCGATATCATGATCCTATCGGAGCATGAAATTAACGAAGAAAACGAAAAACGTATCTCTACATTTATTTCGTCTTTATGGGACGTTGGCAATTTCAAACCCGGCATTAGTGTTCGCACGATTCAAAGCTGTGTTGAGCAGGCCGCTACCGATTTAACCGTTGCAACAACTTTAATTGAGGCGCGGTTAATTACTGGCAATAGTCAGCTTGCGAAATGGCCTCGCCGTATTGTTTCGCAGACATGGACTGACAAAACATTTTATGACGCAAAAATGGCCGAACAAGCCAAGCGTTACCATCAACACAACAATACTGAAAGTAATTTAGAACCCGATATTAAAAATGCACCAGGCGGTATCCGTGACATTAACCAAATTGGCTGGATTGCCAAACGTCACTTTCGCGTAAACCGGATTTATGACTTAGTGCATTTAGGTTTCATTTCAGAGTTTGAATTGGCAGTTTTAGAAGAAGCAGAAAGTTTTCTTTGGGAAATTCGACATCATTTACACCGTTTAGCTAAACGTGATGAAAACCGTTTACTCTTTGACCACCAAAGGGAAATTGCCGCTAAATTTGGATATGTGCGTCAAGAAGGTCAACCTGTAAATTATGGTGTTGAGCAATTCATGAAGCGCTACTACCGTACGGCGCAACAGGTTTCAACACTCAATGAAATGTTGCTGGCGTATTTTAGCGAGTCAGTGATTACTCCTCGACTCCCCAACTATGAACGCAAAATTGAAGTTGTTAATGATCACTTTAAAATTGTCGACAATAAACTTGCGGTACAGCATCATAAAATATTCGCAGAACATCCAAGCGCAATTTTAGAGCTGTTCTATATTTTAGCCAATCGACCAGATATTGAAGGTATTCGCGCCCGAACTTTACGCTTACTTATTCTTGCCGCAAAACGAATCAACCAAAGTTATCGCGATAATCCAGAGCATCAAGCACTGTTTATGTCGATTATTCGTTCACCATATCGTTTATACGATACCTTGGTTGCGATGAAACGTTATGGGGTTTTAGGAAACTATATTCCTGCTTTTGGCCAAATTATGGGCCTTATGCAATATGACCTATTCCATATCTATACGGTCGATGCTCATACATTATTATTGCTGCGTAATTTAAATCGTTTTAGAGAACCTGAATTTGCCAAAGAATTCCCTGTAGTAAGTTCAGTTTTCCAACGTCTTGCTCGTCAAGATATTGTGTTCATTGCTGCTTTATTCCATGACATCGCAAAAGGTCGCGGTGGTGACCACAGCGAACTCGGCGCAGAAGACGCGATTGAGTTTGGCCGTGCACATGGCTTTACAGAGCGTGAATGCAAATTAATTGCATGGCTTATTCAAAACCATTTGCTCATGTCTTTGACCGCTCAGAAAAAAGATATTTCTGATCCTGATGTCGTGAAAGATTTTGCCGAAAAACTGGGCGATATGGAGCATCTCGATTATCTATATACCTTAACGGTTGCCGATATTAACGCGACAAATCCAAAACTATGGAACACATGGCGCGCTTCTCTCATGCGTCAGCTTTATACGCATGCTCGTGATGTAATCCGTACAGGTTTAGGCCGTCCTGTTGACTACCAAATGCTGATTGAAGACACCAAGTTTGCAGCAAGTGAATTATTAGTAAATAACTTTGCATTGGCTGATGTCGAAAAAGTATGGCAAGAACTAGGTGATGAATACTTCATTAAAGAATCGGCGGATGAAATTGCGTGGCATACACAAGCAATTTTAAAACACGGTGATAATCCAGAGCCATTAGTCCTATTGCGTGCTCACCGTAAAGCAGCTCAAGATGCGGTGCAAATCTTTATTTATACTCGCGATCAACCTAACCTATTTGCCACCACTGTTGCCGTTTTAGACCGAATGAACTTAGACGTTCAGGACGCAAAAATTATCACGGCAAGTACAGCATTTAGCTTAGACACTTATGTTGTACTTGATCGTTTCGGGACATTGCTTACCGACCCAGAACGTGAAGAAACCGTTAAAAATGCATTAGTGAAAGCCCTTAGCCAACCAGACCAATATCCGGGACTCATGCAACGTCGTATTCCACGTCAATTACGTCATTTCGATATTGAAAATACAGTCGACGTAACATTAAATGAAGCCTTACAGCAAAATATGGTCGAAATTTCAACACTCGATCACCCCGGCCTACTTGCACGCGTCGGTGGTTTATTTATGATGCAAGGTTTAGACATCCATTCAGCCCGAATCGCAACTTTAGGCGAACGTGCCGAAGATATTTTCTTTGTCACCAAAAAAGATGGAAAACCGCTGAATAACGAAGAGGTCAAACTCTTCTCGGAAAAACTGAAAGCTGCATTAGATGAAGCATCTAATCAAATTTGTCAGCACTGAAACTCAACTACTTGGTAACTGTTTAATGAACTCTAGCTTGTCGTTATTACACCCGTATCCATTTGAAAAGTTAAACCAACTTTTTAAGGATACTACTCCTGCTAACCTTCCCTTGATTCCTCTATCAATTGGCGAACCTAAGCATCCAGCACCAGAGTTTGTTAAACAGGCTATTATTGATAACTTTAACCATTTATCAACTTATCCAAACAGCAAAGGCTTACCAGAGCTTCGCCAAAGCATTTCAGATTGGTTAACTAAGCGCTTTAAACTTAACAGCATTAGTGCTGAAAACCACATCTTGCCTGTCTCTGGTACACGTGAAGGCATTTTCTCTTTTGTACAGGCATTAATTAATCGTGAAGATGCACCTTATGTGGTGATGCCGAACCCATTTTATCAAATTTATGAAGGTGCAGCTTTACTTGCAGGTGCAAAGCCATACTTCATTAATTGCACGGAAGAAAATGGCTATTTAGGTGATTTTGATGCAGTACCAGCAGAAGTTTGGGAAAAGACAGCCCTACTTTTTGTATGTACACCGGGTAACCCAACAGGTACTGTGCTTTCCAAAGAACAATTTAAAAAGCTAATTGCCTTATCTGATCAATATAATTTCGTTATTGCTTCTGATGAATGCTATTCAGAGCTTTGGTTTGACCAAGCACCTACTGGTCTATTAGAAGTTTGTGCTGAGCTTGGTCGTGATGACTACAAAAACTGTATCGTATTTCATTCACTTTCAAAACGCTCAAACTTGCCGGGTTTGCGCTCAGGTTTTGTAGCGGGTGATGCCGATCTGTTAAAGCCATATTTACAATACCGCACCTATCACGGCGCGGCAATGCCTGTTCAACACCAGCTTGCTTCAATTGCAGCATGGAACGATGAAAACCATGTTGAAGAAAACCGTAAGCAATATCGTGCAAAGTTTGACTTATTCCAATCTGAGCTAGGCCATTTACTGCCATTACAAAAACCTGATGCTGGATTTTATTACTGGTTAAAAGTCGATAATGATGAAACTTTTGCCAAGATACTGATGGAAAAAGCACACATTAAAGTTTTACCGGGTCGTTATCTATCTCGTGATACCGAACAAGGTAACCCTGGTGCCAATCATGTGCGTATGGCTTTAGTAGCAGATTTGGCACAATGTGAAGACGTTGTTAAACGTTTAAAAGCGATTCTTTAAACCCAGCAAAATTGCATAGCCTTCATTTTGTTTAGAAGGCTATGCGATCTGCTTTAACTATAGGCAACCAATAACACTGCGAAAAAAATGAAAGCCAGACTGGAGCAATAATATATTCCTCTAGCAGAGCGTTTAATCTGTGCTAATACACGCTCTTGACGCAATAAACGAACTAATAATAAATTCCACCCGAAAACCACTCCTGTCATCCATATACTCATTAGTAATTTTTGAAATAAGCTAAATTCCTGTTGAATAGGTAACATTAAACTACTATAAAACATAATATTTTTAGGATTAAGAAGACTAGATTGCAAACCCAGAGCCAAGCTTTTAACTTTACTCTTATAACTAGACTCTTGTTCAACCAAACTATTTTCAGCAACAGTAATATTTAAGTTTGTTCCTTGAGTGGCTCTAAAACAAAGAAAACTCAAATAAACTAAATATCCAGCCCCCAGCCATTTAAGTACTAAAAGAATCGTTTTGCTTAAATTGCCAAGCACCATAAATCCAAATATACACACCATTAAGATAACAGCATTACCCAAAGTAATTCCCAGAATAACGCCATAGGTATAACGTGCTCCTTTTTGCAAAAGACTGGTCAAAATAAGAAAAAAATCTGGACCTGGAGATAGTAGTGCTAAAAAGTGAGTAAAGGCGATAACCAAAAAAACTTCCATAACGATTTCATCTTTAAAATTGTATGGAGTAGCTTAAAAATAGAGAAAAATAATTTCTTGTAAATTATTGCGCGGCTGCAAGTTGAAACTGTCGAGGAGTAATTCCCGTATGTGCTTTAAAAGCTTTATGAAAATGGCTTTGATCACTAAAGCCTAAATTGACAGCTAGCTCTGCGAGTGAAATCCCTTGCTTTAATTGAGCTCTGGCTTGATTAATCTTTAAATTAATTTGAAATGCATGTGGAGTTAAACCAACATTGGCCTTGAATAAACGAATGATTGCATATCGACTAAGACCAACCTGCTCTGCAAGCTCTTCAAGAGAAATAAATTGTTCTGACGATTTAATAATATGAATTAAGTCCAAAAAATCTTCATACAAATATTCAGTTTTTTGTATTTCTTCTAATACGAAATGTGGGAGTAACAACTGGGTAAGGCAATAGATCAGCGACTGTTCTTTTTCAATAATTAATTTTTCAGGATCGAATAAAGTTTCATTCATATCAGAAAAAGCCTGATATAAAGTTTCTTCTTTTATTATGAGCGGCTTATGCTGAGGCAGATGTAAATCCAGACCATGTTCTCGAAATTCTGAATACAGCTGATTTAACCACCTTATGTCCAAATGTAGCATTTGGTAACTCCAAGCCTGATCCGGCAAAGGGTTACATGAATGCTCAATATGTGCTGGTACAATCACCAAAGTACCAGCATCAATCTTTTGGGGCGTACCAAATGAACTATGAAAAACGCTATTCCCCTCGTCTATAGCCCCGATAGAAAACGTTGGATGACTATGAGACTTATAACACGTTCGGCTAAAACAGGATCTTCTGGTTTCAACATACGGCATTCGCCCATCTTGCCAAAACTCAAAAGCTTGAGGAATAGCGTTCATTTAAACGATTAACTCGCTAATGCTTTTTCAATATCAGCTTCTAAAGCTTCTGGCTTAGTCGTAGGTGCATAGCGATTTAAAACAGCACCATCTTTGCCTACCAAAAATTTGGTAAAGTTCCATTTAATGCTACTACTACCTAAAATACCTTTAGCTTCACGTGTTAAATATCTAAAAATCACATGGGCTTCCGGACCTTTTACATCAACTTTAGCAAACATGGGAAATTTTACCCCATAGTTACGCTGACAGAAGCTACCAATTTCTTTATTGCTTCCTGGATCTTGCCCACCAAACTGGTTGCAGGGAAAACCTAAAACTTCTAATCCTTGATCTTTATATTTTTCATATAGTTTTTCGAGGCCAGCAAATTGTGGTGTAAAACCACATTTACTGGCAGTGTTTACAATTAGTAAAACTTTACCTTTGTAATCAGCCAATTGCTTAACTTCACCCTCTAACAGCTCAGCTTCAAACTGATAAATATTACTCATGGATAGGTTTCCTCATCATTTTTTTCTTCTGTTTTCAGTTGTAATGATGCCGAGTTTACACAGTAGCGCAAACCTGTCGGCTGTGGTCCATCTTCAAATACATGCCCTAAATGAGCTTCGCAATCATGACAAACTATTTCAGTTCTGACCATACCATGCGTTAAATCTTCATGTTCATCAATGACAGCACCATTGATCGGACGGAAGAAACTTGGCCAACCGCAACCGCTATCATATTTGGTATCTGATGAGAACAACTCTGCGCCGCAGCAACGGCAAACATAGGTACCATGTTGCTTAGTATTCCAGTATTGCCCCGTAAATGCAGGTTCAGTGCCTTTTTGTCGTGTAATCCGATACTCTTCTGGTGATAACTCTCTTTGCCATTCCCGGTCTGTTTTATTGACTTTTCCCATGACATACACCTTTTATTCTGAAGTAAACATTTCTGATGATCGAGTTTTATATTTACGCCATTCATCACAAAAACACTAGTCTCTGAACGTAAAATTTGTTGGAATTTAAACATATAAAGAACAAAAAGCAAAAAGTAAGCAAAATACAAAATCAAAAGTAAGCAAATTTATTACCAATCTACTTTAAAGCAAGCAAACATAGTGCTATTCTAAGTGCGCACGGTTGTATAGGACAGAACATGTCTCAGAAAAAAAGTGTGGTTTTCCAACAACTACTACCAATTATCAAACAATATCAACAATCGGGTTTTACCCATGAAAAAATTGTTGAACTATTGAAAGATCAACATGATCTAAATTTGGTAACAGTTAAAACATTTAAAAGTTATTTATACCGATATGCAAAAGTGAATCCCGTTATGTCTAAAAATACTGCTACCATCCATTCCATGCCATCTACTCGAGAAATCAAAAAATCATCGAAGCTTGAGCATGTTTGTTATGACATCCGTGGACCAGTTTTACGAGCCGCCAATGAAATGGAAGAGCAAGGACATAAAATCATTAAGCTGAATATCGGCAACCCTGCTCCTTTTGGATTTGAAGCACCCCAAGAAATTATTAATGATGTTGCTTTAAACTTACCAAATGCAATTGGTTATGTTGACTCAAAAGGTATCTTCCCTGCTCGTAAAGCAATTTGTCAGTATTACCAGCAAAAAGGAATTCTCAATATGCATGTCAATGACGTGTATATTGGTAATGGCGTATCTGAACTCATCGTAATGGCTATGCAAGGCCTATTAGATGACGGAGACGAAATGCTGATTCCAATGCCGGACTATCCGCTTTGGACAGCAGCAGTTAATCTTTCAGGCGGCACAGCAATTCATTATAAATGTGATGAAGAAAATAGCTGGTATCCAGATATTGCTGATATCGAAAGTAAGATTACTCCGAATACACGCGGTATTGTCATCATTAACCCGAACAACCCTACGGGTTCGGTATATCCACGCCATATTCTTGAACAAATTGTAGCGATTGCAAAAAAATATGATCTAATTTTATTTGCTGATGAAATTTACGACAAAATTATTTATGACGGTATTGAACATGTTTCAGTAGCATCATTAGCGGGCGACCAGCTTTGTGTATCTTTTAATGGTTTATCAAAAGCTTATCGCATTGCAGGCTTCCGTTCAGGTTGGATGGCAATTACGGGTGATAAAAGCCGTGCTGCCGACTATATCGAAGGATTAGATATGTTAGCGTCAATGCGCCTATGTGCTAACGTTCAAGCTCAATATGCGATTCAAACTGCCCTAGGCGGTTATCAATCAATTAATGACTTGATCCGTCCTGGTGGCCGTTTATATGAACAGCGTAATATTGCTTGGGAAATGCTTAATGAAATTCCAGGCGTAAGTTGTGTAAAACCAGATGGAGCAATGTACTGTTTCCCGCGCCTTGACCCGAACATCTACCCAATTGAAGATGATGAAAAGTTAATGCTTGATTTGCTACGTGCAGAAAAAGTTTTATTGGTGCAAGGTACAGGCTTTAACTGGCCAACACCTGATCATTTCCGCGTGGTTTTCTTACCTGCTGAAAATGAATTACGTGAAGCAATTACCCGTCTAGGTCGTTTCTTAGCCAATCGTCGTTAAAAAATGCATAACAAAAAAGGTATCTATAAATAGGTGCCTTTTTTATAATTCTATTTTTTTCATTTTTATAAAAGAAGAATCTCCTAACCACATAACAATTTTACCAACACAAAATAAATTATTGTATTTAAATTATTTTTATAAATTTTATAATTCTTTTAACTTTAAAAATTAGTTAATTTTTTGATTTATATATTTTTTACCATACGTTTAAAATCACTTGATTTTCTTCAATCTACTTAACCTTTATTATGCAAAAAATGCATGGATCAATATTTTTTTGCATTTCACACCGCTTCAAAATCGAGCAACAATCCATCTCCATAACAACATCGCCATATTCGATTCGGTTAAAACAGATACAGATCTAGGAAGATAACATCGTTAGAACGACCGAACTGAACTAACAAGGAAAGCTTTCAATCATTCAAATCCCATCAAAGGATGATTGAATCAAATGGATAGAGGTTCATATGAAGCAAAAGAAATTGCTCAAGTATATTGTTGTTGCTATTTTACTTGGCATACTGACAGGTTGGATTTGTCACCACTTCTTTAATGAGGGTGAACAATTGAAGCAAATCGCTTCTTATCTCAACATACCTACAGATATCTTTTTACGCCTTATCAAAATGATTATTGCTCCATTGGTATTTGCCACTATTGTTTCAGGCATTGTATCAATGGGGAAATCTACATCAATCGGCAGTATCACCCTTAAATCAATGACTTGGTTTATTACTGCTTCGTTCGTATCGCTTGCTATCGGTATGGGTCTGGCAAACTTTTTCCAACCAGGTGCAGCTTTAGATTTAGTATTACCAACTGCGCAACAATTGAGTAGCTCTTCTGCTCCAGCGACTACAGGCTTCACTCTACAATCATTTTTAAGCCATGTTTTCCCACGCAGTATTGCCGAAGCAATGGCAAACAATGATATTTTGCAAGTCCTTGTTTTCTCTATTTTCTTTGGCTCAGCCCTTGCTTTTGTAAATCAAGGCAAAGAAAAAGATTCAGTTATCATTCGTTTAACTGATGAACTCAGCAAAATCATGTTCCGTATTACTGATTACGTCATGATGTTTGCACCTGTTGCAGTATTTGCAGCAATCGCTTCAGCAATTACAGTACAAGGTTTAGGCTTGATTGTTGACTATGGCATTTTAATCGCAGAGTTTTACTTCGGTCTTTTATTACTGTGGATCATCTTATTCTCTGTAGGTGCAATCGTACTTAAAAAAGATATTTTCCGCTTAGGTAAATTAATTCGTGAACCTGTAACGCTTGCTTTTGCTACAGCTTCAAGTGAATCAGCCTATCCTAAAGTTATGGATGCACTAAATAAATTTGGTGTGCCTAAAAAAGTAACGAGCTTTGTATTACCTTTAGGTTATTCATTCAACCTTGATGGTTCAATGATGTACACCACGTTTGCAGTGCTCTTTATTGCTCAGGCCTACAATATTGATCTTAGTTTCACTCAACAAATCTTAATTTTGTTAACTCTAATGGTAACAAGTAAAGGTATTGCAGGTGTTTCTCGAGCTTCTATTGTAGTTATTTCAGCGACGCTCACTATGTTCCACTTACCTGAAGCTGGCATCCTTTTATTGCTCGGTATCGATCAGTTCCTTGATATGGGCCGTACCGCAACAAACGTAGTAGGTAACAGTATTGCTACCGCAGTTGTTGCCAAGCTTGAAGGCGATAAAGTGGCCGATACTGAAGAACTACCAGAGCCAGTATTAATTAAATCAACTCAAGAACAAACGACCGCATAAGTTTCTCTTTTCTCCCACTCTCCCAACTTAAGAGCAATTTTATATGACCTTATAAAATTGCTCTTTTTTTATTTTAAAATTACTGGCAGAAATTCACCTATATTTTTATATTAAATAATGACTTTAAACTGCTATTAAATTTTCTTAAATCAAACCTTAAAAATAGAATAAAAATGATTCAAACAAATTTTATATTTTTAAAAATAAATACCAAGTGATTAAATTTTAATTCAATTTACAACAATTAAATTATATTAAATTAATGGAATTATTTTTCAATTCATACTGAAAAATTTAAAATCATCTTAATATTAAATTATAACAATAAAATCAACAATATAAAAATATCAAATGGCAAAAAATTACTTAAACACCTCTATTATTTTTTAATTTTATACAGATAAAAAAATCATTTGTTTTATTTATATAAAAAAGTAAACAAATCAAGATAAATTAGAAAAACTTAATAGATTTTTTATTTTATTCATGTTATTTATTAGCGCTAAATAAAAGCAATGACTAAGCAATTGTTGATGAAACAAAATGCTATTCAAGGATGCTTCTTATTCAAACAAGTTATGAATATGTTTTACATGGTATGTATTTTGCTTAGGAAAAGCAGTCATATTCAACAAACTTTTACTTCGTCACTTCATAAGGATATTTTCGATGTTGACTAAAACTGTTAAATCTTTAGGTTTAGCGATGGGCTTGTTAGCCTGCTCTCTCCCACTTTATGCAAAAAATAATGTTGTTGTAGTTGCGACTGGCGGTACTATCGCTGGTGCTGGCGCAAGCTCGGCAAATAGTGCAACTTATACTGCTGCAAAAGTTCCTGTTGATACGCTAATTAACGCAGTTCCACAAATCAAAGATTTGGCAAATGTAACTGGTATTCAAGCATTACAAATCGCTTCTGAGAGTATTACTGACAAGGAATTATTAGAAATTGCTCGTCAAGTGAATGAGCTTGTTAAAAAGCCATCTGTTAATGGTGTCGTAATTACACACGGTACAGATACTTTAGAAGAAACAGCATTTTTCTTAAATTTGGTTGTCCATACTGATAAACCGATTGTACTTGTTGGCTCAATGCGTCCTTCAACTGCTCTTTCAGCTGATGGCCCACTTAACCTTTATAGTGCAGTTGCTTTAGCAGCTTCTGATGATGCGAAAAATAAAGGCGTTATGGTTCTCATGAACGACTCTATTTTTGCTGGGCGTGATGTAACTAAAGGCATTAACATTCATACAAATGCTTTTGTTAGCCAATGGGGCGCTTTAGGTACATTGGTTGAAGGCAAGCCTTATTGGTTCAGACAATCTGTAAAACGTCATACAAATGCTTCAGAGTTTAATATTGAAAATATTAAAGGCGATGCACTTCCAACTGTACAGATCGTTTATGGTTCGGACTCTATGCTTCCAGATGCATATGAAGCGTATGCAAAAGCTGGTGCTAAAGCGATCATTAATGCAGGTACTGGTAACGGTTCTGTACCAAAATATATCGTACCAACCTTACAAAATCTTCACGACAAAAACGGTATTCAAATTATCCGTTCATCACGTGTCGCACAAGGTTTCGTATTACGTGATGCAGAACAACCTGACTCTAAATATGGTTGGGTAGCAGCACATGATTTAAACCCTCAAAAAGCGCGTCTTCTTGCAGCTTTAGCTCTTACTAAGACTAATGACACGAAAGAAATTCAGCGCATGTTCTGGCAGTACTAAGTTTTTCAACCAGCCCAAACATAAAGTTTGGGTTGGTCCTATTTCTTAAAAATAAGCTCTTTTATATTCAATCTGTACAATAGATATTCAAATCATTCTTCTTAAATAATAAAATCCTTAACAGTTTGCCAAAATATTAAGCATTTCGTTTTAACTTTGCGTGCTAAACTATGCTGCAGTCGTATTAAGGATTGGTTTATGCAGTTTGTTCATCTCGGTATTTATACAGAATTTTCGATTACAGAGTCGATAGTTCGCATACCTGACTTGGTCAACGCTGCGGTTAAAGACCAAATGCCTGCGCTGGCATTAACCGATCTATCAAACCTTCATGCAGCAGTAAAATTTTATAATTCTTGTTTAAAAAAAGGGATTAAGCCGCTTTTAGGTAGCACAATTCGCCTTGACGATGCTCAACATCGTGCAACTTTACTTGCAATGAGTAATGTAGGCTGGAAAAGTCTAACTGAAATCGTTTCACGCGGTTTTATTGAAGGTCAACAACTTAGTATTCCATGTGTAAAAAAAGAATGGGTACTTGAACAACATCAAGATATTATCGTTTTACTTGGCCAGCATAGTGATGTAGGTCAGATGCTTTGCTCATCTAACCCTCAAAAAGCGGCTCCCCTTTTAGAAGCATGGATCGAAAAATTTGGTAACCGTGTTTA
Source organism: Acinetobacter sp. 22512 (assembly GCF_052044755.1). NCBI lineage: Bacteria > Pseudomonadati > Pseudomonadota > Gammaproteobacteria > Moraxellales > Moraxellaceae > Acinetobacter > Acinetobacter sp. 22512. The sequence goes on along the minus strand of NZ_JBQENP010000018.1, from coordinate 8,077 downwards.
TCTAGCTTTAACACGTACCGATCGTCCCGGTGAAGAAGACTTTATTCAAGAAGCCGCTAAACTTGCTGCCCAATATAATGTCGGGGTAGTTGCGCATAATGATGTGCACTTTGTAGAAAAAGAAGATTTTGAAGCACACGAAGCCCGTGTTTGTATTGCTGATGGCTATGTATTAGCAGATGATCGTCGTCCACGCTTATATAGTCCTGAGCAACATTTTAAAACCTCCGATGAAATGATCGAGTTGTTTTCAGATATCCCAAGTGCTATCGAAAACACCTACAATATAGCAAAACGCTGTAATGTTAGCCTACAACTAGGCACCTACTTTTTACCTGACTATCCAATTCCAGATGGCTTTACCATTGACACTTACTTTGAGCATTTGTCAAAAGTAGGTCTAGAAGAACGTTTAGATTATCTCTACCCTGTCGAAAAACGTGGCGAAGACTGGCCAGAGATTCGTAAACCTTACGATGAACGAATTGATTACGAAGTCGGCATTATCCTCAAAATGGGATTCCCGGGTTACTTCCTTATCGTCATGGACTTCATCCAGTGGGCAAAAAATAATGGCGTTCCTGTCGGACCAGGCCGTGGTTCAGGTGCGGGTTCGCTCGTTGCATATAGCTTAAAAATTACTGATCTTGATCCTCTTCGTTACGATCTACTTTTCGAACGTTTCTTAAACCCAGAACGTGTTTCGATGCCCGACTTTGACGTCGACTTCTGTATTGCCGGACGTGACCGCGTTATTGATTATGTTTCCCGTACCTATGGACGTGAAGCCGTGTCGCAAATTGCAACTTTCGGTACGATGGCGGCAAAAGGTGCAATTCGTGACGTTGCCCGTGTATTGGGTAAGTCTTACGGTTTAGCTGACCGTATCTCAAAAATGGTACCGACTAAACCGCTCGGTGTGGACTTAGCCACTGCTATCGAGATGGAACCTCAGCTTAAAGATATCGTTACCAACCCATCAAACCCAGATAATGATGATGCGAGTGAAATCTGGGAAATGGCTTTAAAACTAGAAGGCATCACTCGAAATACTGGTAAACATGCCGGTGGTGTCGTTATTGCACCAGGTAAGATTACCGATTTCTCGGCTGTACTTTGTGATGAAGATGGAACAAGCCGTGTTGCTCAATATGATAAAGACGATGTAGAAGCAGCTGGTCTCGTCAAATTCGACTTCTTGGGTTTACGTAACTTAACCGTTATTGAAGACGCAATTCAAAATATTAATAAAAATCGCGATAGTAATGATCCGCTCATTATTTCGCATGTTCCACTTGATGATGCTAAAGCATATTCAGTCTTTGCCGATGCAAATACAACCGCGGTATTCCAGTTTGAATCCGTCGGCATGAAACGAATGCTTAAAGAAGCACGTCCAAGTAAATTTGAAGAGATTATTGCGTTCGTATCATTGTACCGTCCTGGTCCAATGGATCTTATTCCTGACTTTATTCACCGTATGCATGGTGGAGATTTTGAATATCTTCACCCACTTCTTGAAGGTGTATTAGAGCCAACTTACGGGATTATGGTTTACCAAGAACAGGTGATGCAGACTGCACAGATCTGTGCGGGTTATACGCTCGGTGGCGCGGACTTACTACGTCGTGCAATGGGTAAAAAGAAACCTGAGGAGATGGTTAAGCAGCGCCAAATTTTCTTGGCAGGTGCTGCAGAAAAAGGGATTGATGAAAGTACAGCCAACCATATCTTTGACTATATGGAAAAGTTCGCTGGCTATGGTTTCAACAAATCTCACGCTGCCGCTTATGCCCTAGTTGCTTACCATACTGCATGGTTAAAAGCACATTATCCTGCTGAGTTTATGGCAGCGGTAATGTCATCGGAAATGCAGAACACCGACAGTGTTGTATTTTTAATTGATGACTGCCGAAATAATGGCCTAGAAGTTTTACCACCATCAGTCAATATGTCGACTTATCATTTTCATGCGAGCGATGATAAAACTATTGTGTATGGTTTAGGTGCAATTAAAGGTGTCGGCGAACAAGCTATGCAGTCAGTTATTGACTCTCGTCGACAATTTGGTCCTTATACAGATCTATTCGATTTTTGCCATCGTATTGATTTGAAGAAAATCAATAAGCGTACTCTTGAAGCGTTGATTCGTGCAGGTGCACTCGATTGCTTGGGAATTGAACGTGCAAGCCTAATGGCACAATTGCCTGAGGCGGTTCAAGCTGCCGAACAAGCGCGCAGCAATCGTGAAAGCGGTATTATGGATTTATTTGGTGAGGTTGAAGAAGTTCAGCGTAAGCCAGCTAAACCCGTTAAACCGTGGAGTGATGAAGTTCGTCTAAAAGGCGAAAAAGACACGCTTGGTCTATATCTCACTGGTCACCCAATTGATGTTTACCGCCAAGAGCTTAAAGCTTTTATTCCTGTAAAACTTAATGAAATTACGGCTACACGTCGTGGTGTTACAACAGTCTATGCAGGTTTAGTCATTGACGTCGCAAACTTCCCAAATCGGGTAGTTATTGTACTAGATGATGGTACAGCTCGTATTGAAGTAAGTTGCAACCATGAGCGTTTCCAACGTTTTAAAGATATTATCCAAGTTGAGCGTGTTGTCGTCTTTGAAGGCGAAATTTATGAAAGAGAAGGCTTTGAACGTCCAATGGGCCGTTTAACCAAGGCTTTTACTTTAAATGAAATACGACAAAAACGTGCTAATAGCATTCAGATCAAATTAACAGAAGAGTTTATGCAAGCCACTTTGGCAAAAGATTTACAAAATATCATCTTGCCATTTTGCAATGTAGATATGCATCAACATATCACTCTACAGCTACAGATTGATCAACCTTATGCTCAAGCCGAGCTTCAACTTGGTCCGCAATGGAAAGTTGCTCCTCTCGATGAATTACTTGCTAAACTCAGAGATTATTTTGGTAAAGATAATATTTATATTGAATATCAAGTAAAGTCGAAAGCAGCTAAAGCAGCAGAACCTGCTCGTCCGCAAACCGTTGCTTCCCCTCCCGCGGACATGACTATGGACGATGCATTGGATTTATACCAAAGCGAAGTTTCTCAATATTCGTAATTTCTGGAAATCTTATGAGTTCGTTTGATCACAACACTGTGTCAAAACAATTAGCACAAGTGCGTATTGTCATGGTAAACACTACCTTGCCTGCCAATATTGGCAGTGCTTTACGTGCCATGAAAACAATGGGGCTAATTAAATTAGTTCTTGTTGCACCTAAAACATATCCTCACCCAGACATACAAGCGCTTGCTGCTGGTGCGCAGGATTTATTTGAACATCTTGAGATTGTCGATACTTTAGAAGATGCTATTAAAGATTGCCATTTAGTGTTTGGAACAAGTGCACGTAGCCGTACCATTCCTTGGCCTTTACTTGACGTAAGACCTGCTGCCAAAGAAGCCATTAAAGCCACCTGTCAGGGACAACAAATTGCGATTGTTTTTGGCCGTGAAGATCGTGGTTTAACAAACGAAGAATTAGCATTAGCCAATTATCATTTAACAATTCCTGTCAATCCTGACTATGGCGTATTAAATGTTGCGCAAGCAATTCAAGTCGTATGTTACGAACTTCGCATGTCTGCTCTAGAGCAACAAAACGTGGACCAAGATGCAGAAGAAATGCCATTAGTCCAAGGTCAAAGCATGCAATGGGATGAGCCTTTGGTTACTCAGCAACAAATGGAAGAGTTTTACCCTCATCTAGAGAAAATGCTGACTGAAATTGAATTTTTAGATCCAGATAATCCACGTTTGTTACCTTTACGCTTGCGTCGTTTATTTGGTCGTATACAATTAGATCGTATGGAATATCATTTACTTCGCGGTATTTTTAGTCGTGTACAAGCCCTAACCAGTGGTAAATGGAAAAAAGCATTATCTGACAAGGAGGATCAACCCAATGCTTAAACAGCTGAAAGAAGATATAAAGGCTGTATTTGCGCGAGATCCTGCTGCCCGCAATACACTCGAAGTTCTCACGACCTACCCTGGCATTCATGCGATTATGATGCATCGTGTCGCACATGAGTTATGGCAAAAAGATTGTAAAGGTGCTGCTCGCCTTCTTTCTTCATTTAGTCGTTTTGCAACAGGAATTGAAATTCATCCTGGCGCTAAAATCGGTAAACGTTTTTTTATTGATCACGGTATGGGTGTTGTGATTGGTGAAACGGCTGAAATTGGCGATGATGTTACGCTTTATCACGGTGTTACCCTAGGTGGAACAACATGGAAGACTGGCAAACGCCACCCAACTTTAGAAGATGGCGTTGTTGTTGGTGCTGGTGCAAAAATTTTAGGTCCATTTACCATAGGCAAAGGTGCTAAAGTCGGTTCAAATGCTGTGGTAACTAAAGCTGTTCCTGCTGGCGTGACCGCTGTAGGGAACCCTGCTCGCTATATTTATAAAGATGCGCCTGACAAGAATAAAGATGAAGAACGTCGCCGTGATTATGCGCAAAGTATTGGTTTCGCTCCATATGCGACAACTGCTGATCAGTCTGACCCTATTTTAGAGGGTATGCGCGTTTTACTTGATCGTATTCAGCATAATGAAACGCGTATGAATAATTTATGCCAACGTTTATCAGAGCTAGACCCGAGCTTCAAAAAAGAAAGTCAGGATGAACAGCCTTTTAGTGATGAAGAACTGAAAATTATTGAAGAAGTTCGTCGTGAATGCGGTGCGCAAGATAAGACATCAAAAACGTAATATTCTTGATTCATAATGTAACACGCTTACCCTTGCATGTCTGTTTAGCTTTTCCTAGACTTACCTGTACCAAATCTGACTTTACTAAAATGAACGGAAGATCCTATGAATTTTAAGCCTTTGGCATATATAATCCTTGCGACCTCAAGTTTAACCGCTTGTACAATGGCACCCGTAAAAGAACAAAAAATTGAGCCTTTTGTTTTCAAGGAACCAGAGCTTACTCCTCCTTTTTATGCGCTAAACCCTTTTAACTATGATCAGCCACCGGCATTTGAAGTTGCATTAAAAGACGCTGCTGCACAGCCTGTAACCAAAATGGTCGTTAATCGTCAAGATGATCCAACCAAACAGCTTACTCTCGACGTCAATAAACTGATCGTCCCGACTGTCAATAATTCACAACGTTCAATGAAATACGCAGTTTTAGCCGGTGAAAATGAAATTGACGTGACTACTATTGATGACTTCTTACAATTAGTGGAAGGTAAAGCACGTCACTACCCACCTCGCTTTACTGACCGTCAAGAACGTAAAGGCTTTGAAAGTAAACTTAAAGAAGTAACACAACAACTTGATACACTTGCTGCAAATCCAAATGCATCATTTGATATTTTAATTCGTGCTTTTAAAGCAAGTGTTCTTGCACGTAACCTTGATTTAGGTACTGTTCATACCACTAAATCTTTAGAATATGCTCAAAGACTTTTAAAAATTAATCCAGATGATGCGGAGACAAATTTCTGGTTCGGTTTTGGTTTATCTGAAGGTGGCGGTCAACGTGAAGCGATTCCATATTTAGACAAAGCCATTAAAGGTAATGTTCAAGAAGCATATTTAGCTGCTGCAAATAACTATATTGCAATGGAGCAAAAGAAAAACGCGATCCAGACGCTAAAGAACTATAAAGTTAAATATCCAGATGAAGCGGAAATTGCTGACCGTTTAATTCAAGAAATTGAAAAACAAGGTCGTTGGAACGTATGGCAAGTTTTAACTAACCCAGCAATGTCAGCAACTACTCCTGCTGCACCTAAAAAATAAGCTTAATTCTATAAAAAAGGGCTGTTTTGACAGCCCTTTTTTATATTTGATCATTTGAAAAATATTTTAAAATTTGTATGATTTACCTACCATTGAGCCACTATATTTTGACCATAATGTTTTCAATAAAAAGAAGCAAAACACTGTTGACGGTCATACTACTCGGTTCAATTCTGAGTGGTTGTCAGGTCGTAAATGTTAAACAGCAAGCTTTGAATGTAACGATTGCAAATGAACGTAATAGTATTCTTACCCAAGATAAACTTAGCGAAGCGAGTCTGAATGTTTTATCAATGTCTGGTCAGGAAGCTAAAGTTTGTACAGATACACCTGAAACCTGTGTAAATCAACTCAAAAACCTTCCTCAAATTTTAGATGAACAGTTCTTATCAGCAGCAAGCGAGATGTATCTCGCAAAAGCAATGGCTTTATCAGATACATCTGACTGTAAAGTAAGTAGATTTACTAAACATAAATCTGAAGAAGAACAAAAGAATATTCTGAATAGATATGATGATTGCTTAGACCAACAATTGAGCCTATTAGATAAAAGTATTCGCTATAGCTATGCCTATCTATTTTCAACAAAACGTAAGCCTAATGACCGTATTTTTGATAATAGACAAGTTCAAATTCGCGATTTCTATAATCAAGCAATCGCCAAAATGGTCAGTGTTTATGATTTAAGATACCCGAAAAAAAATGTGGTAGAGCCACAAATCCATATTGGTAAGAGTGTTTATTCAATAGACTTTGAATTTCATAAACAACTATCAGGCCAAAAGTTAGAGAAATTAATTTCAAGTTATAACCTGAATTTTTCTGGCTTAAGAACCATTAACCGCCGCGATGGTTTTGGCTCCGAATTTGTGGCTGTTTTTCCGAGTTCAGGAAATGAAGATATTAATGAATATATTTTAGATCCACTTAAATATAATTATAAAAATGGTGTTAATCCAAATATTCATAACGCACGCTACTTAGCTGCGACTATTGTAGCTGAACCCAAACACGCGACCACTGTCGAAGAAATTATTAATAATCCAGAATTCGTGATTCGAGTTTATGATCCATATCGGACAGATAATATTAATGTAGCAGGCAAGCAATATCCGCTAGCAGCTAACTTTTCAGCACCTTATGGCCTATGGTTAGCCGAAAACAATTTAGGAGTTGCAGCTTATTTAACTCTGATTGACCGCGATCAGCATTTAACTATGCCGCATTTATATATGCTCGAACCTTATAATCCAAACAAAAAAATTATCGTGTTGGTGCATGGCTTGGCAAGTAGCCCCGAGGCATGGATTGCGCTGACCAATGATGTTATGGGCGATACGGTTTTAAGAGACAATTACCAAGTTTGGCAAGTTTTCTATTCGACCAACATGCCAATTTTGGAAAGTCGTTTTCAGATTTATGCACTCTTGAAACAAGCTTTTGGTTCATTAAACCCAAGTGACCCTGCCGCGCATGATGCGGTCCTTGTTGGACATAGTATGGGAGGTATTATCAGCCGTTTACTGGTCAGTGATGGAGATATTACTAAACCTGCCTTAGAGTTAATGACGATCCGTCAGCAAAACCGCTTTAAAAAACATCCGATGGTTACTGAACGATTGCAAATGCATTCAATCAATAATTTTGATCGTGCAATTTTCTTGGCTTCCCCTCATCGCGGTACAGATTATGCGGATCGTTGGTTTACCTTGGCAGCACGTAAAATTATTCGTTTACCGGGTGCATTTTTGTCGGCTGTAGCGACTTCACTGACAACCGAGAATTTAGATGTTAAGGATTTCTTGAGTAATATTGATAATGGTTTGATTCAAAATGGACCAAGTGATCTAAGTCATCAATCTAAATTTATGGAGCTGACTAAAAATATTAATCCACACCAAGGATTAGTTTTCCATTCAATAATGGGAAATATTACCAAGAGTGATGATCCAAATGTGATTACCGATGGCATCGTTCCGTACAAAAGTGCTCACTTAGAAGGTGCAAAATCTGAGAAAGTTCTTCCAGGTGGCCATTCAATTCAACTGACACCACAAGCTGTATTAGAGTTACGCCGTATTTTACGAGAGCATTTAGTCGAACACGGTTTATATAAACCATAAAAAGAAAAAGAGCCAAAGGTTATCCTTTGGCTCTTTCGTTTTGAACTTAAATTTTACTGCCCAGAACGGATGATGTAATCAAACGCTGAGAGTGATGCTTTAGCGCCTTCACCTGTAGCAATAATGATTTGCTTGTAAGGTACAGTCGTACAGTCACCCG
>NZ_JBQENP010000017.1:0-58258 GCF_052044755.1 Acinetobacter sp. 22512 | reverse complement strand
CCGTGAAGGTGGTCGTACTGTAGGTGCTGGTGTTGTTGCGAAAGTAACTGCATAAGCATATTATAGTGACGGATTACGTCTCAGGTTGAGGGCTTTGGCTCTCAACTTGCATTATAGGTCAGTAGTTCAATTGGTAGAGCGTCGGTCTCCAAAACCGAATGTTGGGGGTTCGAGTCCCTCCTGACCTGCCATATTTTGAAATAAAAAGCTTGATGCTGGCTTAGTTGTTCATATAATAAGTCGCGAGTTCTACGACGAGTACAAAAATGTCGAATGATAAATCGCGTGACGCATTGAGCGACGCGCCAATTCCTCAAAGAAATAATTCTGCTGAAGTTGTTCGTTCTGGTTCACCTTTAGATATTGTTCTATGGGTGATAGCAATAGCATTGTTGCTTTTAGCTACCATGGTGAATCAGCATTTGCCAGCGTATTGGGCACCTGCAAATAATGTTTGGGTGCGCGTTGGGGCAATTTTTGCTTGTATCGTTGTGGCTTTAGGTTTATTATACGCCACCCATCAAGGTAAAGGCTTCGTTCGCTTGCTAAAAGATGCACGAGTCGAATTGCGTCGAGTAACTTGGCCAACAAAACAGGAAACAGTCACTACATCGTGGCAGGTTCTATTGGTTGTAGTTGTTGCATCATTGGTTTTATGGTGCTTTGACTATGGTTTGGGTTGGTTAATTAAGTTGATTATCGGGTAAAAGAGCTATGAAACGTTGGTACATTATTCATGCCTACTCTGGCTATGAAAAACAAGTGATGCGTTCACTTACAGAACGAATCCAGCGTAGCGCTGTTGCCGATAGCTTTGGTGATGTCCTTGTTCCTACCGAAGAAGTGGTAGAAATGAAGGATGGTAAGAAACGTAAATCTGAGCGTAAATTCTTTCCTGGCTATGTGTTAGTCGAAATGGAAATGAATGATGATACTTGGCATATCGTTAAAGAATGTCCAAAGGTTCTAGGTTTTATCGGTGGTACACCTGAAAAACCAGCACCAATTACTCAACGTGAAGCAGATGCGATTCTTGCGCGTGTACGTAATACTGGTGAAGCGCCACGTCCTAAAACGATGTTTGAGCCAGGTGAAGAATTACTTGTTATTGATGGTCCATTCACAGACTTTAAAGGTGTGGTGGAAGAAGTTCAATACGATAAGTCACGTTTAACGTTGACGATTAATGTATTTAATCGACCAACTCAGGTTGAACTCGAGTTTCGCCAAGTCGAAAAAACGATTTAATCTCAATTGGTTGAAAAGCGCCCGATTTTATCGGGCATTGTTGTTGTAACAGTAGTGTTGCGTAAAGATTGGGGAGCCTAGCGGCGTTTGTACCCAGAGGTATTTTAAAATGGCTAAGAAGATTGACGGCTATATCAAGCTGCAAGTTCCAGCTGGTAAAGCAAATCCATCTCCACCAATTGGTCCTGCATTAGGTCAACGTGGTGTAAACATCATGGCATTCTGTAAAGAATTCAATGCTGCTACACAAAAAGTTGAACCAGGTCTTCCAATTCCTGTAGTGATTACTGTGTACAACGACAAGTCGTTCACATTCATCATGAAAACTCCTCCAGCTTCTATTCTTCTTAAGAAAGCTGCTGGTATTCAAAAGGGTTCATCTGTACCAAACAAAACTAAAGTTGGTAAGTTGACTCGTGCTCAGTTAGAAGAAATTGCGACTACTAAAGAACCGGATTTAACTGGTGCTGATTTAGACGCACGTGTTCGTACCATCGCTGGTTCTGCACGTTCTATGGGCTTGGAAGTGGAGCTATAAGACATGGCAAAGTTAACTAAACGTCAAAAAGCCATTGCTGCTGCTGTTGAAGCAAACAAAGTTTACACTTTGGAAGAAGCAGTACAAGTTCTTAACAGCCTACCTGCTGCAAAGTTCAAAGAATCTTTGGATGTAGCTGTAAATCTTGGTGTAGACCCACGTAAATCTGATCAGGTTGTTCGTGGCGCAACTACATTACCTGCAGGTACTGGTAAAACTGTACGTGTAGCTGTATTTGCTCAAGGCGCGCAAGCAGAAGCTGCTAAAGAAGCTGGTGCTGATGTTGTAGGTTTTGATGACCTTGCTGAAAGCATCCAAGGTGGAAACCTTGACTTTGATGTTGTAATCGCTGCTCCTGACGCTATGCGTGTTGTTGGTAAGCTCGGTACAATTCTTGGTCCACGTGGTTTAATGCCAAACCCTAAAGTTGGTACTGTAACTCCTGACGTAGCGAATGCTGTTAAAAACGCTAAATCTGGTCAGGCTCGTTACCGTGTAGACAAAGCGGGTATTATCCATGCTGCGATCGGTCAATTAGGCTTTGATGCTGCTGCTATCCGTCAAAACGTTGAAACCTTAGTTGCTGACTTGAAAAAGTTAAAACCTGCAACTTCTAAAGGTGTATACATCAAAAAGATCACTTTGAGCTCAACTATGGGTCCTGGTCTTACAGTTGATGTAAACAACGTTTCTAACTAAGTTTAGACTTAGTAAAGAATTTTAAAGTCCTGATTGGGGACAGAACTTAAATAGAAATGTTTTCTATTTGGTTGGGTGGAGCAAAGCTTTATCCCTTACCCGTCAGGCGGACTTTGAATTGATAAATGAGAATTTATCAGCGTCAAAGACCTCAGGCGAAAAGATGCCGTTTTCGAATAGCACTTTTCTTAATAAACCAGCCTGCGTAGACGCGGTGGTGTGATTTGTTCCTCCTCCGCGTGTAAGTCGAAAGGCTTACGAATTGGGAGTGTGCCCATTGGGTACATAAATCACCTTAGGAGGTTTTACAATGGCTCTTCTTATTGAAGACAAAAAACAGATCGTTGCGGAAGTAAGTGAAGTTGCTTCTAAGGCGTTTGCAGCCGTTGTTGCTGACTACCAAGGCTTAAGCGTAGAGCAATTAACAACACTTCGTGTTGAAGCTCGTAAGTTAGGTGTTTCTACACGTATTGTACGTAACACTTTGGCTAAACGCGCACTTCAAGATACTCAATTCAATATCTTGAACGACAACCTTGTTGGTCCAACAATTCTAGGTTTTTCAACTTCTGAAGATGACATGGGTGCAGCTGCACGTTTGTTCGAAGATTTTGCTAAAACTAACAAAGCATTTGAGTTAAAAGCTGCTGCATTTGACGGCAAAGTTTATCAAGGTGCTGACGTTAGCGTAATTGCAAACCTTCCGAACCAAGAGAAAGCTCTTACTATGCTTGCCTCTGTCCTTCAAGCTCCTATTTCGAAATTGGGTCGCCTTATTACAGCGCTCAAAGAGAAAAACGAGTCAGAAGCTGCTTAATCAATTTTACACACCATTCAATATCCATTTGGAGTTATTCTCATGGCTTTAACTAACGAAGAAATCTTAAACGCAGTTGCTGAAAAAACTGTTCTTGAACTTGTTGAATTAATTTCTGCTTTCGAAGAGAAATTCAACGTTTCAGCTGCAGCTGTTGCTGTTGCTGCTCCAGCTGGTGGCGCTGCTGCTGCTGCTGAAGAACAATCTGAATTCAACGTTGAGTTGACTTCTTTCGGTGCTAACAAAGTAGCTGTAATTAAAGCAGTTCGTGAAGCAACTGGCCTTGGTCTTAAAGAAGCTAAAGACCTAGTTGAAGGTGCTCCTCAAGTTCTTAAAGAAGGCGTTTCTAAAGAAGAAGGCGAAGAACTTAAGAAGAAACTTGAAGAAGCTGGTGCTACAGTTACACTTAAGTAATTGTAAAAGGAGTCGGTTTTTAAATCGGCTCCATAAAATGGCTGATGGCTCTTGGGTCATCAGCCTTTTTGCGTTACAATAATCGGCTCGATTTTTGTTAGTTTTGTTTGTTTTTTAGAAAAATTCAAATAAAACAAGTAATTTCAAATGTTTACCAATATTTTTCTTTTTTAAAAATATTGTTAAGCGTTTTTATACCACTAAAAATTGCAGCATTTGTAAACAGTGGTGGCCATATCGGCCTGCGTAATTCCTTCTGAGCCCGTTCTGCAGGCGGGCTTGGTTTACTTTCCGAGGACTCCAGATGGCATACTCATATACCGAAAAGAAACGGATCCGTAAGAATTTTGGTAAATTGCCCCAAGTAATGGATGCACCGTACTTACTATCGATTCAGGTCGATTCGTACAGAACATTCTTGCAAGATGGCAAAACTCCAAAAAACCGCGAAGATATCGGTCTCCAAGCCGCATTTCGTTCAGTTTTTCCTATCGAAAGTTATTCTGGCAATGCTGCTTTAGAATTTGTTGAGTATAGCCTTGGTAAACCTGAGTTCGATGTACGCGAATGTATTCTTCGTGGTTCGACTTATGCGGCACCAATGCGCGTTAAAATTCGTTTGATTATTAAAGATCGCGAAACTAAATCAATTAAAGACGTACGAGAACAAGAAGTCTATATGGGTGAAATTCCACTCATGACTGAAAACGGTACATTCGTCATTAATGGTACTGAGCGTGTAATCGTATCTCAATTACATCGTTCACCAGGCGTTTTCTTTGATCACGATAAAGGTAAAACCCACTCAAGTGGTAAAGTGTTGTATTCAGCACGTATCATTCCTTACCGTGGTTCATGGTTAGACTTCGAATTTGATGCAAAAGACTTAGTTTACGTACGTATTGACCGTCGTCGTAAATTACTTGCTACTGTTGTGTTACGTGCACTAGGTTATAACAACGAACAAATCTTGAATTTGTTCTATGAAAAAGTGCCTGTGTATCTTGACATGGGCAGTTACCAGATTGACCTAGTACCTGAACGTTTACGTGGGGAAATGGCTCAATTTGATATTGCTGACAATGACGGTAAAGTTATTGTTGAGCAAGGTAAACGTATTAATGCTCGTCATGTACGTCAAATGGAAGCTGCTGGTTTAACAAAACTTTCAGTTCCTGATGAATACTTATATGAGCGTATCACTGCTGAAAATATTACTTTGCGTGATGGTGAAGTAATTGCTGCGAATACTTTGTTAAGCCATGAAGTTATGGTGAAGTTGGCAGAAGGTGGTGTTAAACAGTTCAATATCTTGTTTACGAACGATATTGACCGTGGTTCGTTTGTTGCTGACACATTACGTGCAGATACAACAGCTGGCCGTGAAGAAGCATTAGTTGAAATTTATAAAGTAATGCGTCCAGGCGAGCCGCCAACAAAAGAAGCTGCTGAAAACTTATTCAATAACTTATTCTTCTCTTCTGAGCGTTATGACTTATCTCCAGTAGGTCGTATGAAGTTCAACCGTCGTTTGGGTCGTCCATACGAAGTTGGTACTGACCAGAAGTCACGTGAAGTAGAAGGTATTTTATCGCACGAAGATATCATTGATGTATTACGTACATTAGTTGAAATCCGTAACGGTAAAGGTGAAGTCGACGATATCGATCACTTGGGTAACCGTCGTGTACGTTCTGTTGGTGAAATGACTGAAAACCAATTCCGTGTTGGTTTGGTACGTGTTGAACGTGCAGTTAAAGAACGTTTAAGCCAAGCAGAAACAGATAACTTGTCTCCACAAGATCTAATTAACGCTAAACCAGTTGCAGCTGCAATCAAAGAATTCTTTGGTTCAAGCCAATTATCTCAGTTCATGGACCAAAACAACCCATTATCTGAGATTACGCATAAGCGTCGTGTATCAGCGCTTGGGCCTGGTGGTTTAACACGTGAACGTGCGGGCTTTGAAGTACGTGACGTACATCAAACTCACTATGGTCGTGTATGTCCAATTGAAACGCCGGAAGGTCCAAACATTGGTTTGATCAACTCGCTTTCTGTATATGCAAAAGCAAATGACTTCGGTTTCTTGGAAACACCTTACCGTAAAGTAGTAGATGGTCGAGTAACTGATGCAGTTGAATACCTTTCTGCGATTGAAGAAGTAGGTACTGTTATTGCACAGGCCGATTCTGCAGTAGATAAAGATGGCAACCTAACAGAAGAGTTTGTTTCTGTTCGTCATCAAGGTGAATTCGTACGTATGCCACCTGAAAAAGTGACGCATATGGACGTTTCTGCTCAGCAAGTTGTATCTGTTGCTGCATCACTTATTCCATTCCTTGAACACGATGACGCGAACCGTGCGCTTATGGGTTCAAACATGCAACGTCAGGCAGTTCCTACTCTACGTGCGGATAAACCGCTTGTAGGTACAGGTATGGAAGCGAACGTTGCACGTGACTCAGGTGTGTGTGTGATCGCAAACCGTGGTGGTGCAATTGAATACGTAGATGCTTCTCGTATCGTTATTCGTGTAAACGAAGATGAAATGATTGCTGGTGAGGCGGGTGTAGATATCTACAACCTCATTAAATATACGCGTTCTAACCAAAACACTTGTATCAACCAAAATATTATCGTGAATTTGGGCGACAAAGTTGCTCGCGGTGATATCTTGGCAGACGGTCCGTCTACAGATATGGGTGAGCTTGCGCTTGGTCAAAACATGCGCGTTGCGTTCATGACTTGGAATGGTTACAACTATGAAGACTCGATCTTATTATCTGAGCGCGTACTTCAAGAAGACCGTTTAACTTCTATTCATATTCAAGAATTATCTTGTGTAGCGCGTGATACTAAGTTAGGTGCAGAAGAAATTACTGCCGATATTCCTAACGTTGGTGAAGCTGCACTTTCTAAACTTGATGAATCAGGTATCGTTTATATCGGTGCTGAAGTTACAGCAGGTGACATTCTTGTTGGTAAAGTAACGCCTAAAGGTGAAACTCAGTTAACTCCTGAAGAAAAATTGCTTCGTGCAATCTTTGGTGAGAAAGCAGCTGACGTTAAAGATTCATCTTTACGTGTTCCATCTGGTACAAAAGGTACAGTTATCGATGTTCAAGTCTTCACTCGTGATGGCTTAGAGAAAGATGACCGTGCATTGGCGATCGAAAAAGCACAACTTGATGCTTACCGTAAAGACTTGAAAGAAGAATACAAGATCTTTGAAGAAGCAGCTCGTGAGCGTGTAATTCGTTTGCTTAAAGGCCAAGAGTCTAATGGCGGTGGTTCAACTAAACGTGGTGACAAACTCGTTGAAGAAGTGTTATCTGGTTTAGAGCTTGTTGATTTACTTGAAATTCAACCGGCAGATGAAGCAATCGCTGAGCGTTTAACTCAAATTCAAGTGTTCTTAAAAGAAAAGAGCGCAGAAATTGACGAGAAATTCGCTGAGAAGAAACGTAAGCTTGCAACAGGTGATGAATTAACAACTGGCGTATTG
This sequence comes from Acinetobacter sp. 22512, assembly GCF_052044755.1. Lineage (NCBI taxonomy): Bacteria > Pseudomonadati > Pseudomonadota > Gammaproteobacteria > Moraxellales > Moraxellaceae > Acinetobacter > Acinetobacter sp. 22512. Next base: position 51,034 of record NZ_JBQENP010000017.1, on the reverse strand, counting down.
AAAGTTGTTAAAGTTTACTTAGCTGTTAAACGTCGTATTCAGCCTGGTGATAAGATGGCTGGTCGTCACGGTAACAAGGGTGTTGTATCTAACATCTTACCTGTTGAAGACATGCCACACGATGCTAACGGTGTACCAGTAGATATCGTATTGAACCCGTTGGGCGTACCATCTCGTATGAACGTGGGTCAGATTCTTGAGACTCACTTAGGTATGGCGGCTAAAGGGCTTGGTGATAAAATCGAGAAAATGTTGAAAGAACAGCGTACAGTTTTAGAACTGCGTGAATTCTTAGACAAGATTTATAACAAAGTCGGTGGTGAGCAAGAAGATCTTGATAGCTTAACTGATGCTGAAGTCTTGGCACTTTCAGGCAACTTACGTGCAGGTGTACCTTTAGCTACTCCTGTATTCGATGGTGCTGAAGAAAGCCAAATTAAAGACTTGCTTGAGTTAGCTGGTATCTCTCGTACAGGTCAAACAGTATTGTTTGATGGCCGTACTGGTGAACAGTTTGATCGTCCTGTAACTGTAGGTTACATGTACATGCTCAAATTGAACCACTTGGTTGATGACAAGATGCATGCGCGTTCAACTGGTTCTTACTCTCTTGTTACACAGCAACCGCTTGGTGGTAAAGCACAATTCGGTGGTCAGCGTTTCGGTGAGATGGAGGTCTGGGCACTCGAAGCTTACGGCGCAGCATATACTCTCCAAGAGATGTTAACTGTTAAGTCGGATGACGTTGAAGGTCGTACACGCATCTATAAGAATATTGTAGATGGTAACCATTATATGGATCCGGGTATGCCTGAATCGTTCAACGTATTGACCAAAGAGATCCGTTCTTTAGGTATCAACATTGAACTGAAAAATGGTGATTAAGTCGTAAGACTCACGATTTTTTAGGTAAAAACAATATTTGTGACCCAGTCGGGTAAGCGTTGCTTCCCGACACACGGAGAAAAAAATTGAAAGACTTGCTCGATATCATGCGTAAGAAAACGGACTCAGATGGTCATGCACCAATTGAGTTTGACCGTATCCGTATTGGTCTTGCGTCACCAGAAATGATTAAGTCATGGTCTCATGGTGAAGTTAAAAAACCTGAGACAATTAACTACCGTACTTTTAAACCTGAACGTGACGGTTTGTTCTGTGCCAAAATTTTTGGTCCAGTAAAAGATTACGAATGCTTGTGTGGTAAATACAAGCGTATGAAATACAAAGGCGTCATTTGTGAAAAATGTGGCGTTGAAGTAACTACAGCGAAAGTTCGTCGTGAACGTATGGGTCACATTGAACTTGCTTCTCCAGTTGCACATATCTGGTTCTTAAAATCGTTACCGAGCCGTATCGGTTTATTATTAGATATGACACTTCGTGATATCGAACGTGTATTGTATTTCGAATCATACGTTGTAACTGACCCAGGTATGACTCCGTTTGAAAAGTATCAACTTTTAACAGACGAAGAATACTTCAATGCACTTGAAGAACACGGTGATGAATTCACTGCGAAAATGGGTGCAGAAGCGGTTCAGGACTTGTTGAAAGATATCGATCTTGAAGCTGAAATCGCACGTTTACGTGAAGAAATTCCTCAAACAACTTCTGAAACGAAGTTGAAAAAAGCGTCTAAGCGCTTGAAATTGATGGAAGCATTCAAAGATTCAAACAACAAGCCAGAATGGATGGTGATGAATGTACTTCCGGTACTTCCACCTGATTTACGTCCATTAGTTCCACTTGAAGGTGGTCGTTTCGCGACTTCTGACTTGAACGATTTATACCGTCGTGTCATTAACCGTAACAACCGTTTGAAGCGTCTTCTTGACCTTGCTGCTCCAGATATCATCGTACGTAACGAAAAACGTATGTTACAAGAGTCTGTAGATGCATTGCTTGATAACGGTCGTCGTGGTCGTGCAATTACTGGTTCTAACAAGCGTCCATTAAAATCTTTGGCAGATATGATCAAAGGTAAACAAGGTCGTTTCCGTCAGAACTTATTAGGTAAGCGTGTTGACTATTCTGGTCGTTCGGTAATTACTGTAGGTCCTACTTTACGTCTTCACCAATGTGGTCTTCCGAAGAAAATGGCACTTGAATTATTCAAGCCATTCATTTTCGCGAAACTACAAGCTTCAGGTCAGGCAACTACCATTAAAGCTGCGAAGAAAATGGTTGAGCGTGAGACTCCGGAAGTTTGGGACGTTCTTGCTTCTGTAATTCGTCAACACCCAGTAATGTTGAACCGTGCGCCAACACTTCACCGTTTAGGTCTTCAAGCATTTGAACCTATTCTTATTGAAGGTAAGGCAATCCGTCTTCACCCACTCGTTTGTGCTGCGTTTAACGCCGACTTCGATGGTGACCAAATGGCGGTACACGTTCCATTGACACTTGAAGCACAGTTAGAAGCTCGTGCATTGATGATGTCAACAAACAACATCTTGTCACCAGCAAACGGTGAGCCAATCATTGTTCCTTCTCAGGACGTTGTCTTGGGTCTTTACTACATCACACGTGATGCTGTAAATGCCAAAGGTGAAGGCATGGTGTTCGCGGATACTCATGAAGTAAACCGTGCACTTGCTACTGGTCAGGTTGCGATCCATGCGCGTGTTAAAGTACGTGTACACCAAACTGTTATCAATGAAAATGGTGAACGTGAACACCAAACTATTATTGTTGATACAACACCTGGTCGTTGTTTGCTTTGGGAAATTGTTCCACAAGGCTTGAGCTTTGACATGATCAACCTTGAGATGACTAAAAAGAACATCTCTAAATTGATCAACTCTTGCTACCGTAAACTTGGTTTGAAAGATACAGTTATCTTTGCTGACCAATTAATGTACTTGGGCTTCCGTCAAGCGACTCGTTCAGGTGTATCTGTAGGTATGGAAGACATGCTCATTCCACCTACTAAGCACACAATTATTGATAAAGCAGAAACAGAAGTTCGTGAAATCGAACAACAGTTCGAACAAGGTTTCGTAACTGCTGGTGAGCGTTATAACAAAGTTGTCGATATCTGGGCGCGTACAAACGACCAAGTTGCTAAAGCAATGATGGATAACTTGTCTTATACACTTGTTAAAAACAAACAAGGTGAAGATGAGAAACAAAAATCATTCAACAGCATCTATATGATGTCTGACTCTGGTGCCCGTGGTAGTGCGGCACAGATTCGTCAGCTTGCTGGTATGCGTGGTTTGATGGCAAAACCGGATGGCTCAATTATTGAGACTCCGATTAAAGCGAACTTCCGTGAAGGTTTAACAGTACTTCAGTACTTTATTTCAACACACGGTGCGCGTAAAGGTTTGGCCGATACAGCATTGAAAACTGCGAACTCTGGTTACTTGACTCGTCGTCTTGTAGACGTAGCGCAAGACTTGGTAATTACTGAACCTGACTGTGGTACAGCGGGTGGTTTAGTAATGACTCCATTCATTCAGGGTGGTGATGTCATCGAGCCATTACGTGACCGCGTATTAGGTCGTGTAACTGCTGAAGACGTACGTCGTGCATCTGATGATGAAGTTGTATTACCTCGTGGTACGTTAATTGACGAGAAAATCGCAGCTCAGCTTGAAGAAGCTGGTGTCGATGAAGTTAAAGTACGTTCAGTAATCGCATGTGAATCAACATTCGGTGTATGTGCTCGTTGTTATGGTCGTGACCTTGCACGTGGTCACTTGGTGAACCCAGGTGAATCAGTCGGTGTAATGGCTGCACAGTCAATCGGTGAGCCGGGTACACAGTTAACAATGCGTACGTTCCACGTTGGTGGTGCTGCGAGCCGAACTTCTGCTGCGAACAGTGTTCAAGTACGTAATAAAGGTACTGTACGTTTCCATAACGTGAAAACTGTACAACATGCAAAAGGCCACTTGGTTTCAGTTTCACGTTCAGGTGAAATTGGTATTGCCGATGATTTAGGTCGTGAACGCGAGCGTTATAAACTTCCTTACGGTGCAAGCATCTTGTTGAAAGATGGTGAAGCTGTAGAAGCTGGCGGTATCGTAGCGACTTGGGATCCGCATACACATCCATTGGTAACAGAAGTTGCTGGTAAAGCGCGCTTCAGCCAAATCGCTGATGGCGTAACTGCAACATCGAAAACTGATGATGCAACTGGTATGACTACTGTTGAAATCTTGCCTGTAACAGCTCGTCCTGCTTCTGGTAAAGACTTACGTCCTGCAATCGTGTTGGATACAACAGATGGCGGCGAACAGTTCTACTTCTTGCCACAAAATACAATCGTAACTGTCCGTGACGGCGAAACGATTGGTGTGGGTGACGTTATTGGTCGTGTACCACAAGAAACATCACGTACTCGTGATATTACCGGTGGTCTTCCGCGTGTAGCTGACTTGTTCGAAGCGCGTAAGCCAAAAGAGCATGCAATTCTTGCTGAAGTATCAGGTGTTGTAAGCTTCGGTAAAGAGACTAAGGGTAAAAACCGTTTGGTAATTACTCCTGATGATGGTTCTGAGATTTACGAAGAATTGATTCCAAAATGGCGTCAAATCAACGTATTCGAAGGCGAGCATGTGAACCGTGGTGAGACTATTTCTGATGGTCCACAAAACCCACATGACATCTTGCGTTTGAAAGGAGAAGTTGCATTAACTAACTACATCGTGAACGAAGTTCAAGACGTTTACCGTCTCCAAGGTGTAAAAATCAACGATAAGCACATTGAAGTTATCGTACGTCAAATGTTGCGTAAAGTTGATATCACTGATGGCGGTGATACAAGCTTCATTAAAGGCGAGCAAGTGGATTACATCCGCGTTGTTCAAGAGAACCAAGCTGTCTTGGCTCAGAACAAGTTCCCTGCGAAGTTTGAACGTCAATTGATGGGTATTACGAAAGCATCGCTTTCTACTGACTCGTTCATCTCTGCTGCATCGTTCCAGGAAACAACTCGTGTGTTAACTGAAGCGGCTGTAACAGGTAAAGAAGATGATTTACGTGGCTTGAAAGAAAACGTTGTAGTAGGTCGCTTGATTCCAGCAGGTACTGGTCTTGCGTACCACTTAGAGCGTCGTCGTCAAGAAGCAGAAGCTGCAGAGCATGAGCTTCATAATGACTTCAGCGAAGTAGATCAAGCATTTAGCCAAGCATTAAACTCTGAACAATTCTAAGTTTAGGCTGGCAATAAAAAAGGCACCTTAGGGTGCCTTTTTTATTTATATCTATTTATAACAATTTTAAATTGTAATTACATAAACATATTAAAGAGCCATTATTTTATTACTTAAGCGGGATAAATACTCCACAAAAACACACTAGGCTACCTGCTTATGAAGACTGGAGTAAATCTAATGAAAAAAATGATGATGATTGTTAGTGTTGGCCTGATGTCTACAACTTTGTTTGTTGGTTGTCAGAATGCAAGCCCAGAAAGTCAACGTATTGGTTCAGCTGCTATTGGTGGTGGTGCAGGTGGTGCAGTAGGAAAACACGTGGGCGGTAATATAGGTGCAGGTCTAGGAGCGGCACTCGGTGCAGGTGTTGCGGCTAATGCAAAAGGGTCTAGCAGTAAAACCGTACGTAATAGTGCAATTGGTGCTGGTGTCGGCGCTGTATTAGGTGGAGCAATTATTGGTGGTGACGCTGGTGCTGCTACAGGTGGAGCATTGGGTGGTAGTGCCGGTGCAGCCTATGAAGAGAAGAAAGGGAAGTACTAAAAGTATCCTTAATAATTGTTAAACTATAGAAGTCTTTATGTGATTAAAGACTTCTTTTTTATAATTAAAATTTTGCTTAATAAATATAAAAGGCAGAGCTTTACAAAATATCAATCGATTAGGACAGACGGATAACACAATCTGATCAAATTCCTCATAAAAGGGGATTATTCTTTTCTCTAGAACAGATCATTGTGAGAACGGTCATGAAAAAAACAATTGGATTAGTTTCTGCTTTAATGTTGTCTACACTTATGTTCACAGGCTGCCAAAATATGAGCCCATCTGATCAACGTATTGGTGCAGCAGCAGCAGGTGGAGCACTTGGTGGTGGTTTAGGTAACCATGTAGGTGGAGGTATTGGTGCAGGCTTAGGCGCAGCGGTAGGTGCAGGCGTAGGTTCTAATACCCAAGGCGGCAGTAAACAGACAACGACTAAGAGTGCGATTGGTGCTGGTATCGGTTCAGTCGTAGGTAAAGCACTGATTGGTGGTGACTCTGGTGCTGCAATTGGCGGTGCGATCGGTGGTGGTGCTGGTGCTGCGATTGAAGAGAAAAGATAAAAAATTAACAAATAAAAATAAGCGCTTTTAGCGCTTATTTTTATTGAGGAAAAGGTTTCGCTTTTTTACGTCTGATATAAAGCGTTTTCTGAACCTCTGCAATTCTTACCCCAGATTCATCAAAAATGTTTAGATGATAAGTTCTTAAAACAGGTTCATAGTTCTCGGCAAGTTCACGAATTTGTTCTATTTCAGCTAAATCAACTCGAATATCTGCATGTACAGTACTGCGTCCTGGAGAAAGAAAATTGATTTCGGCAGCTTTGTCCCAAACAATATATTTTGATCCGAGATGATGCATAAGAATCATCATATAAAATGGGTCAACCATTGAATAAAGACTTCCACCAAAATGTGTACCGACTAAATTTTGATTTTTCCAAGTCAGTGGCATTTTTACGCGCACATGGCAAAGTTCTAAATTCATGATTTCAATATAAATCCCTGCGCCACGATAAGGGGGATAGTGATTAAATAGAAATTTTGAAATCGTAGGATTGTTCTGAAGTCTTCTTAAAATAGCCATAATAGTCAATTTTTTTTATTGCAACAGTATTCATACTAGATAAGTATCATCTTTTTTATATTGATGGCAATGCTCTATCCGACTAACGACATGATCGATTGAAAAACAAGATAGGAAATGATTATGCAGCCAAAAGTTCATACAGTAACAACAAGTGATCAACAAACGCTTTGTGCTAAAACATGGGGTGACGAAAAAAATACTCCCTTGGTCTTAGTACATGGCTATCCAGACAATCAAGAAGTATGGGAATCAATCATTGAGCATTTGATTAATGACTTCTATATTGTTACTTACGATGTGCGTGGAGCTGGTTTGTCATCTATACCAAAACGTATACGTGATTACCGTTTAGAGCGTTTATCTCTAGATCTCCAAGAAGTTGTTGATGAGTTATTACCAAATCGTCAATTCCATATGGCTGCACATGATTGGGGTTCGATTCAGTCTTGGGAGTCGGTCACTGAGCCTAAGTTCAAAGGTCGTTTATTATCATACACCACCATTTCTGGACCATGTCTTGATCATGCCGCTTTATTTTTACGTGATAAATTTAAATCTTCACCAGCTCAAATCTTAAAAATATTAACCAAATCTTGGTATATCGGGGCATTCCATCTTCCGTTATTAGCACCCACCGTATGGTCTCTATTTAGTCCTGAAAAATGGGGTAAAGTTCTTACTCAGTTGGAAAGGAAAAGTAATTTACCTTTAAATAATAATATTAATGCTGATGGTAAATATGGCATTAATTTATACCGTGCCAATTTTATTCCTCGCTTAACTGGCCCACGTCAACGTTATGCACAGTGTCCAGTTAAGGCTGTTATTTTAAAATATGATACTTTTGTAAGCCCAGAATACATCACTGAGGCCATGCCAAAGTGGGTTGAAAAATTTGAATATGTAGAGCTTAACGCAAATCACTGGGCCATTCTGAGTGAGCCAGAGAAAATAGCAACTCATATTCGTGAGTTTATTAAAGCTCAAGCGTAACAGCTAAATAACTGCATAAAACTGTTAATTCGGCGATATTTTCGGCTTCATAGATATGAATCTGCTAGAATATCGCCTTTTGTTTTGCTCTGAACTTATTCATGAATGCTGTCGTTATTGCGATTGCAGTGATGTTCTTATTATCACTGGCGCGCGTTTCTGTCGTACTGACTTTAGTGGTTTCTGCCATTGTGGGCGGCCTCGTAGCAGGTTTAAGCCTTTCTCAAACCGTTGAAGCTTTTAACGCTGGTCTTGGTGACGGTGCTGAAGTTGCACTTGCCTATGCAGTGTTAGGGGCATTTGCTCTTGCTCTATCAAAATCTGGTTTACCTGATTTACTTGCTCATAAGCTGATTGGTTTATTGGGAATGGAAGCTGGGAAAAGCCGTCAGACTAAAGTGAAATATCTCCTCTTAGGTATTTTATTAATTTCTGCTATTTTCTCTCAAAACCTTATTCCAGTTCATATTGCCTTTATTCCTGTACTGGTTCCGCCACTACTAAGGGTAATGAACCATTTAAAATTAGACCGCCGCGCCGCAGCCTGTGTACTTACGCTAGGTTTGGTTGGTACTTATATTTTTCTTCCGGTTGGATTTGGTGCAATTTTCCTTGAACAGATTCTGATGGGAAATATCAACAAAATTGGGGCAGCGTACGGCTTACATGTTGATCGGGCAATGATGCCAATTGGCATGGCCATTCCTGTTTTAGGTATGGTATTAGGCACCTTGGTTGCCGTATTTATTAGCTACCGTAAACCAAGAATTTATGCTGATCGTGCGATTACGCCTGTGACCACGATTGATTTAGATAAACCTATTCGTGCAACTACTCAAGTTGAAACAGCCGACTTAAAAGCAGATGCTGAAGAGTTAAAGCATGAAGCAGAGCAAGCACCAGTTATTGCAAAGAAAACGATCTTGATGGCACTACTCGCAATTGGCTTAACGCTCGCTGCGCAGCTATATTCAGGTTCGATGATTTTGGGTGGTTTAGTCGGTTTTGCTGTTCTATCTACTGCCGGAATTTTTAAATGGCAAGATGCAGATGATGTCTTTGTACAAGGCATGCGAATGATGGCTTTAGTGGGCTTCATCATGATTTCTGCTGCCGGTTTCGCCTCAGTAATGACTCATACTGGTGATATTAATCAGTTAGTAAATGGTGTAGTCGAGATTATTGGAGATAACCGCGCGCTTGCAGCATTCTTAATGCTTTGTATTGGCTTATTTGTGACAATTGGTATTGGTTCATCTTTCTCGAGTGTTCCTGTATTAGCTGTTATTTATGTGCCTTTATGTGTGCAGTTTGGTTTCTCACCATTAGCAACGATTGCACTTATTGGTACAGCAGCAGCATTAGGTGATGCTGGATCGCCAGCCTCTGACTCAACCTTAGGGCCAACAGCTGGTTTAGGTGTAGATGGGCAACACGATCATATTTGGGATACAGTCGTACCTACCTTTATTCACTTTAATATTCCGCTATTAATTTTTGGCTGGATCGCTGCAATGGTTTTATAAAGTTTTCATAAAATATTAAAGTGTAAACCTTCTTAATAACGATCTTTAGATTTAAATTAAGAAGGTTTTTTTATTGTCTAAATAAAACATGTATTCAAAATAAATTATATTAAAATACTCGGAATTTAAAAGTATATTAAAATGGTTGGTAATATAAAATAATCTTGATTAATGAGGTTGGGATAAAAACCTATTAAAATAGTTGGATAATATATAATTTTATTTAAAACAGTAGTTTAAAAATAAACTATAAAATAATTTTATAATGAGTATTGCATGGTTTTAAAATAAATGTTTATTATAAATATAAATAAGGTTGGAGATATTAAAGTGTTTAAAAAAGCTTTGGTTATTGCATTAATGGGGATGTCTTCTTTTACTTTTGCTGGTAACTGGCAAGTGAAATTTGGTGGTAGTGTTATTGCTCCATCTGAAGATACAACAACACCTTTAGGCGTGGTAAAAGCAGATCATGAATATGCATTTACACCATCGGTAGAATACTTTTTTGGTCAGTCTCCATTTTCGGCAGAATTATTATTAGCAACACCTATTAATCATGATGTATTGCTAGATGGTAAAAATGCAGCACGTATAAAACAATTACCACCAACAATTACTGCAAAATATCATTTTAAAAACTCTACACGTTTCACACCGTATATTGGTATTGGTGCTACAGCATTTATTCCTTGGGATGAAGAAGGTGCAGCGGTAAAGGTTAAAGAAGATTTTGGTTTGGCAGGTCAAGTTGGTTTTAATTTCCAACCTGCTGATGCTAAAAACTGGGGTGTATTTGTAGATGTACGTTATGCTGATATTAGTCCGGAAGTAACAATTGATCCATCAATTGCTAACTACAAGTTTGATCTAGATATTAATCCTTTTGTTTATACTTTGGGTTATAGCTATAAATTTTAAGCATAATAATAAATAGAAAAATATAATAATAAACCTAGACTCAGGCACCTCACATATATTTTATGTGAGGTTTTTTTATGGATTTTATTTGCACTAAAAAAAGCATAAAACAGACAGTTTTATACATATTTTCTGCAAGTTTTTTTCTAAACTAATTTCTATTCATTACAAGCATGGGAATAAAAACATGAATAACAAATTAGCGATTTGTTTAGCACTTTTGAGTGGTATTGCTTTTACTCAAAATTTACAAGCTGCAAGTTTTTCGTGCGATACTGCAAAAACGAAAACGGAAAAAAGTATTTGTAAAAACCGTTCTTTAAATGATGCAGATGTAAAAATGGCAACGACGTATCAAATCGTTTTGCATGCTTTACCTATGGGTGGGCGAGATAACCAGAAAGATACTCAGCAACAATGGCTGAAAAAAAGAAATGCTTGTGCTGCCAATGTCAGTTGTATTAGCAAAGCTTACCAACAACGTCAAAAGCAGTTAGATACGATATTGCAAGATAGGGTGTTAAGCCACGGCCCATTTTAATTAGAGTAAAAATTTTTGATATTCAGGATTGAAAAATTCTAGAAGTACTCCATTCATAAAGCATTCGAGAACAAACAGCTTCAAAATTTAAGGAGTGATTTATGAGTGAACAAGCATCACAAAATTATAGTTTCCAAGCAGAAGTTGCCCAGCTTTTACATTTAGTGACGCATTCTCTCTATTCTAACCCTGAGATTTTCTTACGTGAGCTTATCTCTAATGCATCAGATGCATGTGATAAGTTACGTTTTGAAGGAATTAATCATCCTGAATATTATGAAAATGATCCAGACTTACATGTACGAATCAGTTTAAATAAAGAAGATAAAACGTTAACGATTTCTGATAATGGTATTGGTTTAAGCCAGCAAGAAGCAATTGATAACTTAGGTACAATTGCTAAGTCAGGTACTAAAGATTTCATGTCAAAATTAACTGGCGATCAAAAAGCAGATGCTCAGTTGATTGGTCAATTTGGTGTGGGTTTTTATTCAGGTTTTATTGTTGCCGACAAGATTACGGTTGAATCACGCCGTGCGGGTCTAGAGGCATCTGAAGGGGTGCGCTGGATTAGTGGTGGTACAGGCGAGTTTGAAGTTCAGCAAATTGATAAAGCCTCACGTGGTACTGACATTATTCTTCACTTACGTGATGATGCGCTTGATTATTTAGAATCTTATAAAGTTAAGCAAATCGTTAATAAATATTCTGACCACATTAGCTTGCCAATTGAAATGCAAAAAGAAGTTTGGCAGGAAGAAGAAGTTGCTGAAGGTGAAGAGCCTAAAGGCGGCCAAATGGTCAAAACTGACGAGTGGGAAGCGATTAACTCGGCAAGTGCTTTATGGACACGTAACAAAAGCGAAGTGACTGAAGAGCAATATATTGAGTTCTATAAAAACTTAACTCATGACTTTGAAGCACCACTCGCTTGGGCACACAACCGTGTTGAAGGTAGTACGGAATATACCCAGTTACTTTATATTCCAAGTAAAGCACCACATGACATTTTTACTCGTGAAGCAAAAGCGGGAATTAAGCTATATGTAAAACGCGTCTTTATTATGGACGATGCGGATAATTTAATTCCAAACTATTTGCGCTTTGTGCAAGGTGTAGTGGACAGCGCTGATTTACCGCTTAATGTTAGCCGTGAGTTGTTGCAAGAAAGCCGTGATGTCAAAACGATTCGTGAAGGTAATGCACGCCGTGTATTAACTGTACTTGATAGTTTGGCTAAATCGGAAGATGAAAAAGACCAAGAAAAATTCAAGACCTTCTATAGTGAGTTTGGTTCAGTACTTAAAGAAGGCTTGGGTGAAGACTTTGGTAACCGTGAACGTATTTTAAAATTATTACGTTATGCGACTTCAACAAATGATGAAGTAACGACTTCTTTTGCTGACTATAAGGCACGTATGAAAGAGGGCCAAAAAGCCATCTATTATGTGACTGCTGACAGTCTAGCAGCAGCGAAAAACTCGCCGCAGCTTGAGTTGTTTAAGAAAAAAGGCATTGAAGTGTTATTAATGGCAGAGCGTGTTGACGAATGGGCAATGAATTTTGTTCAAGAGTTTGACGGTACACCATTAAAGAATGTGTCGAAAGGGGCTGTTGATTTAGGCGATTTGCAAGATGCTGAAGAGAAGAAAGCACTTGAGCAAGCAGCTGAACAGTTTAAGCCTGTTGTTGAGAAACTAAGTGACTCATTAAAGGCTAAAACTAAAGAAGTACGTGTAACTACACGACTAGTTGATTCTCCAGCGTGTTTAGTAACAAGTGAAGGTGAATTGTCTCCACAACTTATTCGTATGCTTAAACAAGCGGGGCAAGCCGTACCTGAAATTAAGCCAATTTTAGAAATTAACCCTGAGCATCCTTTAGTGAAAAAACTTGAAGGCTCAGAGCAATTTGATGACTTGGCAAATGTGATTTTCGATCAGGCTGTGATTGCTGAAGGTGGTTTACCTGAAGACCCAGCAGCTTACGTGAAACGCATTAATAGCTTATTGTTGAAATAATTTTTTGATATAAAAAAAAGCCTCTGAACTGTCAGGGGCTTTTTTGTGGATAAAGAAAGAGTTATCCACAACCTGATGATTTTTGTTTAAAAATTAGCTTCAAGATTCATTTGCACACTGAGTTGGTGTTTCGGATCATCATCAATATGGTTAAAAAAATTAAGATCATTTTGGATAAAAATCCAATCTCTCCATATCGGTTGACGCCATGAAATATAAGGCCCCCAGCTATTTAGTCGAATATCATTTTTAGTATATACGCCACCGCTATAAATACCGTAAGTCAGGCTATTATCTTTCACAAACTCAAATTGTTGAAAAGTCCAATTGCCCCAGTTGTAATCTTCATTTTCGCTCTTGTTCACATTAAATTTATTAGAAAATAATGTGTTATCTTGCATTTCTGCGTTAAGTTTAGGGTAGTTTCAGAATAATTTCGGCTGGTAGAGCCGTAACGAAAGATCTGTTCTGTATCAATTCTAATGTTATGTCTCAAATTCCATTTCTTCTTTGCTAAAAATTGTACGTAGATATCACTATCTGAATTTGAGCCTAAATCGAGGTCATTTTCAAAAGGCATCCATGTTGAAATGGTGGCCCAGCTCGCACTCAGTGGATTTGTGACTGAAACCTGAGTTGATGAATTCTTCTTCTTTCTTTTACCCAAAGCTTTATACGTTTGTTCAGGTTGAGTCGCACGTTTCCATAACGTATCATTTCCAAATACAGCCATAAGCTCTTGAATTAAACCAGCATCAGATAAAGTATTGTTTGCTTCTACTTCACAAGGTGAGCGTGAAAGTGATTGTCTTTTTACTTTAGCGAAACTCGTAGAAGAATAGGGATAACGCCGTGACCGTTGGTGTTTTAAAGAGTTATAAAAAAAATGAGTATGTGGAAGTAAAGCTAATACACCTAAACTATAAATACAAATGAAGACTGTCGATTTATTTTGAAATGGAGAAGAAAATTGATTCATTTTTAAAGATAAGGAATCAAAAACAAAAATTAGAACAGTACTTTAGAAGGCTAAGCTTAAAATTTTATTTAAAAGTATTTTGTTATTTATCACCTTGGATGAGGTCCAAGGTGATGTTTGCTAGCTTAGAAAAGTGCTTCTAAACGTAAGAAGGTGCTGACAAAATGATTACGGTCTTCGCGGTGGTCATTAAAGTAATTTACATCGCCTTGTACAAAGAACCATTCACGTAAAACGGGTTGGCGCCATGAAACAAAGGGTCCCCAACTGTTTAAACGTAAGTCATTGTCGTTGTAATAACCGCTAGTATAAATACCATAGTTAAAACGGTTGTTTGCAAAGAAACTGTGCTCGCGGAATGTTCGGTTTTCCCAAGCTAGATCGTCATCTTGATCATCGGCATAGGTTAGGCTGAACTGATTGGATAAAATCGGTTGATTCGGTCTAGCATGGGTAAGTTCAAGATTAGTACGTAAGTAGTTTTCGCTGTCTATGCCGTAACGATAAATTTGTTCAGCATAAAACTTAAAATCATTACGAAGTTGCCAATCTCTCGATGCTTTTAAACGAACATAAATATCGTCCCCAGAACGAATACCTAAGTCGGCATCGGTTTCGAAAGGCAGTTTTTTAGAAAAATTTGACCAACGTAAGGCAATTGAGCTGTTGTCATCTCGAGTTCGTTTGCCATCTAACTTCTTATTGGAGTCTTGATTTGGGTTTTGGTTAATATTAGCTGGACTGTTATTAAATTCATCATCTAAAGAATCATCACCAAATACCACGCTTAAACGTTTTTCTAGCGTAGGGAGCTTAATTTTACCGCGAATTCTGGGCTTAATTTCAAAGTTGTCGTATTCATTCCAATAGTTATCAACCATTACCCGAATAGTTGCACTAGCTGGTTTTTGTGGATCAACTTCACCAAACCAATTATCAATTTTTTCAGAAGTACGATCGGCCCAATTACGAATTTTCTTTTGCTTACGATCAACCCAGGTTTGATCTTCGGTTTGTTCGGTAGGCGGAACAATAGGCTCATTAGACTGCTCTGGAAAAATGGTTGGGGTTGCGTCTACCCAACGCGGAATTTGATCTAAGAGATTTTCGTCTGTGGTGACTTCAGTTTGTACTCCAGATGATGTACTTCCTATTTGTTGGTTTGTAGAAGAAGAGGCGGTCTCTGCATGAGCGATGCATACTGAACCAAATCCAATCGTTAAAAGTGCAAAAAGCTGCCAGTACGGCATTACATGAAATGTTTTCATATCTATCTTTATGTTTTGTTGTTGTTTCCACTTTTGTTGATTTTTCTAATAAAATCAAGAGGGAGACACAAAAGTTAAGTAAATTTAACTTTTTTTACATATTTGAAATAAATGAAAAAGTTTAAGCTATTAGCGATTATTTTTAGCCAAAAAAAATCCCCCAGTGAAGGGGGATGATAGATCAAGGAAACTTCAAATTCCGATCATTAAACACATAAAAAACAGAACATTACAGCGCGAATATTCTAAGCGGCAATAATAAACTGATTTTTAGCAATTAGATAGTTCTTTTTTTAGAACGCTCTATTGCTAAAATGATGATAAAACATACGATTTGATCACATTTTAATTGTGTTCATTTATTTCTTTGGAATATCGCAAGTTTCATCGGTACAAGCAGCTGCATCATCTTGCTCGACTTCTTCACTATCTGCTTTGATTTGTGCTTTTTCCAAAACTTGTAAAAAGACTTCACGTGGTTGAGCGCCAGCAAGAGCGATTCTTTGGTCAAATACAAAAAATGGCACGCCAGTTACATTAAGCTGCTCACGTGCAATTTTTTCATCATGACGGACAAAGTCAGATAGTTCGTTGGTATCTAGTACGTATTCAACTTCAGCATTGTCTAAACCAATACGAGATGCAATTTCTTCTACAACTTCACGTTCGCCAATTGCGAGACCTTCGGTCATATAAGCATGGAAAAAAGCTTCTTTAGCTTCATTACCTAAACCTTTGCTTTGCGCAAGGTGAATAATACGGTGTGCATTAAAACTATTGCCTGAGTTGGCTTTTTGCCATTGAAAATCAATACCTTCAGAAGCAGCCATGGCCGCAATATTGCGCTCCATTTCTTCCATCTCTTCATAGGTACGGCCATATTTTTTAGCTAGACGTTCAGTATTTGAAGTGTCATGTTTAGCTGGCGCATCAGGATCTAATTCAAAACTATGCCAGTGAATTTCAAGATCAATACCTGCTTCAGCAGCTACATGCTCAAGGCGTTTTTTACCAATATAACAAAAAGGGCAAACTACATCAGACCAGACATCAACACGCATGGGAGAATCTCATAAATTTTAATTACCCATCATAATAGGGATGATGGATAAGGATTTAAAGCTTTGGGTAGCGAATACAGTGTTGCGTATTGTGAAATAAATGGCATATAAAGAAGAATAAGCTCTATTTTATAACTATAAAGAGCAAAACTATAAGAAGGGAAATAGGAGGTGTGTATGCGCCGAGTTTTGATTGCGATTGCAAGTCTGATTGTTATCACAAGCATTATTTTTTTCACCTATCAACATATCAAACAGCAGCAGGCCAAAGACAGTAGTCAAATGTTTGATGTCGTCATGACTGAAAAAATGAATCAGCTTTATGACCAAGCACAAGACTGGTCTAAACCCGTCCAGCTCGATATTCACGATAAGCGTTTGGCAGGACACTATAAGCAAATTTCAGAATTTCTTTTAAGTTATTGGATTCAAAATATTAATACACGTAATGCATACTTAAGAGAACTTAAAGCAGCTAAATGGGATACTTTTTTAAATGTGGACCGTTTAGATCTTGATAAAAAACAAAAATTTGCAGAAACCGAAAAGATGCTAGCTGATGTCCGTAAAGCGTCAGATCAGTATCAGACTGAATATGAAAAGATTCATAAAACTTTCTTAGCAAAGGTTCAAGAGTTATCTGTTGATGCAGAGATGAGGCAACTTCTTGAAATGAAATTGGGAACTCAGCAAAAAGCAGATCAAGACCATGCAATTTTTATGATTGAGCTACAAATTTTAGATAAAGCTGAACAAATGTTTAAGCTTCTAAAAAATTATGAATGGCAAAAGAAAGATCAGATGATTCTTTTTCATGAAAATGCTCAGGTCAAAAAGTTTAATGGGCTTTATCAAGATGTTCTAAAGCTAAATGCAAAAATTGAAAAAATTAAGAAAAAAAATGTGGCTGCACTCGAAGGAGATTTAAAAGAATAAGCGAAGTATGAGCATCAAATATTATGATTTGGTGCTCTCGACTTTCCCTTTGGTTAAAAAAGATTGTAATAAACTTTGAGAAGTTTGTAGTTTGTTTAACTGCTCAGACACATGCATGAGTTCAGTTTGCAGTTTTTCTTGAACCACTGAGCATAGTGTAAATACGCGTTCATCTAAATCAAAACAAGGCAGCAAAACCTGAATATCTTTTAGGTGCATGCCTGCATCATTTAATATTTTAATTTTCTTAATATTTTCAATATCTTTTTGCGTATAACTTCGATAGTTATTACTCGCTCGAAGAGGCTGTATAAGCCCTAAGCTCTCGTAATAACGCAGCATACGAGGGCTTACTTTTGTGAGCTCGGCAACTTTAGCTAAGTTCATAAAATGGGGTTGACCTTAACAGTGGTGTCATAGTTTAGCATGTTTTTATCTTTCAAAATGGTACTTGTTCGATGATCAGAAAACTCATTTTATTGGTGTTATTCGGATTAATGTCATTTGTTGCAAATGCCAAAACACTTGAACTTCAGGAGAAGAACATGCGTCAAATATTTGTGCTTCACGGTTACTCTGCTTCTATAGATGATCATTGGTTTCTAGATTTAAAACATCAAATAGAAAATGAAAATATAGCGGTTACTTTAATTCCATTTCCAGATTCTGAGAATCCGGACGTAGATGCATGGCAGAAAGTTTTAGATCAACAGATCCCTAAGGTGGATGAAAATACCTATTTTGTTGCGCACAGTTTAGGGGTGATTACGTTACTGTACTTTTTGCAAAGGCATGATTATCAAAATATTGGAGGAATGATTTTAGTATCTGGATTCTCTGGTCTCATTTCAGATTCTTCTGTTCTCAATAGTTATATAACGAAGAGTAAAGTCGATACGAACTACTTTAAGGACATAAAGAAAAAGCTGGTGTATTTATCTGATAATGATGATTTGGTTCCGCCCAAACTGACTATTGAATTGGCAAAAGAAGTTGATGCGCCGTACATTACCGTTCCTAATGGCGGGCATTTTTTAGGTCGTGAAGGTTATACGGCATTTCCGCAAGTCGTGAATTCTTTAAAAGAGATGTTAGACAGCAAATAAAACCAATAAGTTAAATCGCACTCTATAATCTGAACACTTTTGTTCAAGTTATAGAGTGTTTTATAGGATGCAGTTTAATAAATAGAAGAACCATACTTTTACATTAAAAAATTTAATTATATTTACCGTTTATCTGAGCCTTACTGAATCAAATTCGACTTTGTTGTAGCCTATTTATAGATACTTTTAATTTAATCATCATCTTTTAATTGAAATAGGGTGACTGATTTTTGGAGCAAGTTATGAACTTTCTAAAACAATCAGCCTTCATTGCTGCATTTGCTTTTATGGGTTTACCGACTGTTCAAGCAGAGGAAGTAGCGACTTTACCAACAATTCGCGTTATGGCTGAATCTGAGCTACGTGAAGAGGTAGGATTTGTACCCTTCCAAGAAGATAAAAAAGTGCGTCAGGCTCTGCAACATCATGAGTATAAAACGCATTACGATATACAAAATGCTTTAGTCCCTGAAGGCATGACTACAGTAGATTATCAGCCAGTTATGGCTCAGCCCGATTTGTCCCAGCTTTCGCCATTTCTACAAGAATATATTTTAGCGGTAGCGGGTGGAATACAGTCTTCTGATCCAACCAATGGTATCTTTGAAATGTTAAGACCTTTGAATATTAATCGAAGTAATGTTGATGCTTATCGTGAGGGTACGATGAAAGTTAACCTTAGTGACCTCATAAAATTACAGCAGCAAATACAAGATGGGTTAAAAGGCCGATAAAATAAAAATCCCCGCATTGAGCGGGGATTTTTATTTAAAAATAATATGTTGTTTTTAATCAAAAAATAAAAGATGCGGTATTATTGGTATAACTATACTTATTTAAAAATAAAGATATGAGCACTCAATTAATTGCACATTTAAAAAAGAAATGTGAAACCGATGACAATGTAAAAATTTTACTTTCTCAGTGGGAGTTTGATCAAAAACTTGTAGGCAAAGCTTTAGAAAATATTGGGGGATTTTATCCACACTTTAGTAATCATAATGCCTCACATTCACAGCAGATTTTAGTCAATATTGAACGTATTTTAGGAAAAGATATTGAATTATTAAGTACTACGGATACTTGGTTAATTCTTGAGTCTGCATATTGGCATGATGTTGGAATGTTAGTAGATGCTAAATCAGCAAAAGAGGTACATGGCAATGATGATTTTAAGTTTATGGTCAAAACTATTGCTCAAGATAAAGGTCATGATTTACATACTTTTTGCTTGGCTTATGAACAAAATGGTTGGGTTGGAGCTATAGGTTCACAAGATCATCCATTTGATGGAGTAGAAAAATATAGGCAACTAATTGCAGAGTGGTTCAGACGTAATCACGATAAACGTATAGGTGGTTTAGTTGAAGACCCATTTGAGTTTTTAAATATTACCTCTCCGCGGACAGAATTATTACCTAAACGTATTTATAGATATTTAGGGCAAATCTGTATGTCGCATGGCATGAATTTTACTGATTTGATGGAAAAACTACCTTTTAAACAAACGGGTTTAGGTAGAGAGGATTGTCATCCACGATTTATTGGCTGTTTACTTCGGTTAGGTGATTTGTTTGATTTAGATGATAACCGTTTCTGTCCTGTTATGGCGAAACATCTTAGCCATCAACCTAGATTAAGTAAGGCTCATGAAGATAAACATCTATCTTTACGTGAGTTTCAACTTGATAAACGAACAGTAAAACTTGTTGCAGAGTGCCCAAACGAGATGGCATATGTTGAAACTCAGAACTGGTTTGGAT
This sequence comes from Acinetobacter sp. 22512, assembly GCF_052044755.1. Lineage (NCBI taxonomy): Bacteria > Pseudomonadati > Pseudomonadota > Gammaproteobacteria > Moraxellales > Moraxellaceae > Acinetobacter > Acinetobacter sp. 22512. The sequence goes on along the minus strand of NZ_JBQENP010000017.1, from coordinate 31,116 downwards.
GGATACGTGAAGAATTTCAAAATCAGATGTCACAATGGAATTTAATTGTACCAAATCCCAATTTTGGTTCTTTACCAACAATTGAACAGTTAGATGTAAATATAAATGGCAATAAAAAGCTGTTAGATCAAAAACCTATGAAATTTAGTTTAGAAGAAAAAAATGCAATTCAAATATTACAGGGAGGAAACTTATATACTGATATTTCAAGCATATTAAGGGAGTTAATACAAAATTCAATTGATGCATCGCTTATAAGAGTTAGCTTAGAACATAAAAATAAATTAAAAAATTTAAGTCCCGTAGATGATATTTTTATAGATACTCTAAAAAAATATCCAATTGAAATAAGTTTTATAAAGGAGGGAGATAAAGCATATTTGAAAATTAAGGATCGGGGTGTAGGCTTTAGTCTAGAAGATTTGAAGTATGTACAAAAAATTGCTGGCTCTAGGAAAAATATTAAAAGAACTAAAATTATTTCAGAAATGGAACAATGGATGAAGCCATCTAGCTATTTTGGAATAGGGTTGCAAAGTGCTTTTTTACTTTCAGAAAAGTTGATTTTTGAAACAAAAAGCTTTATCACAGGCGACTCTTTTTGGGTGGAAATGAACTCACCTTTAGAAAATAATAATGGATATTGTTTTATTAATAAAATAGGAAATAATTATGATGATTTTGGAACTGAGTTAAAAGTAGAGCTAAATATTAAAGAGCTTTCAAAAAGTTTTTTTGTTGAAGAAAATTATTTGAAAAAAAGGGGGTTTATTAAAAATGATTACATATTAAAAACTGAATTGGTTTTTATCGAAATAATTAAAAAAATTAAAGAAAAATTTATTGGAAATACCACTTTTCCTTTAATTTTTGATGAAAATTTAGATAAATATTTAAAAGAAATTCTACAGGAAGATGAATTCCAGTTGAATAAAACTTATAAAACATTTGATTATAAATATTGGAATCATAATTTAAATTTAAAAATTATGATTAATAAAAAGAAGTTTAAGGCAGGAAATAATACAAATTTTTACTTTAAGGGACAACGAGCTGACTGCCGTGGATGGAATTTTAAGTTTCCTTTAAGTAGTTTTTATGATTTTAGTTTTGATTTTTATGGGTTTGATGCAAAAGATTGCTTAAATGTAAATAGAGATATTTGGCTGAAAAGTTTTGTTGAAATTTTCAATGAAAAAATAGTAGATGAAATTTTGGAAGATATTCTTAATAGAAGGAATGGATTTGAATATATTTTTTCTGAATTTTATAATTTGGTTAATTTATATTATGGAAAAAATATAAGGGATTTAAGCGGTATAGAGTTTAATACTAGTCTTGGATATTTAAAGCTAGAAGAAATTAAGAAATTTAATAATATATACTTAACAACATATTACTATGAACATCATGATGCTACCCCTGGTGTTTTTAAACCAGATGTTATAGTTCTAATTGATGATTTGAAAATAATAGATAATTTTATTAGTTCAATGCAACCATTTTGCTGTTATAAAGTTGAAGGTTTAAAATTTTTGGCAATAAGAGGAGATATCAGTCTAATTTTTACCGATCAACAAATTACTCTAGATAACAATAATGTTAAAGTTTATCAAATAGAAAGTATGGTGAAATCTTTGCAATATTTTTTAGAAACCAAAATTATTTATCAAAGTGAACAACGAAGAGAAAATGATAGTTTTCAAGATGTTGATTTCCCAATAATTGCAGATCAAGATGTTTTCTCTAGTGATTATAAAATTTTTTCTTTCGAGAATAAGGTGGTTTTCCCACTTTATTATACTGTCAAAGAAATTCATATAATTCCTTATGATGAGTATTTGTCACTTTTGACAGAACACATAAGGGTAAATATAACAATTGAACTATATAATGATTTTATTGGTTTTCTTAAACAAGAAATTCAAAAGATAAGTTCTATTAAAATTACTGGTTAAAAAAATCCCCGCATTGAGCGGGGATTTTTTTATCTTGGTGTTAATTAAACACGTTCGATCACTGTTGCAATACCTTGACCAAGGCCGATACACATGGTCGCAAGACCAATTTGAGTATCTTGTTGTTCCATTACGTTCAACAAAGTCGTTGTGATACGCGCACCAGAACAACCTAGTGGGTGACCCAAAGCAATCGCACCACCATTTAAGTTAATGATGTCTTGCTTGTCATAAATACCTAAGCCTTTCATTACTGATAAGCCTTGAGCAGCAAATGCTTCGTTTAACTCGATAGTTTGAATATCAGCCATCGTTAAACCAGCACGTTTAAGCGCTTTTTGAGTTGCTGGAACTGGACCGTAACCCATGATTGCTGCGTCACAACCTGCAACCGCCATAGAGCGAATGACAGCGCGTGGTTTTAAACCTAACGCTTGTGCGCGTTCAGCAGACATAAGTAACATTGCAGAAGCACCGTCAGACAACGCTGAAGATGTAGCAGCAGTTACAGTACCGCCTTTCGGGTCAAATACAGGACGTAATGCTTTGAACGCTTCAAGGTTTGCATCTGGACGAATTACTTCGTCGATGTCGCAAAGGATTTTAAAGCCATTTGCATCATGGCCTTCAACACCCACGATTTCGTTTTTGAAACGGCCTTCTTGAGTTGCAGCCCAAGCACGGCGGTGAGATTCAACACCAAAAGCGTCTTGCTCTTCACGGCTAATACCATTCATGCGACCTAACATTTCAGCAGTTAAGCCCATCATGTTAGATGCTTTTGCATAGTGTTTAGATGCTTCTGGGTTTAAGTCGATGCCGTGCATCATACCTACGTGGCCCATGTGCTCTACACCACCAATAATGAAAATATCACCTTGGTTTGTTGCAATCTGTGCAGCAGCAGTATGAAGCGCTTGCATAGAAGAACCACAAAGACGGTTTACTGTTTGACCAGCAACAGTTTTTGGTAAGTCAGCCAATAAGCCGATGTTACGGCCAATGTTCATACCTTGTTCTAGAGTCTGGTTTACACAGCCCCAGATCAGGTCTTCAACTTCGTTTACATCAAACTGGTTACGGGCAACGAGTGCACGAACCAATTCAGCAGATAAGCTGTCAGCACGTACATTACGGAACATACCGTTTTTGGTTTTACCCATTGCAGAACGTACGCCATCAACGATGACAACGTCACGTGGATTTAAAGTAGCCATTCACGTTGCTCCTTAACCGTAGAATTTTTTGTTGTTAGCAGCCATGTCGCGCAACATTTGTGGCGCTTCATAAGCCTTACCTAAGTGTGCATATTTGTCGCAAAGTGCAACGTATTCAGCAACACCAGTCTGGTCGATATAACGACATGGACCACCACGGAATGGAGGGAAACCTACACCCATAATCATCGCCATGTCTGCTTCAGCAGCAGTTGCAACGATGTTGTCTTCTAAGCAACGAACTGTTTCGTTACAGAAAGCAAGCATCATGCGGTCAATGATTTCTTGGTTATCAAACTCGCGTTTCTCACCCGTTACGAAAGGAGCAATGATTTCATATGCTGTTGGATCAACAGTTTTTGCTTTTTTGCCTTTCTTATCAAGTTCGTATTTGTAGAAACCAACGTCATTCTTTTGACCAAGTCGTTTAGCTTCGTACATTGCTTGGATTGAACCTTTAAAGTCTGGCTTCATACGGTCTGGGAAACCTTCAGCCATGACTTCTGCACCATGTACACCTGTGTCGATACCTACAACGTCGATGAGGTAAGCAGGACCCATTGGCCAACCAAACTTAGACATTACATTGTCAACTTGCTGGAAGTCTGCGCCGTCTTTTACAAGAAGGTCAAACGCACCAAAGTAAGGGAACAATACACGGTTAACCAAGAATCCTGGGCAGTCGTTTACAACGATCGGTGTTTTGCCCATTTTTTGAGCAAGCACAACAGTAGTTGCAATCGCTTCTTCAGAAGTCTTTTCACCACGAATTACTTCTACAAGCGGCATCATGTGAACTGGGTTGAAGAAGTGCATACCAACGAAGTTTTCAGGACGTTGTAATGCTTTTGCTAAACGTGTGATTGAAATCGTAGAAGTATTAGAAGCAATAATCGTATTTTCACGAACATTTTTCTCAGTATCCGCAAGTACCATTTCTTTTACTTTTGGATTTTCTGTAACTGCTTCGATCACGATATCAACTTCTTTAAACTCATCGTAGCTTAAAGTAGGACGGATACGTGCAAGCGTTTCACCCATTTGCGCAGGTTTCATTTTCTTACGTTCAACTTGTTTAGTTAACAAGCTGTTCGCTTCTTTCATACCTAGAGCAAGTTGTGGATTACCAATATCTTTCATGATAATTGGTGTGCCTTTGCTTGCCGCTTGGTAAGCAATACCACCACCCATGATACCAGCGCCAAGTACAGCTGCTTGGTTTACAGGGTGTGCACCTTTTTCATATTTTTTAGCAGTTTTCTTAACAACTTGGTCATTGAGGAATAAACCAATCAATGCACCAGCTTGTGGCGTAATCGCAGCTTTTGCAAAGCCTTCAGCTTCAGCTTTTAATGCTTCGTCACGCGCAAGACTTGCACCCGCTTGTAATGAATCAAGTAATAATTTTGGAGCAGGGTATTGAGCAGGGTTTGCTTTAGCAAGCACTGCACCTTTCGCAGTATTGAACGCCATCATTTGTTCAAGTGGGTTCAATTTTACAGCTTCAAGCTTTTCTTGACGTTTTGCTTTCCAGTTTAAACGACCAGAAATTGCTTGCTTAACTAAGTCAGTTGCAGCTTCAAGTAATTTATCAGCAGCTACAACCGCATCTACCGCACCATCTTTTAGGGCAGCAGCTGGTTTTTTAGGAGCAGCCATCGCCATCCATTCAACCGCGTTGTCGATACCAATCAGACGGCTTAAACGTACGCTACCGCCGAAACCTGGGTAAATACCAAGTTTAATTTCCGGTAAGCCCACTTGTGCAGCTTCTGACATCACACGATAGTCACAAACCAAACACATTTCAAAACCGCCACCTAACGCCATACCGTTAATAGCAACAACTTTTGGAATTTCTAAATCTTCAAAGCTATTGAAGATTTCGTGAACAGGCATAAGCCAGTCAACAATTGCTTTTTCGCCTTGTGCGAAGTTTTCACCAAATTCGGTAATGTCTGCCCCAACAATAAATATCGATTTGCCCGAGGTAACAACTAAGCCTTTAATATCATTATTTGCTTTTACCGCAGCAATAGCAGCTTGGAAATCTTCAATTGTTGCACGGTTAAATTTATTGACCGACTCACCTTGTAAGTCAAAGCGGAATTCTGCAATTCCGTCCGAAAGCATTTGGACGGTAATGGCATTGCCAGCGTGGATCATGCCTGATCTCCTTAGTTTTGGAGGACTTCTAAGTTGATGTTATGAAGCGTGTGCACATCTTAGGTACACATTTATGCTTCGCTAATCTTACGATAACTATATCTAAAAAAAACCTGACAAGTTGTATCAAGCCGTGACGCAAGGGTCATCTTATTTATTATTCAATTCATCTATATGAAATGCATAAAAGAAATCATAAAGATAGCTAATAACGAAAGACATTTGTTTTAATTTAACTTTTTCTTGATAAAGCATAGGAATTATCAATTTTTTATATAAAAACGAATAAGTTTTAAAAGTTAATTTTTTGTCAAAAATGTCAATTGTTAGTGGGATCATCTGTAAATAACAGTAATAATAGTAATAAATTTTAACTTCCTTAAATTTATGGAAAAATACACTATATTTAAAATTTTTATTACACCAGCGCTGTCTATTATTTGACTTAATTTTTTTACATTCGCTTTTTCTAAGTCAATTTTGTTAAAATTTGCACCAATTAAATAAACTTCCGGTTTCTCTCTCCTTAAATATAAGGTGAAGTTGCCCCTAATCTTTTGAAAGAGTAGCAATATGATTAAGTGGATCATATTAGCGATTTTTGTGATATCAGCATTGTATATCCAACATCGCGGCAAAGTGCGTCACTCGTTTTATCGTCAATTTTTTGACCATTCAACCTTGCTCGCACCGATTAACTTTTTAATGTACATCTTTTCAAAGGTGCCGAATCAACCTTATATCGATACACAGCATTTTAAAGATTTAAAAGTGCTGGATGAAAATTGGGAAATGATTCGAGATGAAGCGAAAGCTTTATATGACCAAGGTGGGATTAAAGCTTCAAGTACCTATAACGATTTAGGTTTTAACTCATTCTTTAAAACAGGTTGGAAGCGTTTTTACCTCAAATGGTATGAATCGAGTCATCCATCTGCTGCTGAGCTTTGCCCAAAAACTACAGCACTTCTTAAAACATTGCCGACAATTAAAGCAGCAATGTTTACCGAGCTTGCACCTGACAGCCGTTTGGTAAGACACCGTGATCCGTATGCAGGTTCTTTGCGTTATCACTTAGGTCTAATTACACCAAATGATGACCGTTGTTTTATTGATGTCGATGGCGAAAGATATTCTTGGCGTGATGGTCAAAGTGTCGTGTTTGATGAAACTTATATTCACTATGCTGAAAATAAGACTGATCAAAACCGTATTATTTTCTTTGCAGACGTTGAACGTCCAATGAAAGTAAAATGGATGGAGCGTTTCAACCATTGGTTTGGTCGTAAAGTGATGACTGCGGCAAGTTCACCGAATGAAACAGGCGACCAAACAGGTGGCTTAAATAAAGCTTTTGCTTATCTTTATCAAATTCGTATTAAAGCTAAAGCCTTAAAAGCATCGAACCGTAAGTTGTATTATTTCTTGAAATGGTTCTTGATGCTTGGGATTTTCTTTTTGATTTTTGTTCGACCATATGTATTTTAATAAAAAACGCCCCAAAGGGCGTTTTTTACTTTAAGCAATTTTATTTAAATTATTTTAAATATCAATTCTCTAAAAATAGTTAAAGTTCCAATAAATTAAGTTTTTATTAAGTTTTAATTAATAAAAAGTCACATTGTTCCATTCAGCAGGTTTCTTACTATTTAAAAAATTAATAATTCGAGATGGTTTTATTTCAAGTGTTGCTTGACCGTAGTCCGAGCTAAAAAGAGTATTAATGTAATTTGTAGGTGCCTGATCAATTTCAATCACATTAGGTAAAACCCATTTTCCTGTTGGATTTTCTGGAACCTCATTAACGACTTGAATATTATTTGATGTCTTGGATGTTGCTAAACGCAAAGCATGTGTCAATACCCCATCTTTATGGTAAACAACGGCGTAGGCATTATTACCATATTCTTTTGCTAATGGAGATTGATTGGCGGGTGTATTAATTTGTTCTCCATGTGCACTTACACCTATATGCGTCACTTTACCATCCTTCATCCAGACTACAGCGTGCTCTAGATCATGTCGGTGTCCTATGAAGTCTAAACTACCATTTACGGCTTTATCTTTAACAGTGTAAAGTGCAAAAATACGACCGCAGTAAATGGAATTCTGATAAGTCGTACATTTTTCTTTATAAATAATATTTGCTTTGCTCAATTGATCCCTATAGCTGCATTGACCCTCTAAAGTGCCTGAAGTATCCAAACCATTATTAGGGAAATAGTTTTCACCTTGTTTTTGTACTGGTGCTGAAGCTAAACATCCATCTGTATCGAAATCAAAGACAATTTTTCCATTTTCTAAATTTACAGGTTTCAACGTAGAAAGGCCTGTAATACATGCTGGTTGGTCTGTACTGCATAGAGGAACTTGGCTCCAGTCTTTTGAAAAACCTTGAGTTGAGTAGATCATGCTACCGATTAGAGTAAAGATTAAGATATATATATATTCATATATTATGGATATTTTAAGAGTTGAATCCAAATATTAAAAAAGTTAAATGACATTATTTTTTCAGTTTTATTAAAATATTATTTTATGTAGACTTTAATAATATTTTATTTTTTAATATTTTTTTATAAAAAATAAATTTATGTAAACTTGTACTAAGTAGATAATATGAAAAATGTATTGATTATTGATCTAAATGATTAATTTTGTGACCTATTTCACAGTGCTGGTAATTTGTTACAACTATTAAGAGCCAATAGGCAATTTTGATTCTACAATGGCGCGGTTTTTTCGAAGACTGGTCAGCGGAAGTAGGTTTTAAAATGGCTCATGCTCATCACGCAGCTCATGCACATGTTCATCATATCGAAGAGAGAAAAGAAGACAGTTCTCAAGGTGATTTAAAAACAAAAGTGATGTTAAGACAAGCAGCTTCGACGACTGAAAAATCTAAACGATCTATAACTAAAAATCATAAAGCTGAAGACCAAAATATTAATTTGCATAAGTTCTCGAGTAAGCTCGAAAGTATCTCTGCCAACCATAGTAAAGAGAAATGCGCCAAAAATATTCGTATTGCTCTACAAGCGGCTGGAGCAGATGTGTCAAAGCATCCTGTAGCTGCTTCTGATTGGGGGCAAACGCTAGAAAAGAATGGTTATAAGAAAATTAAACCTGCTTTCAACCGTCCACAAGAAGGTGACATTTACATTATTGAGCGAACTAGTGGCCACACTTATGGTCATATTGCAGGCTATACAGGCAATGGTTGGTTCTCGGATTTTCGTCAAAAAACCTATGCGGTGTATAAAGAAAAAGACGTTAAATATAGTTACTATCGTCTAGACTCTTAAGCGAGTACGACACAATCTGTCGGACCATATTTAAATTGCTTTCCAAATTTATGTTCTAGCACAGTAAAGCACTTGAAAATTAGGGGTGAAAACATCACATTAGGTATTCAGTATTAAGCCATGCATGCCAATAGTGAATCAAAACGCTCGTCCTCATATTGAAAAAATTTTAGCCAACATGACCCAGCTTCCAGGTGTTTATAAAATGCTAGGGAAGGAGGGTGAATTGTTATATGTCGGCAAAGCGAAAAACCTAAAGAATCGGGTATCGAGTTATTTTGTTAAAACCATTGAGCATCCTAAAACTCAGGCTTTAGTTGCCAGAATTTATGATATTGAAACGTTAGTCACTCGTTCAGAAACTGAAGCATTACTCCTCGAGCAAAATTTAATTAAACAACATCGACCGCCTTATAACATCATGCTGCGGGACGATAAGTCATATGTCTATATTTTTGTGTCGGCAGATAAGCCCTATCCTCGGCTTGCCAGTGGGCGTGGTAAAGGTAAGCACCAAATTGGTAAGTTTTTTGGCCCGTACCCAAGTGCCTATAGTGCACGTGATACGTTACTGGTTTTGCAAAAACTTTTTAATGTGCGTCAGTGCGAAAATAGTTATTTTTCACAGCGCAAGCGTCCATGTTTGCAATACCAGATCAAGCGGTGTTCAGCTCCGTGCGTAGGTCTGATTTCGCCCGAAGATTATAAAGAAGACGTTAATAATAGTATTCGCTTTTTGCAAGGTGATACCAAAGAGCTTAATCAAGAGCTCATTGCCAAAATGGAACAAGCAGCGGCTGAGCTTGAATTTGAAAAAGCTGTTTTTTACCGTGATCGTTTATCTTTATTACGTGAAGTACAAGCCCAACAAGCCGTATTTAAAGTCAAAGGCGAAGCAGATATTCTGGCAATTGCATATCAGGCAGGCGTGACATGCGTGCAAATTATGTATGTACGCAATGGGCGAATGCTGGGTGGAAAAAGTTATTTCCCAGACATGCTTGGTGATGATCTTGGGCAAATGCTGAGTGACTTTATGGCGAACTTTTACTTTCAGGTTGCAGATGAAGTTCCCAATGAGCTTATCGTAAATATTGCTTTGCCTGATTGTAAAGAACTAGAGGAAGCGTTGGCACAGCAGTTTGGCAAAAAGGTTCAGATTAAGAGTAATGTTCGAGAAACTCGTGCCGAGTGGCTGGAACTAGCCGAAATGAACGTTCAACATGCCATTAAGGGGCAGTTGAGTAATCATTTAGAACTTAATGAACGTTTCCATCAGTTAGAGCAAGTGGTGGGAAGACCCGTTGATCGTATTGAGTGTTTTGATATTAGTCATACCATGGGTGAAGCTCCAATTGCCTCATGTGTCGTGTTTGATCAAGGGGGCGCTCGTAAGCGTGACTACCGCCAATTTGCCATTCAAGACATCACAGCAGGCGATGATTATGCTGCTATGCGTCAAGCTTTAACACGTCGTTATAAAAAGGCCATATTGCCTGATTTACTGTTGATTGATGGTGGTAAAGGCCAGCTCCATATGGCAATGGAAGTTATGCAAGAGCTTGGGTTAGACGCTTTTATGGTGGGTGTATCTAAAGGTGAAGGGCGTAAACCCGGACTTGAAACCCTGCATTTTACCGACGGCACAAAAATCCAGTTACCGGAAGACCATAAGGCATTGCACTTGATTCAGCAGGTGCGTGATGAGGCCCATCGTTTTGCGATTACTAAACATCGTGCTAAACGCGACAAACGCCGAAGTACCTCAGTTTTAGAGGCAATTCCTGGGTTGGGGCCAAAGCGCCGTCGAGATTTATTAACTCATTTTGGTGGAATCCAAGGCGTTTTAAAAGCATCTGAAAAAGAGCTTACTCTTGTGCCCGGTTTTGGTGAAATGATGGCAAGAACGATTTATAAAATTCTGCATGAATAAAGATAGGTTTCTATGCTGAATGACCAAATAGTTGGTATATAAGTACAAGAATGATCATTCACATTCCCTTTAAAATGATGAAAGATGTTTCATCAAGAGTCAGAGTGCTTTAGGGAAGTGAATGTCATTACTGCAATTATTTGAAGAAATAAAACAAAAGGAATGGATTGAAATACCCGAAGGGTGGCTACAAGGGCGAACTGTTTTTGGTGGGCTTGTCGCTGGATTACTCATGCAAAAGGCCTGCTGCAATATTCAAGATCCAAATAAAAGATTATTAAGTTGTAGTGTTACTTTCGTGGGCCCTGTACAACAGGGGCCTGCCCAATTGACTATTGAAATTTTAAGAGAAGGGAAATCGGTCACTACGCTTGAAACCCGTTTATGGCAAGATGGTGCGGTACAAACGATTTTGGTCGCAAGCTTTGGTGTGCCGCGTGCGTCGAATATTAAAGTGCGACATGAGCCTATCGTTCCAGTTTATAGGCAACCTGAAGAGTTACAACCTATTCCTTTTGCTAGACAAATGCCAGAATGCTATCAACATTTTGATGTATGCTGGGCAGAAGGTCATTATCCTGTTACAGGAAGTCAGTATGCTGACTTTGGAGGATGGTCAAGGTTTAATCCTAATAAGCATGAAAATCGTCAAATGACTTTGCCAGATTTAATTGTTTTGATGGATATTTGGCCGCCTGGTGTATTGCCGATGTTTAAGCAAGTTGCTCCTGCAAGTTCTTTAACTTGGCACATTACCTATGTCCATCCGTTCCAACATCAATTGTGTGACTGGTTTAAATATAAAGTGGTAACTGAATATGCAGGTGAAGGTTATTCCACAGAATATGCCCATCTTTGGGACCAAAATGATCATTTAATTGCAATTTTACGGCAAACTGTTACGGTATTTACCTAAGCAGTCCACTTCCTCGATTCATATATTTCGTATAAAGTGGCTGTTACAGATAGATACAATATTGAAGAAAGTATTTTTGTCTGTTACAAGATGCATGAAGACTTAATTGGCGGTGTTTATGACCACAGGGCGAATCCTGAATATCCCAAATATCCTAACATTAGCGCGTATTGCGCTTATTCCTGTATTTTTGGTGATCGCGTATTGGCCGCCTGCAATGGGTATTGGTGAACATGAAGGAAGTATGAGTCGTCATATTATCTTGACGGCTATTTTTGTGTTTGCTGCTATTACCGATTGGTTTGATGGCTATTTGGCACGAACTTTAAACCAGACTTCAGCATTTGGCCGTTTTTTAGATCCAGTTGCAGATAAGCTCATGGTGGCGGCTGCACTGATTGTTTTAGTGCAGTGGAATCCAACGATCTCAATGGCTTTTGCAGCAATTGTTATTATTTCACGTGAAATTACAGTTTCTGCTTTACGTGAATGGATGGCAGAACTTGGCGCACGAACCAGTGTGGCAGTATCGACTGTAGGTAAATATAAAACAGCCTTTCAGATGATTGCCATTAGTGTGTTCTTACTTAATTGGCAGCCTTTAGAAATGCTTGCCTATGCTTTGTTATATACAGCGGTCATTTTAACTCTATGGTCAATGTTTATTTACCTCAAAGCAGCTTGGCCTTATTTAAAGCAGCCTTAAGTGCATATTGAATGATTAAGCCTTTCTATAATGAAAGGCTTTTTTATTTTTGAAGAGTGCAAGAATCGGGTCGTCATAGGGCTTTGGCTACTTTAATGTAAGATATAAGTGCTAAGGAGGTGACACATGCAAATGCTTTCTTCTCGGCAATTTGCTGTAATTGCCACTGTGATTGAATATTTATATGAACATCTAGACCAGCAACCCAGTCTGGACGATGTGGCGAGTCATATGAATTTAAGCCCAAGCTATATTCAACGCCAGTTTCAGGAATGGGTAGGGATTAGCCCGAAAAAATTTGTGCAATATATGAGTTTGCAACAGGCCAAATATCATCTGTTGCAACAACGGAGTTTATTAGAAACCGCTTTAAATACGGGTTTATCTGGCACAGGACGTTTACACGATCTGTTTATTCAGCTTGAAGGGATGACGCCTGGGGAATATAAACAAAAAGGCGAAGGCGTTATTCTTAATTATTCGGTTGAGACAAGTCCCTTCGGTGAGTTGTTGGTTGTCAGTAGTGAAAAAGGCATATGTTCTATACGGTTTATCGAAACTCACGCCAATATTGAACAACTCATTAAGCAGTACTTTTCGAAAGCTCAATTGAAAAATCAGTCACCGATTTGGCATCAACAAATTGCAAAGTGGTTTGAACAGGATTTTTCAGAACACTTACAGCAGAAACTTCCTCTTAATTTGGCTGGAACTCCATTTCAGCTACAAGTATGGGAAGCCTTGCTCACCATTCCAGAAGGGCAACTTCGGACTTACCAAGATATTGCAGAGCAAATTGGGAAGCCTAAAGCAGTTAGAGCCGTTGCTACAGCAATTGGGCAGAATCCGATTGCATATCTGATTCCCTGTCATCGAGTGATCCGTGCCACAGGGATGGTTGGAGAATATCATTGGCAAAAGGGGCGTAAATTGGCATTGTTAGCTTGGGAGATGTCAAAGCAACATGGAGAGACCGTATGACCTTGGATTTATTTTCTCCAGAGCCTTGTGAGAATTTATTACCCTACGATGGTGAAGTTCAGGACTATGGTTGTATTTTAAGCCCTGAAGAAGCTGAACAATATTTTGATTATCTTTACCAACACCTCGCATGGAAACATGACGAGGCTAAGTTGTATGGCAAGCACTTTATTACAGCTCGAAAAGTTGCATGGTATGGAGATGACTACTATCAATATAAATATTCGGGTGTCGCACGTGATTCTTTACCGTGGGACAAAGCACTCGCTAAATTAAAACAACAGGTAGAGCAAATACTTTCAGAAAAATTTAATTCTTGTTTGGCAAATCTTTATGAAGATGGAACCCAAGGAATGGCTTGGCACAGTGACTCGGATGTTTCTTTGGCAAGAACGACAACAATCGCCTCTTTAAGCTTTGGTGCTACTCGTAAATTTTCTTTTAGACATATTCAAAGTAAAGAGAAAATTGAATTGTGGCTACAGCCAGGCCAACTCATTGTGATGCGTGGTGAGACTCAACAATATTGGCAACACCGTTTAAATCGCTCAACAAAGATTTTACAACCACGTATTAATCTTACTTTTCGGCAATTTAAGTTTTTATAAAAATAAGACAAGAAAAAAGCCCATGATGGCAGCATGAGCTTATTCCTCTGAGGGGGATGCTTCTACTGATGAGCTGCTGATGAAAAGAATCATCAATAGGAGCTAAAATCATAATATGAGAATATTGTGATATATTCAATGTTTTAAAGTGTAAGAAAAGTTTAAATTATCATAAGGTGGAGTTTTAGATTTCACCTTTTTCAGATAATTCCATAAAACGTTGTTCAATAAGTGCTGCATTTTCTTGCAAAATTTCGATGAGCTTTTCAACGTTTAAAAAATCAAAACGATTTTTAGAGGCAACTAAAGTTAAAGCCAAAGGTACTTCTTTGTTTGAAAAACGAACAGGAACAGCTAGACCTGAAACATTTGGGTCAATCTCACCTTGTGAGAAATAGAACCCTTGTTTTTTAATTTTACGCATACGCTGAATAAAGCTCGGTTCATCTTCAGCAAAACCTGATTGTTTTAATTCTTGCTGGTAACGGTGGTAGTAGTCCTGCATGCGCTGCTTACTTAAATGCGAAATCATTGTTTTTGGAGATGATCCAACGTAAATCGGTCTTGGGCAGCCTCGGCCATATGAAAGTAGCTCAGTGTCTTTAAATATTTCATGATGTATGTCAATGCAATAGTCATCATTTAAATAGGTAAGCAAACAGCACAGTTCGGTACGTTCTACAATATTTCGCATAAACGGTGTGCTGATTTGAACCAGTGGGTCGGTTGTTCTGGATATATAGTCAAGAACTGCAATTTTTGAGCCTAAGGTATAATCGCCAGAGGTTCCATTAATGCGTTTTAATAGATCAGCCGATACTAGTTCTTTAAGGTAACGGTAACTCGTTGGTTTGGACAAGCCAAGTTCTTCGCAAATAATATCGACATTAATGATTGGACGCGAAACTGAAAATAGGTCCAGTACGGTTAAAATTTTGCCAAAACTTGAAATTGCCATAATGTCTTGTTCGTATCCTTTAACAACGAGTCATCTTTGAGTTTTTTATAACAGAAAAAAAGAAGATTTGTCTCAATTCTAAAATAAATGCCTGATTTGAGTATTTTACTCTGACAAAGAGAAAACTTCTCTTGGCTTATACATCATATACGATAATTAAAAAATATATCAAATTATCAAATGGAGATATTTTAGTTGACTAAATCGCTTTATTTTGAAAAAATTGCCAAACAAAATATCTAATCGAGAAATTGGTCGGTTCCAGATTGATTTCTTGATACCTCTTCTTTCCAAAGCTTGGCCGTTTAAATGGCGCCCAAACTGAAATCATCTCTGCCAATCAGGCGAGATGTGGAAAAATCATTGTATTGAAGGATGCTCCTCATATCATTTGCTTTGAGGCAAATGGCAAAGTTGTGTTGTCTTTAGAAAGACAATCAAATATTGAAGGGCATGCTCATCAGTTCAAATCTGTATTTGAGATGAGTTCATGTTATTAAAGCAAATACTGGCGTTCCGCCCGAGTAGGCTTGATCTGATCTTTGCCTTAAAAACATTTATTGCCGGAATGTTGGCACTATTTGTTTCATTTGAATTAGATCTGATTAATCCGATGTGGTCGATTGGTACGGTCCTGATTATTGCCAATCCATATTCAGGAATGGTGTCCTCTAAATGTGTCTATCGGGTGGTAGGGACAATTGGTGGAGCTGTGATTGCCTTAACTCTAACACCACATTTAATTAATACACCTTGGATATTTACCGTGGTGTTATCGTTGTGGGTGGGTTTTGCGCTTTATGTGTCGTTACTTGATCGTACTCCACGTAGTTATGCTTTTATGCTGGCGGGTTACTCGACAGCCATGATCGTCTTCAATGCGATTACCTATATTGATCAATACAATATATTCGATATTGCTTTAGCTCGGGTTATAGAAATTTCGATTGGCGTGATTTCAAGTGCAGTGGTTTCTGCCACGATTCTTCCAATGCATATTGGCTCAGCAATTAAACAGCGGGTGATAAAAGCCCTAAAAGATACAGAAAATCTGTTTGCTAATTTATTAAATACAGATTCGCAGCAGAACAATACCCAGCTTTTGGCTGCCATTACTCGCGACACCACAGATATTCATGCCTTGGCAGTACATTTGAGTTATGAAAAGGGTGAACTGCATGGCATGACCAAACCCTTGCAGGAAATGCTTCATCAAATCTCAATGGTGGTTGCTAATCTAGTCGCTTTATCTGAGCGTATCAAGCAACTTCAAGAACTTCGATTTATCGAGACTCATGCAGAAAAACTGCAACAACTTTCAGCTCATGTTGTACAGTTTTTAGAGCAAAAAGATCTAATCGTTGATGAAAATATTTTGCAGTTGCCTGATGAGTTTGAAAGCGATTTCGCAAGTTTGATGGAGTCGGCTTCTACACACCAACAAGTTTTGGTTGCAGCTATGAAAATGGATGTGCGCCATTTCATTAGCAATGTGTTAGCCGTTAAAGTTTTGTGGCAGCGAATTCAGCAAGGTAATAAAGAAATTCCTGACAACATTACCCCAATGACGACCAAATATCCAAGTTTACACCGTGATCATGGTGTGGCGATACGAGGTGGGATTAGTGCAGTCCTTATTACTTTTATCGTGACTGGGGTCTGGATTGTGTCGGGATGGAAAGCTGGATTTATGATGGCGCAAATGGGAGCAGTAACCGCCTGTATTTTAACAGCCTTAGATAACCCGGTTCCGGTTCTGCGTATTTTTATCTGGGGCAGTATAGCTTCAGCAGTTTTAGTCTTTGTTTATGCATTTGGTATTTTTCCGCATGTCACAACTTTTTGGGAACTTGGACTGGTTTTATTACCGATGTTCTTATTCGCAGTGTCTATGATGGCTAACCAGATGTTGATGCCAGTAGGTATGGTGTTGGGTATTAATACCATGATGGGACTAAACCTGCACAATGCTTATAGCATGGATGCAGTGTCTTATCTTGATAGTTCATTTGCCATGATCTTAGGTGTTTTAGTGTCTTTGATTGTCATTGATGTTGTTCGCGCCATGTCACCAGACACGAGTGCAAGCCGTATTTTAGCCTTGCATTACCGTGCCATGCGACAAGCGATCTATCTGCCATATGGTCTTGATTTTAAAGTTCATCTACGCAGTATGCTAGATCGGATTGGGATTCTAAACAGCAAAATGGTGCAATCAGACGAGATTAAAACTTCAATTCATCAGGCCCTGATTGAGTCGAGTAGTATTGTTGATTTAAGCCGATTGCAAGAGTTAGCCAATCAGTTTCCTCAAACATCCGAACTCACTCAGCATATTGGCGATTTGCAACAAAATCTGGATGAGCTGTTTAGAGCTAAAGAAAACGATGAAAATGATACGACAGCTTTAGTAGAGCGAATCTACCGAGCGTTATTTGAATTAAAACAGCTTGCTTCAAATGTTGAAGATATGACTATGCGACAAAGACTACTCATTTCACTGAACAATATTGCTTATAGCATGTGCCATGTTTCATCAGAGCAAATGAATGAAAACAGCACCCTGAGAGGAGCCACAGCAAATGGGTGAGTTTAATGTTTATGGTATTTATGTGCCTTCTTTGCTCATTCAAGCACTCTTGGCATATATCTGTTTCCGTGGGTTAAGTCCTTTAACAAATAAGTTGATTGCACAAGGCTGGATTGCATTACCTAGTATTTTTAATTTGTGTTTTTACCTCTTATTACTTTTGGTAATACATCAAATTTTTGTTGGGGTCGGTGCGTAGAGATGTTTGCGAAATTAAAGATTGAGTTAGGTGAGTGAAATGAATCAGGTGGATTTGAAAAAAGTCATCCGTCCAGTAATTTTGATTGTCGCATTAATGCTGGCGGTCTATACCATTGTGCATTTATGGAATTACTATAATGCAGCGCCGTGGACGCGTGATGGTCGAGTTCGTGGTGACGTTATTCAAGTATCTTCGGATGTCGCGGGGCTTGTGACAGAAGTATTGGTGCAAGATAACCAGACTGTGAAAAAAGGTCAGGTGCTCTTTAAAATTGATGTTTCCCGCCGAGCTTTAGATGTAGAGCAGGCAAAATCTGATTTAGCAAAAGCAAATGCAGCCTTTGCCCAAGCGCAAGCTGGTTTAGCACAAGCCAAAGCGAACCTGATTAAATCAGATACGAATATTAAGTTAGCCGAGAAAAATGCAAGCCGCTACTCAAATCTTATGGATGGCGCCATCTCTAAACAAGAACAAGATCAAGTTTTCGCAACACGTGATCAATCCCATGCTGAACATGAGCAACTCCAAGCTGCTATTCAACAAGCGGAAGCAACTGTTAAACAACAACAGGCTCTGATTGAGGCGGCTACGAGTAACTTGCATTTGGCCGAGCTTAATATGCATCGTGCTGCGGTAATTGCTCCAGCTGATGGTACTTTATCTAACTTTGATATGCGCCCAGGTAACTATGTTCAAGTTGGTCAGGCTGTTGCAGCACTACTTGACCGTAAACAACTCTATGTTGTGGGCTATTTTGAAGAGACTAAATTAAACCGTATTCATGTCGGCGATCAGGCCAGTGTACAGTTAATGGGGGATAGCCAGAAAATTAAAGGCCATGTACAAGGTATTGCATCTGGTATCGAAGATCGTGAACGCTCAAGCAGTTCTAAACTTCTTGCCAATGTAAATCCAACGTTCAGTTGGGTTCGTTTAGCGCAGCGTGTGCCTGTAAAAATCGTATTGGATGAAACACCAAAGAACCAGCTTGCTTTCATCTCTGGACGTACGGCAACTGTGCATATTATCGAGAAATAAAACGAGAACTAAAAAGGAAGGCTTTAGCCTTCCTTTTTTAGTTCTTACGGTGTTAAACCGACTGGATTTCGATACCAACTCTGAATGAGTAAGGCGGCTGCAAAACTATCTGCCGAAAGCTTTTTTGCTCGACCTTGCTCTTGGTAGAAACCGAGTTCTTCTCGTGCTTCACGTGTAGTTAAACGCTCATCTACCATTAATGTTTCAATATTGGTTTGATGGCGTAAACGTCTCGCAAATTTGCGGGCACGTGTAGAAAGTTCTGACTCGCTATCATCCATATTCAAAGGCAAACCAACCAAAAATAGATCAGGTTGCCATTCTTTCACGATTTTTAAGAGCTGATCCCAGTTTGGAATACCATCTTTCATCACAAATAGAGGGAGGGGATTGGCACTTTCAATTGAAGACTGGCCAATCGCCATTCCCATTTTTTGAGTACCAAAGTCAAAAGCCATAATCGATTTTGATTGTGTTTCGGTCATTAAGCATGTCCGATTTCAGATGCTAACCATGCACGATCTACACCGATTTTTTTATAAGCTGCATCCCAACGATCGTCATAAGGCAGGTTAAAAATCAGATCCATATCGGCATCACAAATGAGCCAGTCACCGCGCGTAATTTCATCTTCTAACTGGTTTTTACCCCAGCTCGCATAACCTAAAGCAATTTGATATCGACCAACACCTTCATTGTGGGCAATCGCATCAAGAATATCTTTACTGGTAGTAATACAAACATTTTCACCTACAGCAATAGATGAATGCCATGTCGGTTGTCCAGTATGAAGAACGAATCCAGCCTCGGGACGTAATGGCCCACCTTGTAAAACCACATGTGGATTTACATTGTCTGCTTCAATGTCGAGATCATTGAGTAATTCTTTAATTTGAATGCCGGAAGGGCGGTTAATAATAATGCCTTGAGCACCTTCTTCATCATGACGGGCAAGATAAATTACAGTGTTTGCGAAAAAGTCATCTGCCATTTCTGGCGGGGCAATCAGACAACGGTGAGTCAGATATTGTTTGGTCACCTAAGCGGTTCTCCCTCAAAAAATGTCACTAGAGGGTCTCTCGACCCTTTTATCTATATAGGTTCTTTTTATCAACATACAAGAGTTAATCGGATTTCGCCAATCTTTTTCTCTCATTTTTTATTAATTTGAAGAAGCCTGAAATTTAAGTTGGCGTAATTGTTTTGCGTGTTGCAAGGTTGTTTCATTAATTTCAACTCCGCCTGACATGCGAGCTAACTCTAAAATGATTTGATTTTCATCCAATTCAACAATTGTACTACTGGCTGGATCAGTTTGTTGTTTCTTCACTAGTAAATGCTGATCTGATTGTGCAGCAACTTGTGCCTGATGAGTAATACATAAAAGTTGAACATGTTGGGCTAGGTCGGCAAGTAAACGTCCAACAACTTCTGCTGTACCACCACTAATACCAACATCAATTTCATCAAACACTAACACTTCTGCTTCGGTTTTTTCAGCGTTCATGACTTGCATGACAAGTGCAATACGTGAAAGTTCACCACCTGAAGCTACTCGTGCTAATGGTTGTGGAGGAATACCCTTATTGGCAGTAAATAATAGTTGAATAAAACTTAAACCCTCAGCAGTAGGTTGCTCTAGTGGTTCAAACTTAAACTCAAAATGTGCCTCTGGCAGCGCTAAAGGTTTAACTTGTTCGGTTAATTGTTTAGCAAGTGGAGCAGCCGCTTCACGACGAATATTGTCTAAATGCTGAGCTTTCTCCAAGAACTCCTCATGCGACTTTTCAACTTGTTCTGCCAATGTTTCTGGGTCTTCAAGTTGATGTAATTGCTCAAGCTCACTTTGCCAAGCTTCATATTCTTCTTTAAGCGTTTCTGGTTGAGTTCGGTATTTCCGTGCTAAACGATGGAAAACTTCAAGTTTAGAGTTGAGCTCCTCCATTCGCTCTGGATCAAAACTTTGACGATCAATAAATTGACGCAAGTTTGCCGTTGCATCATCTATTTCACTTTGAGCATTCAGTAAAGAATTATAGATCTCGGAAAGTTGTTCGCTACGCCCCGCGTGGGATTCTAATCTACGAATAATCGAAGACATTTCTTGAGTAATGTTTTGCTCAGCTTCATCAAGCACATTTAGGCTATAGCTACAATCTTGCATGATATGTTCATGATGACTGAGGCGATCGAACTCTTGCTCAATTTCTTTATAGTCAGTTTGAATGACCTCTTCGAGCTCTTCAATTTGATGCTCTAAAGTACCAATACGTTGCAGTCGGGTTGCTTGTGCATCTAAGGCTGCTTGATGCAAACGAATGGTACGTTGCCATGTGCTATAGGCTTCACGTACATCATTTGCTTCAGTATAAAAATTATTATAACGATCTAGCCAATGCTTTGGATAAGGCGGTTCAAGCAGCTGCTGCTGGCTGTGCTGACTATAGAGTTGAACCAGCAAGCGACCTAATTCTTTGAGTTCAGATAGACTGCTCGGGCGACCATTAACCCATGCTTTGCTGCGTCCGGTTGCGAAAATCACACGACGTAAATGGATTTCCCCAGAATCATCATCTAGCTCGTGGTCTTGGAGCCATTTTGCTTCAGGACTATTATTTTGATAGGTAAAAACTGCGGTGATATCCGCTTTATCCGAACCATAACGGACATAATTTGTATCTGTACGTTCCCCTAGGCAGGCAGAGAGTGCATCCAGTAATAATGATTTTCCGGCACCTGTTTCGCCTGTTAGAACATTAAATCCTTGTTCTATATCAATAGCCAAATGATCAGCTAATGCAAAATTAATTAAAGTTAAATGTGTGAGCATAAACGCATCCAACGCGCCAAATTATGGGTTAAAGATAGAGAAGTTTTGAATTTGCTACAAGTGATCTATTATTCTAACTGAAATTATAGAACAGCAAGATTGCGGATATTTACAATGAAAAAAACATTAAGCTTACCGAAACCACCAATAGGGATGATCAACCGCCATAAAAAAAATAATCCTGCGGAAATGAATAAAATTTTAAATCAGCATTTTAATGCATTTAAACAGGCAGCAGCACAAGGGGATTATGCCAAAGCTTATCAACATGTTAAACAAGCTGTTAATTTGGTTCCCAAGCATGCTGGCGCCTTATCAGATTTAGCTTATACCGAATTACGCTTAGGCCGTTATAACGATGCCTATCAACATTATTTACAAGCGATTCAAGCAAGTGGAGCTAACGTAAATACAAACTTATATGATGGACTCACAGAAGTTTGTCATCACTTAAAGAAAAAAGAAGAAACAATCAAATTTGGACGCTTGGCAATTGCAACCAAAAAAGAATTAGTGAAGAGCGAACCTGTTTTGTCTATTGCCAATCATGCACCACCAGCATTTAGTGCAAATCCTCAAGAAAATATTATTGCTTTTTCATTGTTTGGGGCAAACCCTCGCTATTGTGAAACCTCTATTTTAAATATTCAGTTAGCCAAACAAATTTATCCTGAATGGACGTGTCGCTTTTATGTCGATGATACTGTGCCAGTACTGGTGCAACAGCGTTTAAAAGAGAAGGGCGCGCAAGTTATTCAGGTTACAGATTCTCAAAAACAGCTATCTGGTTTGTTTTGGCGCTTTTTGGTGATGGATGATCCGACAATTAAGCGTTTTCTGATACGTGATGCCGACTCCATTGTCTCGCACCGCGAAAAAGCAGCTGTAGATGCTTGGCTCAAGAGTGATAAATGGTTTCACTTAATGCGAGACAATTATTCTCATACCGAGTTAATTTTGGCGGGAATGTGGGGTGGATGTACGGGGATTTTTCATAATATTGAAGCACATATCAGGGATTATGTTGCCACCGGACGTTATCTGGATAATCGGGTGATGGATCAGCATTATTTGCGCTACTGTATTTGGCCGACTTTAAAACAAAATGTGCTTATACACGATAGCCAGCAATTCGATTCAGATGCTATCGATTTTCCAGCTTATGATCTGGCGTTAATGCAAAACGACAGCGAAAATTTTCATGTAGGAATGAATGACGGTTCACCGGTAGTTGCTACAGCAGTTGCCCATCCAACTGCACAGAGAGTGTGTTGGGTACTTCTAGATGAAAATCAGGTCGAAGTTTGCAGATACGATGCAATTGTGTCGAATAGTCGAAATATTGAGATTAACTTACCTTATGCTTTTGCCAAAAAAATTCAGGCACAGCAGTGGAAATTACAAGTCTATCCGTATGAAAACTGATTGATTAGTTATTTAGGCACAATTAAACTACATTCATCATAATTTATATAAATACGGCATTATCTGGAGAGTGTGCATGAGTTCAACCCAATTTGATCATGTAACGGTCATCAAAAAATCAAACGTTTATTTTGGTGGAGCATGTATCAGCCATACCGTGCAATTTGAAGATGGAACAAAAAAAACACTAGGTGTTATTTTGCCGACTGAGCAAGCTTTAACTTTTGAAACCCATGTTCCTGAGCGTATGGAAATTATTTCAGGTGAATGCCGCGTAACAATTGCGGACAGTAATGAAAGTGAGTTGTTCCGTGCAGGCCAATCATTTTATGTGCCTGGTAATAGTCTTTTTAAAATCGAAACTGATGAAGTACTCGATTACGTGTGCCATTTAGAAGGCTAAGAAATTCCTATTCAAATCGGGTACACTATGCCCAAAGAAATCCTGTGAAGTTGGCTTTGCAGGATTTTTATTTTTTTGCTCAAACGTTGTTAGAGGTCATGCATGGCAAAACCGGAATATTATTATGGCGTTCATTCAGTGGAGTCATTGTTAGAACTTGAACCGGAACGTGTGCTAACCCTGTTTACTTTAAAAGGACGGGATGACCAGCGTTTGCAAAAGATTTTGCAATTGGCAGAGCCTTTTGGAATTAGTGTACAAAAAGCAAGCCGTGATAGTCTCGAAAAGCTTGCAGGTCTACCGTTTCATCAAGGCGTGGTTGCAGCAGTACGTCCGCATCCGACTTTAAATGAAAAAGATCTAGATCAGATCTTGGCTGAAACCCCAGATGCTTTATTGCTGGCATTAGATCAGGTGACAGACCCGCATAACTTAGGGGCTTGCATCCGTACCGCTGCTGCAATGGGCGTGCAAGCAGTGATTGTACCTCGTGATCGTTCGGCAAGTTTAACCCCAACAGCTCGTAAAGTTGCAGCGGGTGGAGCTGAAAAAGTTAAATTTATTCAAGTCACAAACTTGGCTCGTACATTAGCCCATCTCAAAGAGACGACTCATACACGTGTGATTGGCACTATGCTTGATGAAAGTGCAATGCCAATTCAAAAATGTGATTTCTCTGGCCCAGTCGTGATCGTGATGGGAGCCGAAGATACGGGTTTACGCCCAATTACACAGGCACAGTGTGATCATAAAGTTTATATTCCGATGTCTGGAAATTTACAGAGTCTAAATGTGAGTGTGGCAACAGGTATGGCACTTTATGAGGCTTGCCGTCAGCGTTCTGAGGTATAATCTAGCTGCCTTTCTAGTTTGTAAGCAGTCTTGATATGTCTCCCCGTAAGCAAGGTTATTTTTTTGTATTGGTGACCATGTGCATTTGGGGCGGGTTTACACTTTTTGCCCGTTTAAATGCACAATGGCACATCAGTGCTTGGGACATTGCTGCACTACGCTTTGCTATCGCCTTCCTGATTTTGATGCCGATTTTGATCTATAAGAAAGATCTCGCTTTTTTATGGAGTAAGCACGCTGTTATTTTGGCGCTCATTGGCGGAGTTATTTATTGTCTTACGGTATATACCGCGTTTCTCTATGCTCCCGCTGCACATGCTGCCATTTTTTTAAATGGTTGTATTCCTATCTGTACTGCAATTGCAGCATACATTTTATTTAGACAACCATTTGATAAGCATACATGGGTGAGTCTGGCAATTATGATCACTGCCTTGGCTCTTATGAGTGTGTTGATCTTGCGAGGTAATGCTTCTGCTTTTGGCCTGGGGGATTTACTTCTTTTTATTAGTGCGATTTGGTGGGGCATTTTCACTGTATTACTTAAACAGTGGAAACTTTCCGCATGGCACTCTATGGCGAGTGTTGCGATTTGGTCTGCAATTATTTACTTACCCATCTATGCTTTATTCTTACCTAAACATTTCATGGAAGTCAGTCCTGTTCATCTAGCGATACAGGGCATTTTCCACGGTGTGTTTGTTGTTATTATCGCAACTTTGACTTATGTAGCAGCGATTCAGCGACTTGGTGCTTTTAAAACGGGAAGTATTGTTACTTTGGCACCGTTTATTGCTGCCATTTTGGCTGTACCTTTACTTGATGAGTCATTAAGTCCATCGATTGTTGTGGGCTTGGTTGGAATGGGAATCGGTGCCTTACAACCTTGGCGCTGGTTTCGACAAGATAGCTTGGCACAAAAGATTCAGCAGCAAAATAAGCAAGATTAGTTGGCGCGCTTCAAATAGCTTTGATGTAAAGGTTCTAATTGCTGATATAAATGTTCGAGTAATCCGTCATTAAACACAATGTCATTGGCAAGTTCACGTTTACGCTCGCGTGGCATTTGTGCTGCAATAATTTTCTGGATTTGTTCTTGGTTTTGCCCATCTCGCTGGCTTGCACGCTGAATTTGAGTTTGTTCACTCGCATCAACTAATAGAGTGTGATTAACCAATTCATGCTGGTTGGTTTCAAAAAGTAGGGGTGAAACTAAAAT
Organism: Acinetobacter sp. 22512; assembly: GCF_052044755.1. Taxonomy (NCBI): domain Bacteria; kingdom Pseudomonadati; phylum Pseudomonadota; class Gammaproteobacteria; order Moraxellales; family Moraxellaceae; genus Acinetobacter; species Acinetobacter sp. 22512. The sequence goes on along the minus strand of NZ_JBQENP010000017.1, from coordinate 5,809 downwards.
CACATAAGGACTTTTTGGGTTTTGTAGCTGTTGAATAATAGATTGGCGAATGGCTGGATGCGTGATTTTCTCAAGTGTTTGTCTTGCTTCAGGGTTTTGAAAAATATATTCACGTAGTGCACGGCGGTCTAGATTGCCGTCGGGTTGAAGTACCCAATCTCCAAAAGTTTGTTGGATTTTTTGAAGGGCAGGTTGGCCTTTTTCAACCACTTCGCGAGCAACAATATCGGCATCGACGACTTGGATTCCTTGGGATTCAAACCATTGTGTTGCAGCAGATTTTCCACTGCCAATACCACCTGTGACTCCCAGAATAAAAGCCATCTTAACCTCCCAAATAAATTTTCATAATTTGGTCACCCCATAAAAAGGCAACCCAACCCGCAATGGCAATATATGGCCCAAACGCAAAGGGCTGATTATCATTACGTAATTTTAGTAAAATGATGCCAATAATTGCACCGAGTAAAGATGACAATAGCACAATTAATGGCAGCATCAATGGTCCCATCCACGCGCCTAATGCGGCAAGCAATTTAAAGTCGCCGTAGCCCATACCTTCTTTGCCTGTAATCACTTTAAATAAGTAATACACAATCCAAAGGCATAAAAAACCGATTAAATATCCCCAAATAGCTGAGTTAGGCGAGGTGTAAATATTAAAGGTATTAATACCTAAGCCGAGAGCAGCCAAAGGTAGGGTGAAACGGTCAGGTAGTAGCTGAGTATCAAAGTCTATAAATGTTAAAGCAATCAAAATCCAAGTGAGCACTAGCCCCCAAAGCATTTGTAGGGTTGGACCAAAAACCATGACGACTACTAATGAACATAGCATCGTGAGTAATTCAATCGCTGGATAACGAATGCTAATAGGATGTTGGCAATCGCCACATTTTCCTCTTAACATTAACCAGCTTATAACTGGAATATTTTGATACCAACGGATCGGTTGCTGACATGCAGGACATGATGAAGCAGGTTTACTTAATGTCAGCTTTTCATGCTCAATGATGGGTAGTTCGGGATTAAGCAATATTTGACATTCCTGCTGCCAATCTTGTTCCATCATTTTGGGGGTGCGATAAATTACCACATTCAAAAAGCTACCAATACATAGGCTCAATAGTGCGACTGCAATATAAAGTGCAGTTAAGTTTTGAATAAAATAAGCAATAATTTCTTGCATTATATGACTGAGCCCATTTGGAAAATTGGAAGATACATAGCAATCACTAGACCACCTACGAGCACCCCTAAAATTGCCATGATTAAAGGTTCCATCATTGAAGTTAAACCATCAACGGCATTATCAACTTCATTTTCATAATAAGTAGCAACTTTATCGAGCATGCTGTCTAGCGCACCAGATTCTTCACCAATTGCGACCATTTGTATAGCCATAGATGGAAAACGATTTGAAACACGCATTGCAAATTGGAGTTGTTGACCAGTAGCAACATCTTCACGAATTTTCATGACGGCTTCTTCATAAATGACATTGTTGGTTGCACCAGCCGTTGACTCAAGCGCATCAATGAGCGGAACACCAGCGGCAAACGTGGTGGCTAAAGTACGGCTATAACGGGCAATAATCGCCTTATAAACCAGATCACCAAAGATAGGTAGTTTCAGTGTAAGTTTATCTAATCCATCACGGAATTTTTTACTGCGCTTCTTGGCTTCCAGAAAAGCAGCAATCACTGCTCCAATCACAATAATCATAATGAACCAGTATTCCTGCATCCATTTCGACATATTTACGACCATTTGGGTGAATGCAGGTAAATCTGCACCAAAAGAAGAAAACAGATCTTGGAAAACAGGAACTACTTTAACCATCAAAATAATGGTAACAACCACAGCAACTACAATAACCGTTGCTGGATATTTCATAGCCTTCTTAATTTTCTGCTTAAGTAATTCACTTTTTTCTTTGTAAATTGCCACTCGGTCCAACATGGTTTCAAGCGCACCAGATTGTTCACCAGACTCTACAAGAGAACAAAACAAGTTATCGAAATGTTGAGGATACTTCCTTAAAGCTGAAGCAAAGGTACTACCGCCTTCAACTTCACCTTTAATCCCGAGTACCACCTCGCGCATGGCTGGGTTTTCTAGACCCTCCGCTACAATTTCAAAGCCTTGTACCAGTGGGACACCAGCTTTCATCATGGTTGCAAGTTGTCGCGTGAAAATCGTGATATCGAGCGTTGATACTTTCTTCTTGAACAAACCCTCAAGAATATTTTTACGCTTTTCCCGAATATTACGGACAGTTACACCTTGTTTGCGTAGGGTGACTTTGGCTAAGGCCATATTCTTAGCTGGAAGTTCGCCCTTAATTTTTATGCCCTTACGGTCAACCCCTTCATAAGCAAAAGTCGGCATCATTTGTGCCTTTTTGACAGTCATGAATTATCCTTATTTTAAATTGTCTTTTATTCACTGGTCACGCGGTTAACTTCTTGTAAGGAAGTTACACCTTGCATGACTTTCTTTAACCCTGAACGACGCAGATTATTAAACCCCAGTTTTTCAGAAGCAGCAGCGATTTCTAAAGCATTGCCATCTTCCATAATAATCTTGGAAATTTCAGGTGTAACTTTCATCACCTCGTAAATACCTACTCGACCTTTGTAGCCTTCACGACACTCAGTACAACCTACAGGTTGAAAAACTTGAAAATCGGGATGGGTTAAATCTTGGTCGGTAAAGCCCATTTCTAATAGGCTCTGTTTAGGAATGTCGGCAGGTGTTTTACACTGTGGGCATAACCGACGCGCCAAACGTTGAGCAATCACCAGATTGACAGACGTTGCGATATTAAAGGATGGAACACCCATATTACGTAGGCGAGTAAGTGTTTCTGGCGCACTATTGGTATGCAGTGTGGACATTACCATGTGACCGGTTTGTGCAGCTTTAATCGCAATTTCAGCCGTTTCTAAGTCACGAATCTCACCGACCATAATAATGTCAGGGTCTTGACGTAAAAATGATTTAAGTGCAGCAGAAAAAGTCAGACCTACTTTTGGGTTGACGTTAACCTGATTAATTCCTTCAAGGTTAATTTCAACTGGATCTTCGGCGGTAGAAATATTCGAACTTTCAGTATTTAAAATATTTAAGCCAGTATATAAAGATACCGTTTTACCAGAACCGGTAGGACCTGTAATTAAAAGCATACCTTGTGGTTTATCGAGTGCTTCTAAAAAAAGAGCTTTCTGATCTTCTTCATATCCTAAAGCATCAATTCCGAGCATTGCGCTAGAAGGATCGAGAATACGCAGAACCAGTTTTTCACCAAACAGGGTTGGAAGTGAGTTCACACGAAAATCAATTGCTTTAGTTTTTGATAACTTAAGCTTGATACGACCGTCTTGAGGCACTCGTTTTTCGGAAATATCCATTTGAGACATGACTTTTAAACGTGAAGCCAAACGGTTAGCCAATTGCAAAGGTGGATTTGCAATCTGACGCAACACGCCATCGACTCGGTAACGGACCCGATATGATTTCTCGTATGGTTCAAAATGTAAGTCTGAAGCCCCCATACGAATTGCATCGATGAGTAATTTATTAATATATTTAACAATAGGTGCTTCATCGCCTTGAGGCGTTTCTTCCTCATCCTCTTGTGAGGGGGGAGCTTCAAGGTCTACATCAAGATCAAACTCTTCATCACTAAATTCGAAGCTACTTTCTTCGGTAAATTGCTGCGCCAGAATTTTCTCAAGCTTATGGTGCTCGACAATAACTGGTTCAACCATGAGCTTACTATTAAAGCGAATGGCATCAATCGCTTCAATATTACTCGGGTTGCTGGTTGCGATATATAAAATCTGCCCTCTTTGTATAAGAGGTAAGACCCGATGTTTTAAAACCAGTTTCTGATCGACCAAATCTTTGGGAATTTGGCTGGTATCGTAAACATCCAGATCAAAATATGGTTCAGCAAATTCAATAGAAATTGTTTCAGCTAATAAAGAAGGGGAAAGATGAACCTCTTCAATCAGGTATGCAACTGTATCCCGTTTAGCTCTCTTTGCTGCATCTAATGCTGTTTGCATGGTCGCTGCCGACACATGTTTTTCTTCGACTAATCGTCGAAAAAACCCCGAAAATTTTGGAGATGTATGTATGACTGACATCTGCCTACCTGTGCTCATATGTTTATAATTGGTATATAAAAAATTATACTTTTGTTATCTAAAATTACTACCTGAGAAAATGATGCTCTGGTCTTGATCCACTCGCCAAAGCTTGAACTAGTCGAAGTTTTTATTCATTAATTTTTAAAAGACGATTCTTTAGACTCAATAAAGTTTTATAACTGTTTTCAATTAGTAGAAAAGATATGAGTAAAGCCGTTAAAGAAAAGTATCTGAAATTTGTATAAATGCGTGTAGAATGTGCTGCATTTTTGATGAAAGGTGAGCCGTATGTCGGGTTCGACGATTACGCCTTGGGTAGTTGGCAACTGGAAAATGAACCCAATGCGTGCCAATGCCAAACAACTTATAGAAGAATTTAAACAACTATTGCAACAAAACCAAATTGCAGATGAAAGCTGTCATGTAGGGGTTGCTCCGGTTTCTATTGCACTTGCAATGGTACAAACACAATTGCAAGATGCTGCAAGAACAGTATATACAGTTGCACAAGATGTATCATGTGTAGCGGGTACTGGCGCTTATACTGGCGAAGTCAGCGCAGAACTATTAAAAGATAGCCAAATTAATTTTGTACTGGTTGGGCATTCTGAGCGCCGTGATATTTTTGGCGATAACGTTGAAATTTTGAAAGCTAAACTCCAAAATGCATTAAATGCGGGCTTGACTGTCATTTATTGTGTCGGTGAAAGCCTCGAACAACGTGAACAAGGTTTGGCAGAACAAGTGGTATTGCAACAAATTTGTGATATTGCTCCTGTAGTGACTGCTGAGCAATGGCAAAAGCAAATTGTAATTGCCTATGAGCCAATCTGGGCAATTGGGACAGGTAAAACTGCTTCTCCACAAGATGCACAGGCAATGCATGCTAAGATTCGTGAAGGTTTAAGTCAGATTACCTCAGCGGGTTCAGATATTGCTATTTTATATGGCGGTAGTGTAAAAGCTGAAAATGCAGTTGAATTGGCGGCATGTCCAGATATTAATGGTGCGTTGGTAGGCGGTGCTTCATTAAATGCAGCATCTTTTTATCAAATTGTACAAGCCTTTGCACAAAGTAAATAACGAGGATAGGGTATGCACTCTTTTGTACTGATCGTACATATTATTTTAGCGGTACTGATGATTGCCTTAATTCTAGTGCAACACGGTAAAGGTGCTGATGCCGGTGCTTCTTTCGGCGGTGGCGGAGCAGCAACTGTATTCGGTGCATCAGGTTCAGGTAACTTCCTTACTCGACTTACTGCTATCTTAACAGCGTTGTTTTTTGTGACGAGTTTAACTCTCGCTGTTTTTGCGAAAAAACAGACTACTGATGCATATAGTTTGAAAACTGTACAAACTACAGCGCCAGTTCAAACGACATCGCCTGAAACTTCACCAAATGCACCAAAAACGAGTCAATAATTCGAAATAGGGCTTTCCTTTTGCAGTGGGAAGGACTAGAATGCGTCCCACAAGCTGCGGTGGTGGTGGAATTGGTAGACACGCTACCTTGAGGTGGTAGTGCCTTCGGGCGTGGGGGTTCAAGTCCCCCCTTCCGCACCAACTTTGAACCAGAAAGTTGAGTGCAAGCAGTTTTTTGATGCGGGATGGAGCAGTCTGGTAGCTCGTCGGGCTCATAACCCGAAGGTCGT
>NZ_JBQENP010000016.1:0-65982 GCF_052044755.1 Acinetobacter sp. 22512 | reverse complement strand
AGCGACGGACTGTTAATCCGCAGGTCCCTGGTTCGAGCCCAGGTGGGAGAGCCAAGATTCTTAAAAACCCACTCATCATGAGTGGGTTTTTATTTGTATGATGCCTTCACATGTTCGAATCGAGTCACTTATTTTTTATTGTTTTAGGTTGCGTAAGCACCTGTATTTTTCTTCTTGTTTGTTTACGCCCTTATTTATTTCCAAAACAAAAATTCTTTGCTCGCCCTGTCATTACAAACTTTGAAACTCAAATGTTTATACGTTTAAAACAAAGTTTTCCAAATTATCATGTGTTAGCACAAGTGGCGTTTAGCGCATTAATTACCAGTAATGACTATAAAATTCGTAGTCAGTTCAATCGTAAAGTTACTGACTTTGTTGTGCTCAACGACAAGATGGAAGTCATGGCCATCATTGAACTAGATGACCCTACCCATCTTGAAAAAGTAGAAGAAGACCGTATTCGTGATCAAATGCTTACTGAAGCAGGCTACCTTGTAAAGCGTTACACAAATATTCCTACTGTACGCCAATTACAAAAGGATATTCATTAACAAGCTATTTCGATTCAGAATTTGCAGCTTCTTTCTCAGCTATTCTTTTTGCCATCTCTAAACGCTGTTGTTCATATTGTTTTTTATTCTTAGCATCGCTTTTTGCAGCCAAGAAAAGTATTCCAATAATTAGAAAAGGAATAAGTAAACCTAATCCCATTAATAACCAAGGAACAGATTTTTTTTCAACAGGTTGCTGGCTCATAAGTTCTTCAAACTCAAATAGTATCAAATCAAACTGTGTAACAATATAACAAAAAAGGCCCTTTTCAGGACCTTTTTAATTTGAAGATTTTAAATACAAAAAATTATTGTGCTATTCCAGTACATTCAACATTCTTACTAGCATCTATTACTGATGGATCAAGCACTATATTTGTTTTAGCTGGCATCTTAGATTGAACAAATTGATAAATTTCAGCATTTCTACATACAATCGCCTGAGTATGGGCAGCTCCAACAACAGGTACAAATGTCACATCAGTTCCCATTTTTTTAAGTCCCTCTTGTAAGGCATTAGTAACAGGATATGGTACAGCCATATCCGCAGTACCTTGAACAATCATGACTGGTGAATTAATTTTTTTGGTAGCAGGTTGATTATCTACCAAGAATTTTTGTACCGTTGGATTCTCCTGGAAATTACCAGCTAGGCCTGGATAATCTAGAACTGTTTTACCAGTATTAGTCGCAAGAAAATCTCGAATATCATCTGCAAATTTATTATGCAAATCAGTTAAACAGACTCCATTTTCACCCGTAGTGCCTTCTGCAAACTCAGCTATACTTTGAGAACGTTGTTGAAAGATTGCACGATAATTAAATTTAGGTTCATAAGCAGTAATACCCACTGTGGTATATGCAGCATATGCAAGTAGCTCGGCATACACTTCCACAGCCGTACCAACAGGTGCGGTACCAGCCTGCTCTTTCTGAAGAATGTCTCTAATTGCTTGCGGAGCAATTTTAGAAATAATATCGCCAAGGCTAGAAGCTGGTGCTGTTGCAACAGCTCCTTTGTAGTTAGTGTCGTTATTAGCAAATTCAGCTGTTCCTAATGAAGCATGGCCTCCTTGAGACTGCCCAATTGACATCCATGAACTATTTAACTGACTACCGTAATGATCTTTAGCAGCTTTAACTGCTGCAATTGCAGATTTAGCCTCACTTCCTAAATTAAGGTATGGATGCATGCCTCTAGTACCTAAACCTTCATAGTCAGGTGCCACAATCACATAACCAGCAGCTAATAAAGTATCCGCTAGAATTTTAAAACGTGGATTAATCGTATTGTTGCTTGGTGCACAACTATCCCCTACACCTACTGTGCCGTGCTCCCATACCACTACGCGATAACCATCTTTTGGTTGAGCAACTTTAGGGAACATTACCAAAGCAGTTGCTTCAGCTGTTTTCCCTTGTACATTCACCATGTTATATGTCATCACTTTTATAGATGAAGCACCACTTAAGGTATCCTTAGAATAGGATTTTTCAGAAACATCAGTTTTATCAGGATTTACACCAATATAGTCATCATCATCGTCATTACACGCTGTAAGAAATAGTGCTGAAGTTGATAATGTTATAGCTAAAGCAATTTTTGACCGTTTCATAGAATATCCTTTTTATGTGTTATTTATTCCGCATATTTTTATGCACAAATATTAAGACATAAAAAAAGTGCTCTGCATAGAACACTTTTCAACCTCACGGTCATTTTTACTATATGAAATTTAAAAATATTCCTAGAAAAATGATTAATCCCACCCAACGATTGTGACGAAATGCCCAAAAACAAACTTGAGGGTTGCGGTCTTTGGTTTTAACTGTTTGATATACAAAATCAAAGGCCACTACAACTAAAGCAATAATTGCCCAGGGGAATAAAATATTTTCTAAATATAGTGCAGTACCAATCAAAACAAGACTAGTTGCTTGTAAAAGAGCAATAATCTGGATGTCATATCGGCCAAAAAGAATAGCTGTAGATTTCACGCCAATCTTTAAATCATATTCACGATCTGTAATTGCATATTGAGTGTCAAAAGCCACTGTCCATGCCAAATTACCAAAATAAATTAGCCAACACGTTATATCTAAAGGCTTACCCATTGCAGTAAATGACATTGGAATCCCCCAAGAAAATGCCATACCTAACACTACTTGCGGTAAATGGGTATAACGTTTCATAAAAGGATATATAAATGCTAACGCCAAGCCCCCTAATGCACAGTAGAACGTCGCGATAGGTAAAAAGAACAGCGTACAAGCACTGGCAAATACTAATGCTAAAAATACATATACCGCTTCTCTTGGACTAATTACCCCTGTTGCCAAAGGGCGCGTTTTTGTACGCTCTACATGTCCATCTACTTTACGATCAGCAAAATCATTAATCGCACAGCCAGCGGCACGCATAAAAATTGTACCGAATACCATCGCCAAAAGAATATGTAGAGGTGGCATTCCCTCTGCTGCAATCCAAAGTGCCCACATGGTTGGCCAAAACACCAGTTCTGTTCCAACAGGCTTATCAAATCGACATAGATAATAATAAGCTTCTAAACGCTGACGCCATGTTGTGCCTGTTGCAGTCGTCATAGTAATTCCTTGTCGTGCTGCTGATTTAAAAAAGCTTCAAAAGCCGGTAAGAATGTTTCTTGGACGATAAATTTACATCCATGCCAAGTATAGCAACTTTGTCGCGTCCAGCCTTCTGGCAAACGAATGACACGACGGTCACAAAGCGGAGTTGTTCTTTGAAATAGAAAAAAGCCAATCGGTTTAGAACCGATGTGCTGAAATATACGCGCTTTTTTTTGTAAACTTTGAATTGGAAAAATACTTTTTGCTTTCACCCACGGCTCTGCTTCACAGCCATATAAGTAGGTTTCCCTTACCCATGAAGTATGAGCATGAGACATGTTCATCCATTGGCTATCTACAAACGTTAAACGCTGAAAGTGTTCTTTAAAGGGCCTCACACTAAACTGGCCGCCACCGAGCTCAGTTAATTGTTGAGTCAGAGAACCAGAAGCATACAACCATGTTTTCAACTCAGGATTTAAAGCCTTTTCCTGTTTAAGTACTGGTTGTCGTTTACGCATAATCTGCTCACATGAAAACTCGCACTTAGTTTACTCCAATTTTTTGATAAAAAACGTAGAGAATTCAATCAACATTCCAAGCAATAAAAAAGCCTGCATATGCAGGCTTTTTTACGAAATACGTATTACAAGCTGTAGTACATATCGAATTCAACTGGATGAGTAGTCGTGTTAAGACGACGTACATCTTCAGTTTTAAGTTCGATGTATGCATCAAGCATTTCTTTAGTGAATACGCCGCCTTTTAACAAGAATTCGTGATCTGCTTGAAGTGCTTCAAGAGCCATATCTAAGCTATGAGCAACTGTTGGGATTTTTGCTTCTTCTTCTGGAGGAAGATCATACAAGTTCTTATCAGCAGCTTCGCCCGGATGGATCTTGTTTTGGATACCGTCGATACCAGCCATTAACAATGCAGCGAAACCTAAGTACGGGTTCATCATTGGGTCTGGGAAACGAGCTTCGATACGCTTACCTTTAGGGCTAGAAACGTATGGAATACGGATAGAAGCAGAACGGTTACGTGCTGAGTAAGCAAGCATAATTGGTGCTTCGAAGTGAGGAACCAAACGCTTGTATGAGTTTGTAGATGGGTTTGTGATTGCATTCAATGCACGAGCGTGCTTGATGATACCACCGATGAAATACAATGCCATTTCCGAAAGGCCTGCATATTCATCACCAGCAAATAAGTTCTTGCCATCTTTAGAGATAGACATATGAACGTGCATACCAGAACCGTTATCACCTACCATTGGTTTAGGCATAAAGGTTGCAGTTTTTGCATATTGATGTGCAACGTTCCAAACAGCATATTTGAACTGTTGAACTTCGTCAGCTTTACGAACAAGAGTATTGAAGCTCACACCAATTTCTAACTGGCAAGAAGCAACTTCGTGGTGATGTACTTCTACACGACCTGGACCCATGATGTCTTCGATTTTTGCACACATTTCTGCACGCATATCTTGTGAAGAATCAACTGGAGGAACTGGGAAGTAACCGCCTTTAACACGTGGACGGTGACCAGAGTTACCAGACTCGTAATCTTTACCAGTAGACCAAGCAGCTTCTTCAGCGATTAATGTATGACGAGCGCCAGACATATCGATGTCCCACTTCACTTCGTCAAATACAAAGAATTCTGGTTCTGGACCAAAGAATGCAGTATCACCGATACCTGTAGATTTTAAGTATTCTTCTGCACGGCGAGCAATCGAACGTGGGTCACGCTCATAACCTTGACCAGTTGAAGGTTCAATAACGTCACAAGTCACAACTACAGTTGGTTCAGCAAAGAACGGGTCGATAAAACCAGTTTCCGCATCTGGACGTAAAATCATGTCAGATGCTTCAATGCCTTTCCAACCAGCGATTGAAGAACCATCAAACATTTTACCGTCTTCAAAAGTATCTTCATCAATAGAATCAGCTGGGTAAGTTACGTGCTGTTCTTTACCCTTAGTATCAGTAAAGCGAAAATCGACCCATTTTGCGCCACTTTCTTGTATGAGTTGAAGGACCTTGTTCGCCATGCTCATTTTGCTCCAATGAAATTTTGTTGCACTTGTTAAGTGCGTGTTAGTTGCTGGTATTTATATAGCAATTCTCATACCAACTTTATAAGACTTACCTAAAACATTGAATTGCTTATAACTATCCATGATTTAGGCCCCTTGTCTTGAACCCATTATACTGTTTGCATAGTTAAATGCACCATATTCAGACATTTTCAAATTATGGCATACAAGAATAGCTCGCAATCGCCCTAATTTAGTGCAAAATTGTTGCGCTAATATGAACCACCGCATCAATATCTAACAGTAATTTGTGATCATAATACTTTCTTATATAGAAATCTGACTTTCTTACTGTAATCCTTAAAAATAATAATCTATTCCCGATAGAACTATTAATCTCTAAATTAGACGATAGTATCTACAATATGCCTTTGCCAAAAAAGTTTGAACATAAATACGATTTCTAAGTAACTCTACACAATTTTTTTAAATAACATCAATTACCACTCTTCACTGCCCATCCATAGAAAGGTTGAGGTTTTAAAGTGCTAATTTAATTTTTCTTATCGTAGTTTTACGCTAGGGCTGGTCTGATCAGCTTTGGTGCACCAAGAGGAATCTTTTCGACTGATAATTTCAACTTTCTAATTTTTTACCATTTGTTATATACCTTTTTTATACATGACCAACTTGCTTTTTCATTTTAAAAAATCTAAAAAATAAAACATAACTTTTTTTTATAATTAAACAAACTAAAAGTTTTGTTTTATCTAAACTACAAATATGTTCAAAGGATTTGAAATGAAGCATGAACTCGAACAATATGACAGAGCTTTTTTCGGCCATCCAAAACCATTAAAAACTTTATTTTTTACAGAGCTTTGGGAAAGATTTTCTTATTATGGTATTCGGCCTTTACTCGTTCTTTATATGATTGCAATGGTTAATGACGGTGGTTTAGGTCTTGACCGTCCAACTGCAGCCGCAATTGTTGGGTTATTCGCTGGATCTATGTATTTAATGACCGTTTTTGGTGGCTGGATTGCCGATAACTGGTTAGGTCAGGCACGATCGGTCTGGTATGGTTCTATTATTATTGCATTGGGCCATTTATCTATTGCTCTAACCGCACTCTTTGATCAATTCTTTTTTTATTTCGGTTTAGTGCTTATTGTTATTGGCTCAGGATTATTTAAAACCTGTATTTCAGTGATTGTCGGAACATTATATAAAGCTCAAGATAGTAGGCGCGATGCTGGTTTTTCCATTTTTTACATGGGGATTAATATGGGGTCGTTTATTGCCCCGCTTATTACAGGTATATTGGCTCGCGATCATGGCTGGCATCTAGGTTTTGGGATTGGCGGCCTTGGAATGTTGATTGCTTTACTCATCTTCCGTGCATTAGCCATTCCTCAACTACAATCATGCAACCAATTGCGTCAGCAAACTGACAATTGGAATAAACCTGTCGTAGAAAATAGAAATGCGCCAAAAATTGCTTTCTCATTTTTACTATCTGTTGCAGTCGTTATTGCTCTTACTTTCTTTGGCGTTATTCATATCAATCCAGTCGCGGTAGCAACTTATTTAACAGTTGGAATAGGATTTGGAATTATCGCTTATTTTATCTATTTATTATTTTTCCTTGGTTTAGAAAAACATGAAAAATTTAAAATTATTATCTGCTTTGTCTTATTAGCAACATCAGCTCTTTTCTGGTCTGCCTTTGAGCAAAAACCAACATCTTTTAACCTATTTGCGCAAGATTACACAGACCGTAATTTTTTCGGATTTGAGATTCCAGCAGTATGGTTTCAATCAATTAACGCACTCTTTATTATTATTTTTGCCCCAATTGCAGCATGGCTTTGGGCTAAACTTGGTAAGTCAAATAAAGACCCAAGTTATATCAGTAAATTTATTATTGCACTTTTACTAGCAGCAGGTGGGTTCTTGTTGATGTCATTTGCAAGCCGTTTCGCAATTGCTGGCGGCTTAGTTTCACCATTTTGGTTAGTAGGTACTTTATTTCTACTTACTATCGGAGAATTGTGTTTAAGCCCGATTGGCCTATCTACCATGACTAAACTTGCACCTGATGTTATACGTGGTCAAATTATGGGTCTATGGTTCACAGGTTCAGCTTTAGGTAATCTTATCGCTGGTCTTATTGGCGGGCACGTATCGGCAGATGGCATTAATCATTTACCAACCTTATTTATGCGATGTGTTTTAGCGTTAGTGATTGGTGCAATCGTGTTATTTTTATTAAAGAAACCTATCAATAGATTAATGAACAAAAGTACCAGTAAAGTTCAACCTGAGTTGGAAACTATATGAGCGTTTTAACTGTTCCAGAAAAACTTGAGAAACTTCGTCAACTCATGCGCAATCAGCATATTGATGCTTTGATTGTGATGAGTGCCGATCCCCATATGTCAGAATATTTACCAGACTACTGGAAAGCAAGGCAGTGGTTAAGCGGTTTTAGTGGTTCTGTTGGTACGCTTGTTGTGACCCAAAAGTTTGCAGGTCTATGGGCGGATGGTCGCTATTGGGTACAAGCAGAACAACAACTCGCTGGAACTGGCTTTCAATTACAAAAACTGACCAGTGATGAAACTTCTACACATCTCGCGTGGATTGAGAAAAATCTACCAACTGGTTCGGTCATTTCAGTAAATGGCCAAACATTATCCATTCAACAATTTAAGGCGCTCGAACATACTGCACGACTTAATCACTATAAACTTGAAACCCAGCAAGATTCAGTTGGAGAGATTTGGTTAGACCGTCCAGAACTTCCCTCAGAAAAAATCCATTTGATGCCTGAAGGATTAAATGCCCTCTCTCGTAAAGAAAAAATTCAGGCAATTCGCGAGAGCTTAGCTAACAAGAATATTGCGGGTCATTTTATTTCATCTTTAGATGATATTGCTTGGGTCTTAAATGCACGTGGACAAGATGTAGAGTATAACCCTGTATTCCTTTCACATCTGTATATCAGTACTCAACAGGCTGTTTTATTCATTGATAGCAACAAAGTTGATTCAACCTCTCAACAAGCTTTCAAAGCTGATGACATTGAAATTCTTAACTACGAAGATACAGCTAAGTTTTTATCGAATATCTCTGATGCTTCAGTACTTTTAGATCCAGCCAAAGTCTCGATTTTTCATGAACAAGTCATCGCAAAAGATATTCGAGTTGTATACGACATCAACCCGAGTACACTTTTTAAATCACGTAAACATGAAAGTGAAATTGCCCATATCCGTCATGCCATGGTGAAAGACGGAGTCGCGCTTTGCCACTTTTTCCACTGGTTAGAAAAAGCACTTCACAGCCAAGAAAATATTTCAGAACTGACCATTGATGAAAAAATTACAGCCTTTCGTGCTCAACAAAACGGATTTATAGGACCAAGTTTTTCAACGATTGCAGGCTTTAATGCTAATGGTGCTTTACCCCACTACCGTGCAACTGAAGAGCACTATTCATTTATCGAAGGCGATGGTCTATTGCTGATTGACTCAGGTGGGCAATATGTTGATGGAACAACGGATATTACCCGTGTTGTTCCTGTAGGAACGCCAACAGAGCAACAAAAACGTGACTACACCTTAGTCCTAAAATGCCATATTGCTTTGACAAAAACAATTTATCCGGAAGGTTTAGCTGCTCCTCTACTCGATTCAATTTGTCGCCATACTTTATGGCAACATGGTTTAGATTATCGACATGGAACAGGCCACGGTGTAGGCTTTGCGCTTAATGTTCATGAAGGTCCACAAGTTCTTTCTTATTACGCGCCTGTACATGCCTACAGTAAATTGCGTGAAGGAATGATTCTTTCCAACGAGCCGGGCTTATACCATGAGGGACAATACGGTATTCGTATTGAGAATCTGGTTGCAAACAAACTTCACTCTGGCTTTGAGAAAACCTACGGCGATTTCTTAGAGTTTGAAACGCTGACCCTTTGCCCGATTCATTTAGATTGTATCGTTGTTGATATGCTAACGAATGAAGAGAAAGACTGGTTAAATGGTTATCATCAAACCGTTCAACAAAGACTGGCCGAACATTTATCTGGCGATGTTTTAGATTGGCTGATTTATAACACACGTAAAATTTAATCTTCTTGTGTGACCAAGGCAGAATAATTTTTTATCTCTAAGAAAAGCTTATTCTGCCTTAATTTTAGTTATCTCTCTTTCTAAGTTAATAAAGTAAAATATCCTTATTCATTGATAACTCCACAACTATTAACCATCACAGAATTTTTAATTTTTATTAGGAATTAGGAAACATAATCGTAACTATAAAGAAGTAGTTTTGAAGAGAACTTTGTAAGCAATATGCTATTTTTAAACGTATTCAATGTTTCTTTGAATTAAAGGGTTTCCCTATGCAGGTATCCAATTTCGCAGTTACACGTCATGATAATTATACTGTTTCTACAGATCCCTCTAAACTCGACATAGAGGTGATTCATTCTTTTTTATACCATTCAAAATGGGCAAAAGGGATTGATTTAGAAACAATGCAAACCGCTATACAACATAGTTTATGCTTTGGATTATATGATCCGAACAACCAACAAATTGGTCTAGCTCGTATCATTACAGACTATGCAACCTTTGCTTATGTAAAAGATGTTTTTGTCATCGATGAGTTTCAAAAGTTAGGTTTAGGACGATGGCTGATGGAATGCTGCTTAGAACACTTGGAAACTCTTAAACTTCGCAGAATTATGTTACTTACCAGTACAGCTTCGTGGCTCTATCAAAAAATAGGGTTTACTCCACTGAATCAAGAAAATTTTGTGTGGCAGATTTTGCCCAATAATACAGAGACATCTTCAAATTAAACTACCAGCTTGCACGACTCTTTTTAGTTTAAGAAACACATCGGCTTATAATTATTAATATGCTTTTGCCAGTAAAAAAGCATGAAGTTATTACAAGACAAGGAAATTCTGATACATTAGCCGCTTAGAAAGCGGCTTTTTATTTGATCAAATAAAGGTACTTTTTAAAAAGTGAGTAACATTTTGAGTAAAACTCTAGTCACTTATTAAATATATATTAATTATCATGAGGTTAAGTTCATCATGCTTCTAATGATCGACAATTACGACTCTTTTACCTACAACATTGTCCAATACTTTGGCGAGTTGAATCAGGAAGTAAAAGTAGTTCGCAATGATCAAGTCACGTTAGAGGATATTGAACGATGGCAACCAAAATATCTTGTGATTGGTCCTGGCCCTTGCTCTCCAAGTGAAGCTGGTATTTCAATTCCTGCAATTAATCATTTTGCTGGAAAAATTCCTTTGCTTGGCGTGTGTTTAGGGCATCAAAGTATTGGGCAAGCTTTTGGCGGAAAAATTGTAAGAGCCAAAACGGTGATGCACGGACGTTTATCTGATATGTACCATAGCAATAAAGGTATTTTCAGTAACCTTCCTAGCCCATTCTCGGCGACTCGTTATCATTCATTAGTCATTGATCAAGAAACACTACCTGACTGTCTTGAAGTAACGTGCTGGACCAATGAAGCAGATGGCTCAATGGAAGAAATCATGGGTGTTAAACATAAAACACTCCCTGTTGAAGGTGTGCAGTTCCATCCTGAATCAATTTTGAGTCAACATGGCCATCAAATCTTTAAAAACTTTTTAGATATTTATGCATAATTCAGCTTCGAATAAGTCATTTTAAAAATGACTGGATTTGATAAGTAACCTGAATAAAAAAGCCAACTAAGATCAGTTGGCTTTTTTCATGGCTGGAACAATTACAACTTTAACTGTTGCACAATTGATCCATCTTGTTTTGCCACCAAAGATTCGCAGAGTTGAATACGTTCTTTGGTTTGTTTCAATCCTCTTTCTACCCCAACCAACTCTTTAGTTCGTGGTGCAAAAAAGTTATTTAACTGTGCCGCTTGTTGTTGGGTACATGCTGCCCCACTAAACATTGCAGGGAAACGCCCAGCCGAAGATTTACCTAAACGGTCAAACACGGCGTCATGATTTACTTTAAACCAAGACCATAAGCCACCTTGCTCATCTCCATAATTATTGATTGAGTTGACCACGGTACGAACTTCACCGACTTTAACACGTGGGTTTAAAATCAACTGACGGGCTTGTTGGCGCGTTGCTTCTTGGTTTGCTGAACCCAAAGCTGTAAGTATTGCAAGACGTTGTGTCGGTTGAGTCACGCGTTGTAACTCTCCAGATAAACGATCAAAAGCTGGTTGACCTTTTTCTTGTACACGTACAGCTAAAATGGTTGGCAATAATTCAGGTGTTACTTGCGCAAAATTAAGCTGCTTTTGAGCAAATAGAGTATCTGACTGTTTTAAGAGTTGGGTACGAACTTCTGAAACTTGAATATCTAAAGCAAGAAATCTAACCAACTCACTACGCCATAAACTGTCTTCAGCTGGTTCACCTGTTTTGTTTACATAACCTAACTGATTTAATTTTGGTAAATATAAATTAGCTAAGACTTTTCTAAAATGTTCACGTTCAGCTTCTGTTTTCAATACATGACGATGAATGGTACTTAACTGGGAAAACAGCGCTGTACTAATTTGTCGGCTATTTGAATTGGCAAATTTCTTCGCAGCATCTACGACAGCCAACAAATTAATATCACCGTGGTTAAATGCAGCTGAAATTGCATAGGCATAAGCCAACTGTTCAGTGTTAGAAAGCTTTTCTGTAGCGGCAGTCAGACGAGTAAATTCTTTTTGTGGCAAACTAAATTGGTAGTATCCTGCCGCGTCTGCATTTGGTATATACCAACTGCCAAGGCTGGCACCTTTGAGTTCAATCTTGGCTTCTGCTTGGTCTACCAATTCACATTGCACTTTACTACCTGCATTTGGAACATCATAACGTACACATAATGGTACACCCCACAGGCTTCTTGCATCACCATTTGAACCCACAGGTAAGTAACGGCTTTGCTTCACATTTAAAAAGACTTTATTGCCTTCTTGCTGTAATGCGGTGTTAATTAAAGGCACACCTGGTTGATCAAGGAAACTTTTCATCGCTCTGGCAAAACGCTCACCTTGCCCAGACTGCTCTGCTAAAGCGCTAATTAAATCATTGGCTGTCGCATTACCATATTGGTGCTTATTAATATAATTGCGTACCCCTTGTTTGAATTTTTCTTCGCCTAAGTAGCTTTCAAACATATTTAAAACAGCAGCACCTTTTTGGTAAGTAATACTATCAAAAGCAGTTTGAATATCGGCATTGCTTAAAATAGGCTGGCGAATACGGCGTACACTCACCAAACTATCACTTTTCATCGCATCGGCAGTATCTGCAATACGTTCTAGGTCAGCATTAAATTCGGGATGTAATTTTTGAGTGATTTTACTTTGCATCCATGTCGCAAAAGATTCATTTAGCCATAAATCATCCCACCACGGCATCGTGACGACATCACCAAACCATTGATGCGCCAGCTCATGTGCATTGACATTAAATGAATTCTGTACAAAAGAGACTGGCGAGTCCTTATCTAGCAACATCAAGTAATCTCTAAAAGTAATTAGCCCTGGGTTTTCCATTGCACCAGCGGCAAAGTCTGGTGCTGCCAGTAAATCTAGCTTGTCAAATGGATAACCAAAGGCAAAATAATCTTCTAAAGTTTTTAAAATGGCTGGCGTTTCAGATAAGGCATGCTGCATTTTTTCAGCTTTTGCATCGGGTGCAATACCACGTAACTGGATTGGCTGCTTACGCCATGAAGTTGCACCAATATCAGGCCCTTTTTGTAATTGCCAAGGTCCGACAGCCAATGCAAGTAAATAAGTTGGTAGTGGTTTTGTCTGTGCAAAACTGAGCGTTTTCCAACCTGACTTATCTGCTTGCTCAGATGTTTGTTGGGTATTGGCAAACCCTGAATATTTGCTTGGAATCGTCAAACGAATATTAAACGGCGTTTTAAAACGTGGCTCATCAAATGATGGGAATGACTGGCGTGCACTAATTGCTTCCATTTGAGTCATCACATAAGGTTTACCTTCAAACTCGATTTTATAAATACCGTCGAGCTGTTGGTCATACGCCGCATTAAAATCTAGAACGAGTTGATACTGGCCTGCTGGCAAGGTCTTGGCAAATTTAATTTTACTCACCCCATCCACCTCGGAGGCTTGCTCATATTTTGCTTTGGTTTTGGCGCCCTCTGCCGATGTGATATTCACATCTTTCACCGTTAAGGATTTACCGTGAATCCAGATGTGATCTGTGGCTTGAGCCAGTTTTAGATGAATCGTAGTTTTACCGGTATAGCCTTTTTGTGCGGGATCAATCTTAAAATCTAAATCATAAGATTCTGGTACAACCCATTCAGGTAATTTACCAATCGGGATTTGTTCACTGTTATTCGATGCGAAAATCTGTGTTGCCGATAAAGATAATAATGTTGTAAGTAGCAATCTTTTTTTAAATGAAGGCTTGACCAACATAAGGGGTTTTATCCTTTGTAGTTTTAAATAAAAATATGCAGCAAATGCTGTACCACTTCGCTGCATCCACACATCATTCTTAGAATTTATAGTTAAACTCCAACCAACCTTGACGGCCGAATGGTGAATATGATCCTACTGGATAATACGGCCAACCGCCCGTGTCATCTCGTTTCACTTTGTCAAACAGGTTATTAATAATGATTGAAGCAGAAGCTTTTGGAGAGATTTGATAAGTACCGCTCCAGTTCACTAAATACGTTGGGCTTAGATAGGCAGTCTGGTCGCCGTTTGGAATTTTGCCATAACGATTAACTAATACTGTTGATGCCCAATCACCAAAGCTCCAGCTGAGACTGGTATTAAAACGGTCACGCCAATCAGGAATGGTTAAATCTTTTAAATAGTCATCTTTCTCGCCATCTTTTGATTGTTGATATTCATGTTCTAGTACTCGGCTATAATTGATCGTCCAGAGAAAGTTACCAAAGCTGTCTGTTTTCCAGCGCCATCTGCTAGTGAAGTCAATCCCGCGAGTATGGTCTGATGCAGCATTAATCGGAACGATATTTATATTCTTAATCACATTTGGGTCGACAACTGCATTTGCAGGGTTACGCTCCACACGTGCTAATGCATCAATACAGGCTGCAGAGTTAATATCTTGGTTGCCTAAACGACAATCTGCTTCTAAACGTAGAATTTTGTCCTCACTTAAGTTGGTCACAAGATTATCAATTTTGATATCCCAGTAATCGATGCTGATATCAAATTTATTGGTTGGTGACCAAACAAAACCTGCACCATAAGATTTACCCTCTTCAGGTTTCAATTCCTTGTTTCCGGTTAAAGTATAGTTTGCCCCAGGCGAGTAATCTTTAAAGCTACATTTATCTAAAGGTTGTCCCATTTGGCTACAACGTAAATAATCGGTCGTACTTGCGAAATAACCTTTTTGCTTATTTAAGAACAGATAGTTCATATCTGGTGCACGAAAGCTAGTCGCGTAGTTACCGCGCACCAATAAAGTCGAATGTGGTCTAAACTCGAGACCCGAACCGAAAGTTAACTTATCAATGCTGTTATCTGACAAAGCATAACGGTCATAACGTCCAGACAGCGTTAAATTTAATGGTTTCGCTAAAGGCAAGAATAATTCTGCACCAAGTGCTTGGCGTGTACGAGTGCCACTATATTCGCCACTAGAACTCGCATTATAAAACTCCCCATTTTCAAGTGCCTGATCCGGCTTAATCGAAAAACCTTGACGTCCAATTTCAGCCACAGCCGCAAGTTTGGCAGTTCCTGCAGGTAACTTAAGTACGTCACCATTCGCGCTTAAGGTCAAACTTTGTGCCCATGACTTATCTTTTTCTTTTGTTGTTCCCGAAATACTCTCAAATTCACTTGCTGTTAGTGGTCGACTTAAACGATCTAAATGAGGTGAATAAATAGGAATACCATCTGCATCTGTGCCAAGTTGCTGACCTAAGAAGTACTCATCAACATTCGAACGTAATAAGCCTTGGCGGCGTAGCTGACTGGTATAGATGGAACCATTATAGGCCGCCTCATAACTCCAGCTCGTCTCCCCAATATCGCCTCGAATTCCAAAATTTAAGTTTGAAGAAAGTTCTTTCCATTTTTTATTTACGCGTTCTACCCCGCCTAATTCTTCAGGTGCAAAACGGCGATTCCAAATTTCATAATTTCCCGAATCTTGATTGAGGAAATAACCACTCGTTGCGGCTAAAGAAGTCCATGTCGGACCACGCGTATTGTTTTCAATTTGATTGGCGCCAATTAAAAAATCGGCAAACAATTGAGTTTTATCATTTAACTCATAGTCTAAACCGAGATAACCATTTTGACTGCGGTTTTGGGTTTGGACCGTCCAATAGGTTGGTCGTGCCAAACCACTAGCACAATTGTCTGCACCAGCTTGTCCTATATTACTGACTGAACCTTTGAATAAACCATTAAAGGCCTGACACCCACCAATGGAAAGATATTTTCCAGTATTGGCATTTTTACGACCTACAACCGTATCTGGTTTTTCTCCCAAACGAGTTCGGCCCGACATAAAATCTCGATCGGCTGCCCAAATCGGTTCACGGCCACTGAGTTCAACCCCATAAACAAGGCTGAGCTTGTCTAAAGTTTTACTACCACTCAGTTGTAAACGTAAGTTTTCACCCCCTTCTTTTGTTCCGCCTGCCTTGATATTAAATTGTGTGCCGTCTGTTTTCTTTTTCAGAATAATATTCACGACACCTGCAATTGCATCTGAACCATAAATTGCAGAGGCACCACCATTTAATATTTCAATACGATCAATAATGGCAGTTGGAATATTGGCTAAATTTACGAAATTGACAGAGCCATCATAAGGTACAGGATAGTCTGCAACCCGATGTCCATTAATCAAAGTTAAAGTATGATTAGGTCCTAAGCCTCGTAAGCTAATAGCGTTAGCCGCAGGTGTAAAAGTATTTCCATAATCGGCACCTTGTACAAAACCCGTGTTCTGCGTCAGGTTATTAAGCGCATCAAATGCATTACTAAACCCTTGTTTTTCAATATCGGCTGCGGTAATTATGGTCACACTAGTAGGGCCATCTTTTTGTGCTTTTGAAATCCGAGACCCTGTCACAGCAACACGGACTACTTTATCTGTTTTAGCTTGCTTTTGTGGTTGCTCTATAGCTTCTTGCGCATAACTTTCTAGTGGATGAAACAGTGCAACAAATACAAAAATAAATGAGCGCTTATTTTTTAAAGCTCCTACATATTTCAAGTTATTTAAATACATATTTATTAATAGACAAAATAAAGATCGCCCTACTATATCCACTTTTATTTGACGGATTTATACGCATTTTTCCTAGATATATTTATGTTTAAGATATACCAAATGGTTAATTATTTATCATAAAAACTCACAACAAACTAAAACCTTTTTCAATGAATAAATTCTGTTTATTAATCAAACTAAAGTAATAAACCAGCAAATTTTTTAAAACTCGTATCGAACAACAAAAATCTTTGGTTATTTTCTGCTAACATAGCTCCCCGTAGCTAGTGAAACATGGAACGCAACAAGCTGAACATCCCACTCTTGATCAACTTCACCTAAAAATTTTAATCATTAATGCTGTAAATCATGACTATGAATATCCAACAGGCGCTCAACCACATTACCAAGAACATTCATTTGACCCAGCCTCAAATGGAAGAAATTATGCGCAGCATCATGCAAGGTGAGGCAACCGAAGCACAAATTGGTGCTTTGATGATGGGCCTACGCATGAAAGGTGAAAGCATTGACGAAATGACAGCTGCTGCACGTGTCATGCGCGAATTTGCGATCAAGATCGATGTTAGTGATATCAAACATTTAGTTGATATTGTGGGTACTGGTGGTGATGGCCAAAATTTATTTAACGTCTCTACAGCGTCAAGCTTTGTCATTGCAGCAGCAGGCGCAACCATTGCAAAACATGGTAACCGTGGCGTTTCAAGTAAATCAGGTTCATCAGACCTACTTGAACAAGCAGGTATTCATCTTGATTTAGATATGCAACAAACCGAGCGCTGTATCCGTGAAATGGGTGTAGGTTTCTTGTTTGCACCGAACCATCACAAAGCCATGAAATATGCTGCTGGTCCACGTCGTGAACTTGGTATTCGAAGTATTTTTAATTTACTTGGCCCACTGACCAACCCGGCTGGTGTAAAACGCTTTGTGATTGGGGTATTTTCAGATGAACTTTGTCGTCCAATTGCCGAAGTGATGAAGCAGCTTGGTGCTGAACATGTCATGGTTGTCCATTCAAAAGATGGGCTTGATGAAATCAGTCTTGCAGCTCCTACTGCTATTGCCGAACTCAAAGATGGCGAAATTACTGAGTGGACACTTAATCCTGAAGATGTAGGAATTGAGTCGCAAACTTTAAATGGTTTGGTTGTCGCTGATGCAACAGCAAGTCTAAAGTTAATTAAAGATGCTTTAAGCAAAAATAAATCCGATATTGGTGAAAAAGCAGCAAACATGATTGCGCTTAATGCAGGTGCAGGCATCTATGTGGCGGGCATTACCAAAACTTATGCTCAGGCTGTTACATTCGCTCAAGATATTATCTATGGCGGACAGGCTTTAGAAAAAATGAGTGTTTTGGCTGAATTTACCAAAACATTAAAGCAATCTCAGGCAGATTAAGGATTTCTCATGATTAATATTCAAAATACCATTTTAGGTAAAATTGTTGACCGTAAACATGAGGAACTTGCTGCGCGTTTAAAACAACGTAATTTGCAAGATGTTGAAGAACTAGCAAAAGCTGCGACTCCAGTTCGAGGCTTTGCAAATGCTTTAAAACATAAACGCCCTGGTGTGATTGCTGAAATTAAAAAAGCGTCTCCATCAAAAGGAATCATTCGCGCAGACTTTAATCCTGCCGAAATTGCCCAGCAATATGAACAAGCTGGAGCAGCATGTCTATCGGTACTGACCGATGTTGATTTCTTTCAGGGAGCAGATGAAAATATTGCGATTGCTCGCAATCATTGTGCCCTCCCTGCTTTACGTAAAGACTTTCTGATTGACCCATATAATGTAGTTGAAGCTCGTGCTTTGCATGCTGACTGTATTTTATTAATTGTTGCTTGTTTGTCTGACCAGCAACTTGAAGAAATGTCTAAAACTGCGTTTGAACATCAACTTGATGTATTGGTTGAAGTTCATGACGAAGAAGAAATGGAACGCGCTTTAAAGCTTTCTGAGCAATGTTTATTAGGAGTGAATAACCGTAATTTAAAAACGTTTGATGTAGATTTAAATACATCCATTCGATTGAAAAAATTACTTCCGACCTCACGTTTATTAATTACTGAAAGCGGTATTGCGACACCAGATGATGTACATATGATGCAAGAGCATGATATTCACAGCTTCTTGGTGGGCGAAAGTTTTATGAAACAACCTCGTCCAGATCAAGCTTTTACTGCCCTTTTTGGACAACCCCAAACGGTTTAATGAAGATATATGAGTAATAAAGATTCATCGCTTTCTAAAGAGCAACAGAAGTTATTGAAGCAATTTAAAAAGCAAATCTCCAATCCTCATTCAAGCAAAATCACAAATCAGCCTGAGACTAAAAAATCTCAGGCTGAGTCTGAAGAATTGGAAGATACCCATCTGTTTCAACAGGCTGTTGCAGGTGTAAAACGCATCAACAATAGCAATGTTGCCGATGTAAAAACACCTCGTACCAGAAAAGTCGACGCACAAACGCTAGCGAAACGTGCAGCTGCCGAAGGTGGTCCTGACACCGAACATGCTGAGTTATCCGATACTCAAGCTGCTTTAAATCCGGTCGCAAGCCAAGCAACGCTAAGCTATCGCATTGCGACTCTTCAACATAAAGTTTTTGAAGATTTAAAAGCAGGCAAGATGCGTTGGTTTGAAGCTGTAGATTTACACGGCTGCACGATTGAGCAAGCACGTGACGCAGTTTTACAAATTATCCAGATGGCAAAAGATGAAAATCAAAATGTCATCAAAATTGTGCATGGTAAAGGCCCAGAAGCAGTCTTAAAAACCTATGTCAACGGATGGTTACGTCAACACCGCGATGTTTTGGCTTTTGTAAGTGCCCCTGAAAATCAAGGTGGTACAGGTGCCGTTCTCGTACTGCTTAAACGTGCAGAAAAAAATCCTAAGTTCGAACAAAAAAAATGATCCTTTGGGATCATTTTTTTACATCAAATACTTGTAATAATTGAGCAACTACTGCAATGGCAATCATTGCAGGTTGTTTCGATGAAATTCCTTCTACCCCGATCGGGCAAACCAAACGTTGTAATGTTTCCTGAGTATAACCACGTATTTGCATACGCTTTTCAAAAATAGCCCTTTTACTTTTTGAGCCAATCATCCCAACATAAGCAAATGGTTTTGCCGCAGGTTTCAAGGCTGAAAAACATAGTTGCAAATCTAATTGATGGTCATGAGTTAATATTAAAATTGCGCCTAAACGGTCAAAATGCTCGATCTCGGCGTCTAAGGTATCAGTCGTTAAGCATTGCACCTGTTGCAGTAAATCTGGTGGAAAAATATCATCACGTGGATCAATCCATTTCACCCGAACACCAATAGGTAATAAACAACGGACAATTGCTTCACCCACATGCCCCGCGCCACAAATCAGCACTTGCATGACATTTGGTTGAATCTGCTGGCCAAATTGCCATTCTTCACTGCTGCCAGAATGAAACTCGAAACTTGGTTGTTGTTCCATATCCATAGTCTGCCAAGTGGATGCATATTGATGTGAGACGTTACGCCATATATGCTTTCCAGCTCGCCATGCTTGCAAACTCCCAGATAAATCCGACGCAATTTCAGCGGGTGATATTTTTTCAAACAATAACCACATTACTCCGCCACAACACTGCCCTAACCGAGCACTGAGGTTAAAGCGTTCAATACGCCTCACACTAGTTTCCGTTTCTTTTAACATTGCTTTAGCGATATCAATCGCCTGAAACTCTAAATGCCCGCCACCGATCGTATCTGACTGCTGCCATTGCTGTTGTAAATTAAACCGCAATAACATGGTTGCACCAACTTCTCGTGGTGTTGAACCATCAGCGCGAACTACTGTGACCAATACCATAGGCACAGCATCGACTTGCCACGCTACAAAATCAGCCCACCATTGTAAATGTTGCATAATCTTCTACATTTTAGCTTGTAGACGGTTAGCCAAAGCCTGTCCTCGTCCAATCGCAATTGCACGTAAAATTTCCTCGGCAGTTGCTGGAGCATTGAGCACGAGCGGAGCTTTTTCGGGAATAGCCGCCTGTACCGCCTGACGAATTGCAGAGAAAACAGATAATGCCAACATAAATGGCGGTTCACCTACAGCTTTGGAGCGGTAAATGGTGTCTGCCTGATTTTGATTATTGAACAGTTTGACATTAAAAATATGAGGAATATCTACACTGGTCGGGATTTTATAAGTTGAAGGCGCATGGGTAAACAAACGGCCTGCGTGTGGTCCCTGCGGCTGCCAATACAGCTCTTCTGTCGTAAGCCATCCCATCCCTTGCACAAAACCGCCTTCAATTTGTCCAATATCAATTGCAGGGTTAATTGACCGCCCGACGTCATGCAAAATATCAGCGCGCAATACTTTCATTTCCCCAGTTAAGGTATCTATTGCGACCTCACTGACCGCTGCACCATAGGCATAATAGAAAAATGGACGCCCCAAATGGTTGACCTGATCATAGTGAATTTCTGGAGTTTTATAAAAACCACTGTCCCATAGTTGTACACGTGCCATATATGCTCGTTGAACCAAGTCAGGAAATGTCCATGAATGACCATTCGCTGTTGAAACCATACTATCTTCAAACTGGACTTGTTCAGCTTCACTTTGACTTATTTCGGCTGCAAGTTTAGCCAGACGCTCACGAATTTTAATACAGGCATTTTGAACAGCTTTACCGTTTAGATCTGCGCCACTTGATGCTGCAGTTGCCGAAGTATTTGGTACACGAGAAGTATCGGTTGCAATTAAACGAACGCTATCGATTGGTAAACCCAACTCATGTGCAGCGATCTGCCGTACTTTGGTATATAGCCCTTGTCCCATTTCTGTACCACCGTGCGTAATCGCGACAGTGCCATCCATGTACACATACACCAGTGCACCTGCCTGATTGTAATGTACGGCATTAAACGAAATACCAAACATTAATGGGGTTAACGCAATACCACGCTTAATGATGTGATTGTTCTGATTAAAGGCATGAATGTCTTGTTTGCGTTTCGCATAATCGCTAGTCTGCAATAATTCAGCTACCAATTTTGGCGCAACATTATCACGGACTTCTGCCCCATAGTGCATACGGTCACGTCCGGCACCGGGCTGTTCAGCAAAGAAATTACGTTGACGAATTTCAACCGGGTCACAACCTAAATAACGAGCAATGTCATCAATAATATTTTCGATGACAAACATGCCTTGCGGTCCACCAAAACCACGGTATGCGGTATTAGAAACAGTATTGGTTTTACAACGTAAGTTACGTAGCTCAACTGCATTTAGATAATAGGCATTGCCAATATGGCAAATCGCACGTTCATTCACTGGCCCAGAAAGATCAGCCGAAAAACCGCAGTTTGAAGCCAGTTGTACCTTTAAGCCTTGCAGAACACCACTGTCATCAAAAGCTACAGACCACTCATAAGCAAAACCGTGACGTTTGCCTGTAGCACTCATGTCATCATCACGATCTAAGCGTAATTTACACGGACGGCCTGTTTTTTGTGCTGCCAAAGATGCAATGCATGCCCACTGTGCCGACTGCGACTCTTTACCACCAAAACCACCGCCCATACGGCGGCTTTCCACACTCACCTGATGCATATTCATGCCTAGTGCATGACAAATCAGCAGCTGCATTTCGGTTGGATGTTGCGTTGAGCAATAGACTTTTAAGCTCTGATTTTCTTGTGGAATCGCATAAGAAATCTGTCCTTCAAGATAAAAATGCTCTTGCCCACCCAGCTCAATAGCACCTGAAAGTTGATGTGCTGCGTTTTGAAATGCCTGCTCAACTTCACCATGGCTAAATTCAACAGGCGGTAACACCCACGATTCTTTTTTAATTGCATCTTGAATCGTTAAAATTGGGGTTTCGGGCACATACTCAATTTTTGCTAAGCGAACTGCCTGACGGGCTTGCTGATAACTCTCAGCAACAACCACGAACAAGGCTTGTCCATAAAACTCAACCTGCTCTTCGGCAAAAATTGGGTCATCTTTTACAATTGGTCCCCAATTATTTTCAACATCAATATCCTTTGCCGAAAAAACTGCACGAACACCGTCAGCCTGACGCACAGCATCCAAATCAAATTTAATAATTTTGCCTTTGGCACAATTTGAAAATCCGACTGCCAAATGCATGGTATTTTCAAGCTCGGGTAAATCATCAATATAGGTTGCCTGCCCAGTTACATGTAAATGTGCACTTTCGTGTGGAATCGAGTCGCCTGCTTTAGCGGATTTTTTAGAAACACTTAAGTCAATGGTTTGATTCATGTTAGATCTCCACCATAGTAATCAAATCATTCACACGAGTAATCGTTTGAGACAGGACTTTTTCTATATAAAACCGCTGTAAACAGTTTTTCGCGACGTGTAAACGATATGCCGAGCTAGCACGTCCATCATCTAAAGGTTGATAGTCTTGCGACAATGCTTCTTGTGCATGAACGATCAATTCTGTTGCAAGTTGTTGGCCTTCCAATATGGCTTCTGCATATTTTGCACGTTTGGGAATAGCAGCCATGCCACCAAAAGCAATTCTTACATTGTGAGCGACACCATCATTATCTAGCTCACATGAAATGGCTGCACATACCGCAGAAATATCTTGCTCAAATCGTTTGGCAATTTTATAGCTGGCAAATTTAAAACGCGTCTGCCCTTCACGAAGTGGAATAACAATCGTCTCAACAAACTCACCGAGCTGTAATGCTGTTTTTTGATAATCTAAATAAAAGTCTTCCAAAGCAATTTCACGGGTCTGCACACCTACACGCAAAATCAATCGTGTAGCTAGCGTAATTAATGCCGGCATTGAATCACCAATAGGCGAACCATTAGCAATATTTCCACCTAGTGTTCCTGCATTTTTAATCGGCATGGAAGCAAAACGGCGCTGTAATTCTTGAAAGTCGGGATAAAAATCTGAAATTTTAATGAGTGCATCACTCAAACTTACATTTGCCCCAATCGTTAAAGCATGGTCTGTGACTACAATCTTTTTCAGCTCTTCAACTTGACCGATATAAAGCATATCGCCCAAATCACGGCCTTGCTTTGTTACCCACAAACCTACATCTGTGCTACCTGCAACAATACGTGCTTGCGGCAACTGTAAACGTAAAGTAGAGAAATCCTGCAAGGTCTTTGGTGCAAAAAATTGCTGACCATGATTATTTAAATACAATGCAGGTAATGCTTTGATTTCTTTTAATACATCAATTACTTTTTGACGTTCTAATACAACACGTGGATAGTCATAAGCTTTTTGTGCTGCATCTAAAATAGGGCGATAGCCTGTACAGCGACATAAGTTTCCAGAAAGATAATCACTGATTTTATCTTTGCTTGGAGAATGTTGTTCATTTTCATACATTGACCATAACGACATGATAAAACCGGGTGTACAAAAACCGCATTGCGAACCATGCATATCGACCATCGCCTGTTGAACTGGATGAAGTGTCCCATCTTGTACAGGCAATAAGCTATGAAGGTCTTCTACTGTAAATAGAGCTTTACCATCTAAAGTGGGTAAAAACTGAATACACGCATTCACACTACGTAATTGCAGGTTGTCATTGACCAGCTCACCAATCACTACCGTACATGCACCACAATCGCCCTCAGCACAGCCCTCTTTTGTACCAGTCTGTCTGGTTTTACCATTTTGAGTATATTCTCGTAGAAACTGTAAAATCGTCATTGTGGGTAGGACATTTTCTACTTGATGCTGACCGCCACGAAAAAAGAAGGTGATTGGACGTTCTGACATGTCTTATCCTTGTGTTTTATAATAATGCTTTTGTGCAAATATGATGCCATGAAGCGATCATTTAGAACTTACCCATATTAAACGCACATTTCATGTCCAACCACTTGACTATTAACGATAAAAAACATGAAATTTATTCATCTTTTATTAAGCCTGCGCAAAACCAAAATAAATATAGTGCGAGGATTTATGAACATCAGGTCATGTTTCTGATACAATGCCGAGCTTGTCTAATAGAGTAAATTTATACGTCTTATGTCAATGCAGCAATCGTACGCAAATATCCTGACTGCCGTCGGTGAAGATCTTGATCGTCCCGGCCTTAAAGATACGCCTGTGCGTGCGGCTAAAGCTTTTTCATATTTAACTTCTGGCTATAGTAAAACTTTAGAAGAAGTCACCAATAATGCTGTTTTCCCATCAGATAACCATGAAATGGTATTGGTGAAGAATATTGAATTCTATTCGCTTTGCGAACATCATCTCCTCCCATTCTACGGCCGTGTTCATGTTGCCTATTTACCGGAAGGCAAAGTTCTTGGTCTATCTAAATTTGCACGTATTACCGAGATGTTTGCTCGCCGTTTGCAAATTCAGGAAAATCTGACTCAACAAATCGCAGAAGCTGTCGCAGAAGTGACTGGTGCTCGCGGTGTTGCTGTAGTCATCGATTCAGCACATATGTGTATGATGATGCGTGGTGTAGGCAAACAAGAATCTACCACCCGTACAGTTTCATTTGTCGGAGATTTTAAAACCGATAAAGAAGCACGTCGTGAATTTTTAAGTGCAGTACCAGAAAGCTATTAATCTGGTTTTACTACCAAAATAAAAGCCCGCCGAAGTTGGGCTTTTTTATATCTATTTAAAGCACTTAACCAATAAAACATAACAATCAAATTAGGTGATTTTTGTTATAAAAGTACGCATCTTTATTTTTAAACGATTTAGAGTTAATCATGCGATTTAAAAAAATTTCTTGCTTACTTTTACCCCCTCTTTTTATTTTTAGTACCTCAATTTATGCGGGCAATACACCAAAAGACCAAGAAATTAAAAAACTGGTAGATCAAAATTTTAAACCTTTATTAGATAAATATGATGTGCCAGGTATGGCTGTGGGTGTTATTCAAAATAATAAAAAGTATGAAATGTATTATGGTCTTCAATCTGTTCAAGATAAAAAAGCCGTAAATAGCAGTACCATTTTTGAGCTCGGTTCAGTCAGTAAATTATTTACCGCGACAGCAGGTGGATATGCAAAAAATAAAGGAAAAATCTCTTTTGACGATACGCCTGGTAAATATTGGAAAGAATTAAAAAACACACCGATTGACCAAGTTAACTTACTTCAACTCGCAACGTATACAAGTGGTAACCTTGCCTTGCAATTCCCAGATGAAGTACAAACAGACCAACAAGTTTTAACTTTTTTCAAAGACTGGAAACCTAAAAACCCAATCGGTGAATACAGACAATATTCAAATCCAAGTATTGGCCTATTTGGAAAAGTTGTTGCTTTGTCTATGAATAAACCTTTCGACCAAGTCTTAGAAAAAACAATTTTTCCGGGCCTTGGCTTAAAACATAGCTATGTAAATGTTCCTAAAACTCAGATGCAAAACTATGCTTTTGGCTATAACCAAGAAAATCAGCCAATTCGTGTTAACCCTGGTCCGCTAGATGCTCCTGCATACGGCGTTAAATCGACACTACCAGACATGCTGAGTTTTATTAATGCCAACCTCAACCCACTGAAATATCCGAAAGATATTCAACGTGCAATTAATGAAACACATAAAGGTTTCTATCAAGTCGGCACCATGTATCAAGCCTTGGGTTGGGAAGAATTTTCTTATCCAGCGCCTTTACAAACTTTATTAGACAGTAATTCAGAGCAAATCGTGATGAAGCCTAATAAAGTGACTGCCATTTCCAAAGAACCTTCAGTTAAGATGTTCCACAAAACTGGCTCAACAAATGGCTTTGGAACTTATGTGGTGTTTATTCCAAAAGAAAATATTGGTTTAGTCATGTTAACCAATAAACGTATTCCAAATGAAGAACGCATTAAGGCAGCGTATGCAGTATTAAATGCAATAAAGAAATAATCGTCTTGTCTAAAAACAAAAAAAGAGAAATGAATAAACTCATTTCTCTTTTTTTATACATTTATTCTTTAAAAGAACCAAACATATCCTAGACTTGATTTCATCCAGTCTTGATGGTTTTGTTGCTCATAGTCCCAATTCAATCGAACGGCATTATTGCGATTAATCACATATTGCCACTGAGTATTTACTCTCAAATTCCATTGGTTTTGATCTTCCCAATATGGCAATTCAATTTGCACCACAGAGTTGAAACGCTCAAACCATTGATTCATACAACCTAAAGTTGGCCCCATTCCTACGCGCCACCCTTTATCTAGATTTGAACCTGTTTGTACATAGGTTTGTACTTGTCCATAGCAAATATGCTTTCGCCCATAGTCTGCAAGACTGTAACCGACCTGAGCATTAAAGCTTGCTACGCCGTGTTGTTTGTCTTCACTAAAGCTTCCATCATGAATGGCTTCTTGACGCCAACCTAAATTAAAACCCCAACTCAGCGGTGTTTTAAATGGTTGAATTGGGTTATAAGAGTTCACTTCTAACAGATCAAGACGTTCTAGTTTTAAATGGTCATTTCGCCACTGCGCGTTACCATTTAAAAATAGTAATTGAGTACCGGCACGATATCCGCCTTGAGGGTCTATTAAGTCATGGTAGGCTTGCCGATGACCAAGTTCAATAAACTTATCTCCTTGAACCTCACCAGCTTTCACTGAAAGATTACGCGCGTTATGACCTTGAGTTGGTTCCTTTGCTGGTCTTTTTGGTTCTTGACGTTGCTTATCTAAATCAATCTGACTTCTGAGTGCTAAAAGCTGACGTAACTGCGGCTGAGCAATGCTTTCTTCAACTTTACGACCAATAAACTGTAGATATAAATCATCGTAAGCCATCTCGAGGATTTTAGCCTGATCCTGCTCAGTAAATGATTTTAAAATCTGAGAAGAATGCTGTATAGGCAGCATCGCAATTTGATGAGCGACCTTCGCCAGTGAGGCACCATGCTGATGAGCTTGGGACAATAATTGGGTTTCTAAAGCAGGTCGATATACAGGAGCTTTGGTGAGTCCCTGCTGCTGCATCGATTTAATGGTTTCCATTGGAATGGATGCATAAGTAAATTTTTCTTGTAATTTAGATTCAGGTTTTACTAAATCCACTAATCCCAACAATCGATAGGCACAGTTATCACTCACAAAGTAATAAGGGAAACTCACATGTTGCATTTCCCAAATGTGAGACACCAAGAAACGTGTTTCCTCAGGAGTTAAATTTAGCTCATATTCCCATAAATCACGGCTTTCAAAATCGCCATATTCTTTTACTTTACGGTAATAAGGCATTAGTGAATATTCACCCGGATACTGCCCTGTTAAACCTTTCCATGCATATGACCAGTTGTCGTTGCCTGCCACCGTTGCTGCATAATTTACAGCATAGGAAACTAAATTTAATTGTTGCTGATCTTTTGGGTCTAAACGCAATAAAGTATGGCCAAACATCGAGCTCGGATTGCCCATAAAATCGGTCGCATAAATTAATGTCGCTTTGTAGGGCTTAATTTGCCCAATCCAATTTTCAAATTCGGTACACTTTACTTGAGGCAATTCATTTTCTTGAATGCCGACTTTTTGCATGAGCCATTGGCTACGCGCAGGGAACTTACAACGAATCGACTGATTATCTTGAGCAGGCATAAATAATGCCGAGATATCCGCTTTCAGCTCTTCTTTTAGATTATTTTTTCCATTTTTTGATAGGAAATAGCCACCGTAAGTGACCTCACTTTTCTGGTTTTTATTGGCATACATGAGCCTTTGCCATGTAATGTCTTGATCTAGATTTTGTTGTTCTGCAATTGACCAATATTTTTGAATAGATGGATTTATATCTGCTGAATAAGCAATATTCACTGCCAAAGAGGCAAAAACTAAAACAACTGACTTCATTAAGCTCATCAATTTTTATCATTAAATATAAGAAAAACCCTGCCATACGACAGGGTTTTCAGTTTCAAACTTATACGTAAGCTTTTAAAACGTCATCTTTAGCCATTACTGTTTGTAATGATGCTAAAACTTGAAGCGTATTTTGATTATTTGCAGAATAGATTTCACCAAAGTTTGCTTTTGAAACTTTAAAGAAACGATCTTTGTCTTGAGGTTTAATTTGCATTAACTCAGCAAGTACGTTCAGGCTTTCACCTTGGCCTACTGCCATATCACGTGCTAAAGCTTCAGCATTTTCATTTGTGAATGTAACCACTTGCGCAGTTACTGTTCCGCCTTGACGGCAGCCTAAAGTACCAAAAGTAATCCCTAGTAATTGGTTAGTAAAAATACCATTTGTTGTTGCAGCAAGAATTTTAGGCACCACTCCTTTTTGGCCAGCCCATACTTGCGTACCCACACCACAACCTACATCGTTATCAGCCATAGCAACACTTGAACCAGCTGCTAACAAAGCAGCTAAAGCTAATTTTTTTAACATAGATGTATATCTCCAAAATCATTATTGATTGTTTCTTATGTATTGTTATGTGTAATTCTTATTACACGATATTAAAGATAGCGAGAAGGCTGTGATTTAGCAATTAAAAAATAAATAATATGATGAAAAGTGCTAACGAAAAAATTTACCTTAGATTCCAGTTACCTTGATTATCTCGATGACCTAATATTTTAAGCACGAGAACCAAACTTAAAAGTAATAATAAATACCATGACCCCAGTTTACCCCAACCTACCATATGCCAAGCATCTACCTGACTTGGATAGAGCCAGATTTTATAAAAAGTACTAATATTTTCAGCAATCCAGATTAGAAAAGCGAGGGTCAACAATACAGGTAACATCGGGATTTTAAATTTATGCTCGTTGAGCTGAAAATAAAGTTTGGTCTTCCAAAAAATAAAAATACTGATCGCAAATAAAATATAGCGAATATCAGGTACAAAAAATTTACTCATAAAGTTTATATATGAGAAAAATGCCAGTAAAAGCATCGTTCCAAAACTTGGGAGTTTTTCAAAAGAAACTTGAAACAGTCGAATTGACCGTGCAAAAAAACTACCTACAGCCGAATACATAAAGCCTGCAAATAAAGGCACAGTTAAAATTTTAAATACCGCAGGCTGAGGATATTGCCATGACGCAATCGCGGGATGCGTTAAAAATATTTCCATGACCATCGCCATGACATGAAATAAAGCAATAACTTTGGCTTCTGCCCATGATTCAAGTTTTAAATATAAAAGACAGATCTGAATCAGCACTGCATAGATAAGTAAATAATCATAGCGATAAAAACCCATATATTCATGGCTTCCCATCGGCGCTGTTAAAGCAAAAGCAATTAAAAGCAGAATACCAAACAAGGCTGCCGAAACAGCCTTGCCGATAAAATGAATGGGTAAAATCAGATGGCGCACAAAAACTATCCTAGATATTTAGCACTATACTCATGCACTGTATCTACAAAGATTTTTGGTTGCGCAGGGTCTACCCACTGGGTAATACCGTGGCCTAAGTTAGCAACGTAACCTGTTTTTTCACCGTTTGCGTAAGCATCGTCTAACATTGCTTTTACTGCTTTTTCAATTGAAGCAGCAGAGCCATATAAAACAGCAGGGTCAAGATTACCTTGTAGCGCTACACGTCCCGACACAATATTACGAGCTGTATTAAGTGGAGTAGTCCAATCTAAACCTAATGCATCTGCACCAGTCGTAATCATTGGCTCTAACCATTGACCGCCACCTTTGGTGAACACAATAACAGGAATACGTCGGCCGTCTTTCTCACGCTGTAAACCTGCAATGATTTTATTCATGTAGTTTAAAGAGAATTCGACGTATTCACGGTGTGCCAATGCCCCGCCCCAGCTATCAAAAATCTGGATCGCCTGAGCACCTGCATCAATTTGAGCATTTAAATAATCAATAACTGAATCTGCTAAATGATCAAGTAAGGCATGCAAAACTTCTGGCTGCGCATACATCATTTGCTTGGTGAAACGGAACTCTTTACTTGAACCACCTTCAACCATATAAGTTGCAAGCGTCCAAGGACTACCAGAAAAACCAATCAGTGGAACTTGTCCACCTAAAGCTGAGCGAATTGTACTTACCGCATTCATTACATAATCGAGGTCTGATTTTGCATTTAACTTGGGTAAATTCGCCACATCTTGTTCAGTACGTACCGTTTTTTGAAACTTAGGACCTTCTCCTGTTTCAAAATAAAGCCCTAAACCTAATGCGTCAGGAATTGTTAAAATATCTGAAAATAAAATCGCTGCGTCTAAGTCGTAACGGCGTAAAGGCTGCAAAGTCACTTCACAAGCAAATTCTGTATTTTTACATAGAGATAGAAAGTCGCCTGCTTTTGAACGTGTTTCACGATATTCAGGCAAATAACGTCCCGCTTGACGCATCATCCATACCGGTGTGGTATCTACAGGTTCGCGTAACAAAGCTCGTAGGAAACGATCATTTTTCAAAGTCGTCATTACCAATCTCTATATTCTTTATGTGGCAGCATCATATCAAAAACATAAAGATTTTTATAATTTCAATTTCACACAAAAAACTCGTCAATCTACTAAAAAATGCATATTTACACAAAAGTCTACTGCAAGCAGCAAGGTTTTCTGCAATACTTGCAACATGTTACATCGGGTCTATTGATATTCTTTTAACCACTAAACTGCCAATCTTGGGCTCATAGAGATGAGTTATTGGTAGTTTTATGCACTTTTAGATTAGATCATGCCCCTATTGCTTATATGAAAATTCTTAAGGTTGAATTACATGTTTGTTCGCTCATTACTCGCTATGAGTTTAAGTTGTATTATTGCTAATGTTGCTTTTGCTGCTTCAACAACTGAGCAACCCCTGAACCCTAAAAAGGTATCAGCTCCTGTAGAAGATCCGATTGATCCTTTAGCAGTAGATGCAGCTTCAACTGTAAAAGCTCAAGCTTCGACACAAATTACCGCTCAAGAACAAAGTGACTTAAATCGAGCGTCAACAACATTACAAAATTTGCAAAAAACTGAAGACCAAAATGCTGATTCAGGTATTGCCGCTTCAGCACCGGTAGCCGTAGCTAAAACGACCACAACAACTGCAAAGACTTCAGCTCCAGTAGTTTCTTGGACATTAGATAGCTTAAATTCGGCTGAATGGTATGAAAATATTGGTAAAGGCCAGTTTCCAGTTTACGCTCGTGCTCACGTCATGCTAAATAATGCACATGCATCACCAGGTGCAATTGACGGTATGAGTGGCAAAAACACTTTAAAAGCAATCTCTTCATTCCAGCAAATGAATGGTTTATCACCTACTGGTGAACTGACTAAAGAAACTTGGGATGCACTAGTTGCTAAGCAAATAAAACCTTCATTTATTGAATACACCATTACTGATGCCGATTTAAAAGGCCCATATGCACAATCAATTCCTTCTGATTATGCTTTACAGGCTAAAATGAAAGGTTTGTATTACACTCGTGTTAGCGAAATGTTGGGCGAAAAGTTTCATATCGATGAAGCTTTCTTAAAAACAATCAATCCAACAGCAACATTCAAAAAAGCGGGTGAAAAAATCATTGTTCCAAACGTACGCAATGATTTACCAGAAGACATTCATTTGATTATTGCGCATAAAGGTGCAAAACAATTGTATCTCTTCAATAGCCGTAACCAAATGATTGCGTCATTTCCTGCAACAATTGGCAGTACTGATACGCCTTCTCCGACCGGTACTTACAAGGTAGTTGGTGTGGCTCGTAATCCTTGGTATAGCTACTCACCATCAAACTTTATTCAAGGTAAAAACTTGAAACCTCTTTCTTTACCACCTGGTCCAAATGCACCTGTAGGTAATATCTGGATTGGTTTAAGTAAAAAATCTTTTGGTATTCACGGGACACCAAACCCGTCTTTAATTTCTAAAACAGCTTCTCACGGTTGTATCCGTTTAACGAACTGGGATGCTAATGATTTAGGTAATAAAGTACGTTCAGGCGTAACTGTTAAATTCCTTGAGTAATCCATCTAAAAAGAAAGCCTGCTTTACGCAGGCTTTTTTATTAAATTTTTACTATATCTCACTAGAATACTTAGTTATTGTTTTGATTATAAAAATAAAACCAGCCTAGGTTTACTAATTACACAGCAATTTTTGTATTTAGAATATTCAACATGGTTTGCATTTTAGCTTCTGTTTCTAACCATTCAGCTTCAGCATCTGATCCTTCCACAATCCCCGCACCAGCATATAAGCGCATTTTATTTTCACTGAGTAGACCACATCGAATCGTGACTACCCATTCTCCATTACCCTCGGCATCCATCCAGCCTACTAACCCCGTGTAATAATGTCGGTCATAACCTTCATGATCTAAAATAAACTGCTTAGCAACATGAGTTGGTGAACCACAAACCGCTGGTGTTGGATGTAATTCTAATGCAAGGTTTAATGCATTCGGTGCCTGTTGTTTGAGCATACCTTGGAATTCTGATGATAAATGCAGCATTGTTGATGTTTCTAAAATATCTGGAAATTCAGAAACCTTAAGCTCTACACAATGAGTGGCTAAATTTCTAATAATATTTTCAACCACAATTCGATGTTCATGTTGGTCTTTCTCAGAATGATTTAATTCTTGTTGGCTGACGAAATTTTTTTCAGAAATCGGTGATTTGGGCCTAGAACCGGCCAAAGGATTACTGGTTACAATACGACCTTGTTTTGATAAAAGCAGTTCTGGGCTTGCGCCTAGAATATAATCATTATGTTCTACTGGAATCACAAAATTATAAGCATTTGGATTTTGTTTTAATAAAGCAGCCAATAAATTTTCTGGCTCTTGATGATGGTTAAACTCATATTCAACAGCCTGAGAAAGAACAACTTTTTCTACCTTCTTTTTTTCAAAAGCATCTAAAGCTAACTGTACTGTACCTTCAAATTTTTGGCGTTGAATGAGTAATGATTTATTAATTACCTCAATGTTATTACGTTTTTTTAATGAGTTAATCGTAGAAGATGCTTGTGTTATTTTTTTATGATCAGCATAAAAATTTAAGCTACTTTTCTTTGTAATATCAAAAGGTATAGCACCAATTAAAACTGGATTTTGATGGCCTTGCTTTTTAATTTCTTCAAAACATTTTGCAATCCCCTCATTAAATAGTGCGGTATTTGCTGCAGGTGTATTTAGCGTTTTAACGAATTCGTTCACTTCGAGATAATAATTTTTCGTAGAGAAACATGAAAATTTCTTTTGACCGATATGATCTAAATTTTGCTCTACTGATATTTGAGTCTGCATCATCTGTATATCACCTCTCACATTGATTTTTTTAAGCAAATTCTGTAGTACTTCTTTTTAAATATAGGAGTATAAAAATACTGAAACACACATTAATGCAAATGATTATTATTATCAATAATAAAATTAGTTTTTAATACAAGAAATTGTAATTATCTCGTTATTTGTATAAAAAAATTGAACTTTAATCTCTAGATTTATCCCGATTGAACTTTCTTGACTAAGGTAAAAATAAAGAAACTCGCCATCTAGTTTTTTAAAATTTATATTTTTAAAATCAATAATTTGCTTATATTTTAAATAAATTACTTTAATGATACTTTCTTTAGCAGAGAATATTACCAAATATAAATATGCATGACTTTTTTGCAGCTTTTCAATTTCTGCTTGTTCGTTTTTATTTAGAAAAACATCATAAAATTCATCTTTCTTTTGAAAAAAAATATAATATTTTTGAGACTCTATATCGATCCCAAATATTTTTTCTTGAACCGTGTTATTTCTAGCATATGCGATGGCATGACATGATTTTTTTGATCCAACATGGCTAATCCCACCTATCACTCCTTCGGGCCATAGGGGTTCCCCATGTTTACCTTGATGAACAACAAAATCTTGTAAATTAATGTTTTGTAATGCATATTTTGCTGCTAAGCGTCCCGTCAAGAACTCTAATTGACGAATGAAGCGTGAGCTTTTTATATTCGGTGGAAGAAATATATTCAGCTCCTGATAGATATGATCAAGCTGAGGTATTTCTTTGATTTGGTTGAGCTGGACTTTATGTATATCTAACCCGAAAGCTGTTAGCTTTTCATATTGAATATTTATTTCATCCAGACATGAATTAGCCCCTCTACTTAACTGCTTCTCCGTATTCATAGCCTGTACTTTATTCAATATTCACGGTCAATGTTTCAACGATGGCAGCAATGTTTTTAAGCATCTTTACTCGGGTCTCGGGATTGAGAAAGTAGAAATGGTCCCCTTCAAACTCAATACTTCCTAACCAATTTTCTGTGTGTTGTTGCCATGCATCCATCATTCTCTTATTAGGAATATCAGGGTCCTGTTTGCCATAAAATGCAACGATCGGAACCTCAGTCTTGTGTATGTTCTCGCTAAGCAATTGATCACTAAGATAGAAGTCATTACGAATGATTTTGAGAAAGAATGTGAGTGCATCCTGATTATTTAAAATTTCGTCAGGAAAATTATTGTATCGTTTTAATTCATCAATAATTTTTTCATCAGTTAGCTCATGCTTGTACCGCATATGTTGAATATAGTGATGCTCAGGTCGGCTACTTATAACGATTAATCTCAACTGATCAATTATGGGTTTTTCATTCAAATAATTGAGTACTTTCCAAATCAAGCCACCTCCCACACTATGTCCAAATAAAATAAACGGCTTGTCTGAGTAAGCTTGTATTTCATTGGCAATTTGCATAGCCAATAGATCAGGTTCATCAATCAATGGTTCATTTATTTTTATACCATGACCCGAATATTCAATAGGAATAATACGAATATTGTCAGAGATCTGCTTTTTCCATAGATGATAAATACTTGCGCTACTCCCCGCAGGCGGTAAACAGAACATATTATATTGATGTTTATTCACTTAAGAATTCTCCAAATATTAAGCATTTTTCTTTTATAAAAAATGCTTAAATCAGGTTTCTGCTCTATTTTTTAAACAGAAGTTGAAGCTAAATTGATAGTTTGAGTCGGTTGCCAAATGGCTGAGTCACGATGTGTGACAAAAATAACCGTAGAAGAAAGAGCACGTATCGTTGTAACAATTTCCTGCTCAGTCTCTTCATCCAAGGCAGAGGTTGCTTCATCAAGTATTAAAATCGGCGCATTTTTGAGTAATGCTCGGGCAATTGCGACCCGCTGACGTTCACCACCAGACAATGCGGTGCCTTGTTTACCAACCGATTGATTAATTCCTTCTGAACTACGGTCAATCATTGCTCCTAATGCGGCATCTCTTGCAGCCTTTTCTATTTCATCATCAGTTGCATCAGGTTTACCTAAACGGATATTTTCAGCCAGTGTACTTGTGAACAAAATAGGTTCTTGTGTGACATAAGCAATATTCGAGACCAAATCTTCATATTTCATTTGATCAAGAGCTATGTCACCTAGGGTAATTTTTCCTCTTTGTGGATCATCAAACCGTGTAAGCAATTCAAGTAAAGTACTCTTACCACTACCGCTTGGTCCGGTAACCCATACTCTGCTCCCCAATGCGATGTCGAGAGTCATATTTTCAAGTGCTGGCGCATAGCTAACGCCTTGTACCGAAATATGATGGCCAGTAGGAATTTGAGGGTGTAATGGCTCAGGCAACTCAGGTGGATGGGTGATCTGATTAAAATTGCGCAGTGCAGCAAACAAATCATTGATATGCAACCCTGCGGTAGCAAGTTCACCTAACGGCGCTGCTGCACGTCCAATTAAGACGAGTAATGCCAACACCAAAGCAGCATGATTGACACCAGCAAGTACCAGATAAGTTGCCATCCCAGCAATCGGTAAAACACTTGCCAAGGTTGCAACAAAACTTGCAAATGCAGCAGCACGGTTGATCCGTACTAATGTCTCTTCTTGCTCTTCCCAACGATGTTCTAGCCTTTGGACCGCACGTTCTGGTCCCGCGGCTGTGCGTAATAACTCAACATGATCAACCAATTCCAACGTTGCTTGTGAAGCAGCTAAATCGGCAGTATTACGTTTTTTATCAATATGCATGAGTGCACGTTGTGCTAGGAATTGAGCAAATAAAGAGAGTAAAAGTAAGCCTAAAGCGACAAATGCTACGCCTGCTCCGGCAAGCATGCCTATTCCTATTGTTAGAAACAAAGGCATAAAAGGCGCATGTAAAAAGGTTTGCAATTGATGAGCAGGGATACTCATAAACCCAGGAATTCCCTGTCCAGCAATTGTCTTAATCTGAGCACGCTGTTCATTGGTAAACCAAGAGAGCTTGGCACGAGCTAAAGATTTGCCTAACTCAGCAAATAGGTCACCTGCTAAACGCACACCAGTAAGGAAGCCAGCACGAGTGACTATAACTGTCACTAATATTGCTGCAATTGCACTGATGAGAACCCAACTTGGAGACCATTGATTGACAATTGCAAATGCCAATACGGTATATGCGATTGCTTCAATTGCTGCAACAATGATCCATCCGATACCAACAATAATTAATTTTTGTTTGGCTGAACGAGGAAGCATCGAAAAAATCTGATCTTTATTTAATTTAGCAGCAGTATTCATAAAGATTTCCCTGAGTCAGTTGGGCCGTTAAGCACTAACCTGCTGTCGGCATAAGCAGCTAAGGCAAGATCATGAGTGACCATAACGATGGTTTTATTCTGGTTTTTAGCTAAGTGGCTTAATTCCAATATTATTTTTGTCGCATTGGTCTGGTCGAGTGCGCTCGTTGGCTCATCTAATAAAATAATAGGAGCTGAAGATAAAAACGCACGCGCTATTCCTAGGCGCTGTTTTTCACCGCCTGAAAGTAAAGTTGCATCTGCCTTTAAATCTACTTTTAGTTGGGCCTTGAGTAATGCCTGCTCAAGTTGTTCATCATTTGCATTAATGACAGATAAGGACAAGTTTTCTCTTACTGTGGTCGGTAATACATCTCCACCTTGTGGAATAAACAAAACCTTTTCATGTCTTAGTTTTTCATGTAATTGCAAAATATCTGTTTTTGCTAATTGAACGACACCTTCTTGCAATACAGCGAACCCAGCAAGTGCTCGCAGTAAGGTTGTTTTTCCAACTCCACTTGGCCCTGTAATTGCAGTCATTGAATTTTTTGGAAATGAATAACTTAATCGATCCAATACTTTTTGATTTTCAATTGCAAAGCTTGCATTCACTATTTCAAGTGTTACATCTTGCTCAATCTGTTGTAGATTGCCCGATGAGAGTACTGGCTCTTTTAAGAATGCAGATAAACGACTAGCTGCAGCTCGCCCAGCAGCGACATAATCAAGACCATGCCCTAAACGTAGTGAAGGTGTCACGATGGCCAAACTAAAGAAAAGTGTTGCAGCCAAGGTCATGCTGTCGTATTGATAAGCTACAAAATAGGCTATGGCAAAGGTTGCAACAGCTTGTAGTAATGCAGTGGCAACAGCAGCAAGTGTTGCCACTTTACTCACCCAAGACACCATATTTTGAGTGAAATTTTGTGCTGCTTGAGTATAGGCTGTTAAAGCGCCAGATTGTTGCCCATATATTCGGTTATCACGAATGCCGCGCGCATAGTCATCAGCAGAACCAATAATATCTAACATGACCTGCATACGCGCAGCGCCATCCCGTTTTGATACATGGGGAACAATAATTAAATAATAGAGTGAAGCTATTGCACCAGGTAATAATACCCAAAGGGCCATCGGGCCAACCAACACAACTAATAAAACAATAGAAACTAAAGGGATTACAGCAAAAATCGCAATTTCCGACGGTAAATGCGCCACCATATGGTGTAAGGTTGCGATATCGTCGGAAACCAATCGTTTTAAGCTTTGGTCACCCTGTTTTGATAGGGTTGTGGTCGGTAACCGAATTAAATGATGAGCAATTTGACGACGTAATCGTGCCGAAAATCCAGCCTCTGCATCATGCACTAACCATGAAGCTAGTGCTGCCAATGCTGCCCCAACTATCCAAAAAACCGCTGAAAAGATCACCCAATAAGAAGATAAATAACCAATCAACTGAATCATACCCCACAGGGCAGTTAAGATGGCTAAACCTGAAAATACGGCAGCAAGCGTACCTGCAAATAATTTAGGAAATGCTGGCTTGAGTGCAGGTGCCAAGGAAGAGTCTGTCATCAGATGAGATAACTTTAAATCAGACATGCTTATCTCTCTTTATATTCATAGAAAAAGCGGTACTTAAAATAAAATTTCGCTTCAATTGACCAGCAAGAATTGCTGTTTTCGGCTTTAAAAAAGCATGAATAAGAAAATCATATAAA
The DNA here is from genome assembly GCF_052044755.1 of Acinetobacter sp. 22512. NCBI lineage: Bacteria > Pseudomonadati > Pseudomonadota > Gammaproteobacteria > Moraxellales > Moraxellaceae > Acinetobacter > Acinetobacter sp. 22512. The sequence goes on along the minus strand of NZ_JBQENP010000016.1, from coordinate 27,205 downwards.
AAGTATTTTTTTAAAAACTTTAATTGCATCAAAAACTTCCTAACCACCCTATCAAAATATTTTTAGATCATTTTCTAGACTGTAAAAATTAATATGGATTTGTCTAAATCATTTTGGTTGATATGACTAAAAACCAACTGTACGTTTAGAGGCACCTTGTAGATCAAAAATAACGTCGTCAATTAAGCTATCAATCTGACGTGTATCTCGGTGATGTGCCGTAGTAATTAAATGAGCCATATTTCCAGAGGTTGCCAGATAATGCTTTTTCCAGATGTGCTCTGAAGGACACGGAAATACCACAGTGATTGAATTCGGATTCCGCCAAGCAGGAATGTCCACTGCTTGAAAGCGATCAACTGCGTACTGGGCCATTTTTAGACAATGTTGAATTCTCTGCCGTCTTTGTAAATTAGTTTGGCTACGTATTGCTGCCCACATCAACAAGACGGTATGACCATTACGAGAACCACTAATGGTTTGATCACGTGTAGAGATATAGTCAACATCTACCGATATACGTTCTACATTTTGGCGTTTGGCCACAACAATGCCACACGGAATTGGTGAACCAATCATTTTATGACCAGACACACAAATCGAGTCGATGCCATGAGCAAAGGAAAACGCTTGAGGATGATCAACAAAAGGTAAAATCATGCCACTTAAGGCAGCGTCGGCATGAATATAATAATCTCGGCGCATGATTCCGATTTGCGCTAAGCGCTCTTGAATCATTTCAATATCATCAATTGCGCCGGTCATGGTCGTACCAATATTTGCAAAAATAATGGGGTGACTTTCTTTATTGGTTTTTATTTTATCGATTAAATCATCATAGTCGATTTCACCATTATCCAATGATTCGATCACACAAGATTTCATCAGCAATAATTTGGCGATTTTTCCAACCGAATAATGCGTATCTTTTGAGTAATATAATGTGGAATCTGGAAATAGCTCACGCGCCAGATAGCAGCCAAACATATTACCTTCTGTGCCACCATTGGTTACGTATCCCCAGCTTTCCTCAAAAGGAATTTGAAAAATTTCAGCAAAATACGCCATCACATCTTTTTCAAAATCAAAAGAATTCAATGCGTAATTGCTATAGTCTTTCCAATCACCACAATTATTAATAGAGAATTTGAAAAAACGAAATAAAGCGGAATAATCAAAATCTGCAGATTCAGGATACCCAATATTGAAGTATTGATGTTTTAAACAGTAATTCCAGAATGTCTCTATTTTCTCTTGATCAGCAGGCGATAAAATCATTTTTTGCTCCGTTAATATGACGATTACAAGTCGTCTAAGGAGTCGCTATCAAAGATATAAATTTTATGTAAAATTTAGCGACCAGGATTTGTCGTATGCCTTATGAGGCAACCCTCTACCCTGCAATCCTTTGCCGCGCATCAACCAATGACCACCAATTTGATAAAGTGGGTGTGCGTCCTAATTCTTCAAAACTAATATTGATTCCCTGTGCTTTAAGTTCCGAAGAAAACTGCATAATTCGTAATGAATCCAATCCATAAAGAATCAGGTTTTCTTCGGGGTCTAATTCATCTTCTTCAATAAGCTGCTGGACCTTTTGCTCTAACCAAGGTCGTGTAATGCCTGTTGCCACCTGTCCCACTACAGATTCGGTATCCACAACTTGACCACAACGTGAAGACACATATTTCAAAGCTAAGCGATGTTCTTCTTCTGAAAAATCGGCAACTGCATCTCCAACAAGAAAGGGTTGTATGTCACTCATAAAGGCTTCAATTGCCGTAACCATACACCCGATATGAGCATAGACACCGCCAATAATGAGCTGATCACGATTCCAGTTTTGCATTCTTTCAAGCAAATCCGAACGTTTAAACGCGCTATAACGCCATTTCGTTAAGACAATGTCATGTTCAGCAGGAGAAAGTTGATCAATAATTTTTTGCTGATCGATTGTTGAGGCTGGCAAACCCGGCCCCCACATGGCATTCAGTAATGCACGATCTGCCGCTGGCTGTTCATAAGGCTGTGCTGTATAGACAACAGGAACATTGTTCTGATGTGCCCAAGTTCTTAGTTGAACTAAATGATTTACAACCGTTTTAATTAATTCACTTTCAGCATCGTAAAAATTTAAAAAGTAGCGTTGCATATCATGAATTAATAAAACTGCTCGAGAAGGATCTAACTGCCAATCTGTTTTGTTATTTGGATAACTCTCTCGTTTGGGCATGAGATAAGTAGAAATTTTTGAAATAGCCATATGCTGCTCAATATTTATTAAGATGTTGTAGATGTATTTAAAATGCTGCGAAGTTGTTTTTTGTCCACCTTACCGACTGCAGTCAGTGGCAAACTTTCGATTAATTTGATCTGGTCTGGAAGTTTGTATTGTGCAATACCCAACTCCATGAGATGGCGTCTGAGCACAACAGCTTTAAGTTCAGGATTCCGAGAAACAATAAAGGCACAACTTTTTTCACCGAATTGGTCATCAACAATTGCGACCAAAGCTGCGTGCATAACTTCCGGATGTAGAAGAATAAGTTTTTCTATTTCTTCCGAAGCAATCTTTTCACCACCACGGTTAATCTGATCTTTAATTCTTCCTACTACACGTAAATTGCCATCCGAAGTACGCTGCACGAGATCGCCCGAATAGTAATAGTTGTCCTTATCAAAGACCTGTGAATTATGTTCAGGGCTTTGGTAATAACCACAGAAGGTATAAGGTCCCCGAGTCGCAAGCATTCCTATTTCACCTTCTGGAACCTCTTTATACTGTTCATCCACAATTTTGATTTCATCATCAGAACTGATAGGACGCCCTTGTGTCGTAAATATTTGCTCATCGGAGTCATCTAGTCTGGTGTAATTGACCAAGCCTTCGGCCATTCCAAATACTTGTTGTAATTTACAATTGAGGACTTCAGGAACTTGACGGGCTAAAGATTCAGGGAAACTTGCTCCTCCCACTTGAAGCAACTTTAAAGATTGAATTTGATCTTTATATTGCGCGGCTTTTTCTAGCCACATAATGACAGCACTCGGCACTAAAGATGCCATATTGACTTGATGTCTTTGAATAATAGAAAAACAATTGAGCGGTTCAGGATTTGGTGCCATCACAACACATCCACCTGCATGTAAAACACCTAATGCACCGGGTGAACTCAACATAAAATTATGCGGAGCTGGCAGAGCACACAATAACCGGGTATTTGAGTTTAAACCGCAAATCTCGGCACTGGCCCGCACACTGTAGTCGTAGTCATTATGCGTTCGTGGAATAAGTTTTGGTGTTCCCGTACTTCCACCTGACAACTGAAAGAAAGCAACTTCATCAGCAGGTGTAGATGAAAAATCGACAAAGGTCTCTGCTGATGTTTCAATCCAGTCTAATAGTCCGAAATCGGTAGCTTGATGATTGAGCATCAAAATAATTTCAGGACTTAAATTTACTTCATGAAGTGAGTCAATAAATTGATTATTGTTAAAGACTTCATGCTGACGCGAACCAATTAAAAGCTTAGGTTGAATCTGTTTAATAAAGGCATTTAGTTCATATTGACGATGACTATATAGCGCATTGAGCACAACCACGCCTGCCTTAAGCAAGGCAAAAAAGACAATATAAAACTCTGCAACATTGGGAAGCTGTACTAAAGCTGTATCACCCTTGCCCAAGCCTTTTTCAGCTAGTCGAGAAGCTAAATTTGTTGATAGCTGGTCCAGCCCAATATAACTCAACTGACGCTCACCACAAATAATTGCCGGCGAATGCGGATGCGATTGAACCCCTACCGTTAAAATGCGCGTCAAAGGTTGATCAATCCAATAACCTTTATTTCGATAGTGTTGCGCTCTCTCTGGAGACCAGCGAACAAACTCAATCAACTGTTTTTTCATGACATTCTAAATATTCAATTTAATTTAATGGTTATCAAACTATTGATTCTTCGTAAATTTTCTTACATATCGGCATAAATATTTAATTTGAATACCGACAAAAGAAAACTCTTAAGACGGACAAGCTATATATTCACAGCAAATTGGAAATGATTAACAAATGCAACTGGTAATCATTTTCATTTGTTTGTATGATGCTGAAACAAGATTAATTTGTCAACCGAGTTATCGTTCAATGTGTGAATTAACTTCGATGCAAGCGGCCTGCTGGTTTGGTCGCTCTGGCAACGCAACTTTAGGTGGGGTTGCTGCCCACCTCTATGCAGAATTTGACGGTCAATTTATTGATCTACAAAAATTACATTTAGCACTTCAACGACTTTATAAAGAACACTCTATTTTGAAGTTAAGTTTGAGTGCCGATGGCATCGCAAACATCATGGCTGAGAAGGCTCAACAGATATTAGAAGTCGATGATTTTTCAAAGTTTAGTGATCATCAAATTGAGCAAATGCTCATGCAAAAACGTGAGCAATGGACCCATCAAAAACTTGATTTAAGTCAGGGTCAAACTGCAAGATTTTCTGTAAGTGTTCTTAAAAATAATATTTTCCGTTTTCATGTAGATACGGACATGATTGCTATAGATCCGTCCAGTTTTTTGAACTTGATGGAAGATCTTTCTTTGTTTTATGAAGACCCAGAAATATCATTCTCCCGTCCGCCTAATTTTTTTGACTGGTATCAAAAAATACGGACGGACCCTGACCTAAAAAAATTAAACCAACGAGACCGCTTATGGTGGAAACAACGTCTGCCTCATATTAGCCCTGCTCCGTCTCTACCTTTCATTCATCAAGAATTCAAAACAGCAAAAAGTGATCGTTTAAGTACATGGTTATCGCCGGAAGAACGAAAAGCATTACAACAACTTGCTAGAGAACAACACATTACTGTGACTAACCTGATATTAGGTTTATTTGCCTATACACTTGGTCATGCAACCAAAGATCACAGCTTCCGATTGAATATTCCTACTTTTTGGCGCGAACCGGTTTTAAAAAATGTCGAAGGCTCTATTGGTGATTTTGCTAATTTAGTCATCCTTGATGTCGATATGAATGAGACGACTACCTTAGCCGCATTCTGCAAACAAATAGCAAATCAAATGCTTGAGTTATTAGAGCATTCACATTATTCGGGTGTGAATGTTCTACGTGATCTGTCCCGTTATCATGGTAGTGCACAGATTGCTCCCGTGGTATTTACAGCGGCGCTCGACTTAGAAGATGATAATTTACTTTCCGAACGTGTCCGCCGTATTTTTGGCTCAATGAATTGGGTCATTTCACAAGGGCCGCAAGTTGCACTTGATGCACAAGTTGCTCATGTAGATGACGGTATTTTAGTTAATTGGGACATCCGTTTAGATGCTCTACCCAAAGAATGGATCACGAATTTATTTGAATCTTTCATTCATTTACTTAAAAATCTTGCCGCACATCCTGCACAACTTAATACACAAATTATAAACTCAGCACAAAATACCTCGTCAGATCGTACGTCTCAAAAACCATTAAATGCATTACAGCAAGCTTATCTATTAGGTCGAACTCAAGCCCTTCCTTTAGGTGGTGTTGCCATGCAAGAGTTTAGGCAGTATCACGGCAAAATGGATATTGTTTTATTAAGACAACGATTGGCAGAAATGGTACGGCGGCATGACAGCTTACGAACCTATATTGATAAAAATAGGTTAGTACAATATGTAAGCGATCAAGTGAGTGTCAATTTAAAAGAAATAGACCTAACTACATGGGAACCTGAACGTGCTTCTCACCACATCCAGTCCTATAAAAATAGTTATACGCATGAGCTATTTGATTTAAATCAGTCGCCTTGGAATATCACGGTTTTTTTATTAAAAAATAATCTACTAACGATTTTTGTCCGCTTTGATGCATTAATTTTAGATGGCCGATCTATAGCTTCACTTATGTTAGAGCTATTCGACGGACAACAACATGATATCCAAACAAAAATAGAAGAAAATGAAGTGGAAAATAGCTTATCTGTTCATCAGACAGATATGGCTTACTGGGAAAGAAAATTTTCTAAATTATCGGCTATTCCTACGCTTCCGTGGAAAACACCCTTACAGCATTTACCGACTTCACGTTACCAACGTAACAGTTTGGTTATAGAAAAAGATCAATTTAAACAGTTGTCTAAAATTGGCGTAAAACATTCACTGTTTAAAAACTCAATCATCATGGCGCTTATTTTGGAAGTGCTATCTCATTGGAGCACGGATAAATCTCTATGCGTTGCTGTTCCTACACTTCCCCTCTATGCCGGACCATTTTCAAATAGCTCTACGTTTATTGCAGTTGAGTGGAAAGCTTTAGATCAATTTGCTGAACAAGCAAACCGCTTGCAAACTGAAGTTTTAGAGGGTTTACAGCATCTTTCCTTTTCAGGCGTTGATCTCGCTCGACTATTATTTGAAAAAGTTGGCACTGCTCCAGTATTGCCGATTGTAATTACAAATGGTTTGTCATGGCCTGTATTATCTGAATCTCACCCTATTCAGCAACTAGATGGACTGACCCAAACCCCTCAAGTTGCAATTGATATTCGCTTTAGCACAAGAAATGACGGCGCTTTAATTTTCGATATTGATTATGCCCAAGAAGCATTCCCACCCAACATGATTGACGATTTCTTGGATGCACTACAATTGGCAATCAAGCAAATTATTGACTCAGAAATATTCAGTTTTGATCTCAGCAATTTTTTCTGTGAGCTTCAAAATAAACGACTATATTTTAAAAATAATGAGTCCGATCATTCATCTATACCACTTGAAAATAATGCTAAACAGCAAAATCAACTACTCGACATTTACTTAGAAGTGATAGGCCACACGCCAAATATGGAAGTGGACAACTCAACTCATTTTACTCATCTCGGGCTACGTCCACATCATTTAAAGGCCGTTTCAAAACGTATTAATGAAACATACGCGATTCAGCTCTCACCTGTTCAACTTATTCAATGTCGCAATATTGCTGATGTAGAGAAACTACTAACACCACATTAATTCGTATTTTGAACTTTCATCATTTTGGAAACAGATAAAGTATAAACATGAAAAAAATAGATATTACCGGAATTGGTATTGGGCCATTCAACTTAGGTTTAGCTGCTCTTTTGTCTCATCATCCCGAAATCAAAAGCGTATTTTTAGAACGCAAACCAGAATTTCGATGGCATGAAGGGTTGCTATTGCAAGGTACGACATTACAAGTTCCTTTCTTTGCCGACTTGGTTACTATGGCCAATCCTTGCCATCCCTTAGGCTATATTAATTATTTACATCAACATGATCGCTTGCATCAGTTTTATTATTACGACAGTTTTTTAATTCCACGCCGTGAATATGACCATTATTGCCGTTGGGCTTCAAAACAATTACCCGATTGTCAATTTGGAGAAAACGTAAGTCATGTTGAATATGACGCCAAGCTCGATAAATTTATTATAGAAAGTGAATCAGCTTCGGGCGAAAAACAAAAATATATAAGCCAAAATCTGGCAATTGGTATTGGAACTAAACCTCGAATTCCTACGTGGCTTGAAACATGCAAACACCCTTTGGTAAAACATTCTGCGGAGTTTGCGAAAATTCAGGAACAACTCAATCAATGTAAACAAGTAACAGTTATTGGCTCAGGCCAGAGTGCAGCAGAATGTGTGCTTGCTTTATTTAATTCACTTACACCAGAACAAGTAAAAGCAGGTGCATCTATTCGTTGGATCACACGTTCTGCCGGCTTTCACCCAATGGAATATTCTAAACTTGGGCAAGAATGTTTTACCCCTGCATATATGCAATATTTCCAAAGCCTGCCTAGAGATAAACGCCGCGATATTGCTGCTAGTCAGGGCCTGATCTATAAAGGGATTAGCTTCTCAACCATTGGCGATATATATGATGTGCTTTATGAGCGTTCAGTGGCTGGTGAAAAAACCGGTTTAAGCCTATACACAAGCTGTGAAGTTGAATCGGTTGAACAACTTGAATCGGGTTCTCTGCGTTTAACCTGTTTGCACACCCAACTCGATCAACGTTGCGAATTAGAAACTGATGCCCTTGTCGCAGCTACAGGCTATGTTCATGATTGGCCTGAATGGTTCCAAAATATGAAAGGTTCTATTTTAGCTGTTGATGATAAAAATGATTGTATTGTTCAAGAAGACTTTACCGCTTTACGTTGTGATCAGGGACAAGGTCGAATTTTCATTCAAAATGCCGAGATTTTTCAGCAAGGTGTAGGTTCTCCAGACTTAGGGATCGGGGCAACCCGAAACTCAGTCATTATTAATCAATTACTGGGGCGTAATGCTTATCGAATTCCTAAACAGTCTTCTTTCCAGCACTATGGTTTACCAAAATAAAAACGCTTAATAAAAAACTGCCAAATCAAATTTGGCAGTTTTTTTATATGTTCTTTTTAGATCAAATTAAAAATCAATTGTGGCAGATAATAAATAAGTACGTGGTGCACCAAGCATTAAATTTGTAAATTGAGGCATTGACCAATATGACTTATTGGTGAGGTTATCAATATTCCCGCGAATAGTGACAGGAAATTGAGCTATTTTCGTATTATAACGTGCGCCAATTCCGTACACTTCACGTCCAGGTACTGAAGTTGAGTTATCATTATAAATATATTGTTTAGACGCAGCTGTCGCATTGGCAGTCAAAGTTAAGCCAGGGATATACGACACATCACCTTCAATACCAAGCTTAGCTTGCACTTTTGGAACACCGGCAACAACATTTCCTAACTCGCTTTCAATTCTGGTTTTTGTAATTTTAGGATCAATATAAGTTAATCCTCCCATTACACGAATACTGTCAACAGGTGAACCATAAAAGCCCCATTCAATTCCGCGATTACGTTGTTCTCCATCAGCGCCATAAATAGATTTGATTTTTTCATCGGTACTTTTAATTACATACGAATTTCTAGATTTGATCTGAAATACACTAAACGTATTGGTGAAGTTACCGCTGTCAATTTTAATTCCGGTTTCCATCTGTTTAGTTTTAAAAGGAGAAAATATTTGCCCCTCATTTTCGTAGTTTTGTCCGGTAGGTACGGTTCCCCCTGAGCTTAATCCTTCAATATAGTTTGCATATAATGAAACATGATCATTTGCTTTTACCAAAATTGCAGCTGCAGGTGTAATAGCGTTTTTATCATAACGACCGTTAATATTTCGGACGCCCTGCCCATTTAAACTTTCGGTGACAATATTTTGATAACGCAGTCCCAAGGTTAATTGGACTTGATCTTGAAGAACCGACATCGTATCGGCTAAACCAACACTTGTTAAATTTTCTTTATTACTAAAAATAGGTGCAATAGGAACGCGATTCGGTTTACTGCCCCAATTCGGATTATAAATATTAGTTACACGATCTCCCTGAGGAAATCCTTGTCTAATACCAGCTTCGTCATCCGTTTCGCGGTAATGTGTTGCATTTAATGCCAGAGCATGTTTTACAGCACCTGTATCAAATTTACCACGTAAACCCACTTCAACAGATTTACGTTCATATTTGAAACCTAAATGTGCAATATTGAATTTTATATCTCCCGCTTCGTTTTGTATTTCAGTTTTAGCAGCACCCAAAGTGTTATATTCTGTTTTACTCATACCCGCCGTTGCATACGCCATCCATTTATCATTTAAGTCATATTCGCCTCGAATCATACCTCCCGTATCACGCGTGTTATAGGCCGTCCACGTTGGATTCAATAAAGTATCGGGGTTTGGCGCTTTGGGTAAATTGACACCTGGTAAAATGGTTAAACCACGATTTATACCGTCAGCATGGTCACGGCTAGTATATAAATCGGCTGAAAGTCGTGCATTGTCGCCTTTCCAATCTAAACCAAGTGAAAATAGATGAGTGGTTTTTTCCTGCTCTTTAATCGGTCCTTCACCATCTCGATATACACTGTTGAACCGCACACCAAACTCTTTGTTTTCACCAAAACGGCGTCCAATATCCAGATGGCCTCCGAATTGTGAATCCGACATATACGTCGTTGTAAAACGAGTTAAGGGATCATCTCCTGCACGTTTCGGAACCAAGTTAACTGTTCCCCCTAAAGTTGAACCTGGAGGCATTCCGTTTAACATTGCTGAAGGGCCTTTTAACACGTCAATACGTTCAAACATTTCCGGTGAAGCGCGGTATAAAGGAGCAATACCATATAATCCGCCCATAGAAGTATCGCGGCCAGCAGCCACAGAACTTGATCTAAATCCACGAATAGCATAACTTTCTGCAATTACGCCGTAAGCGCCAGTTGAAAAAATAGATGGATCCGTTTTTGCAATCACATCAGTGATATCTTTCGCTTGCTGATCTGCAATATATTTTTCTGTATACGCAATGGTATTAAACGGGGTTTCCATAGCGGTTTTATTACCTAAAAAGCCAACTGAGCTTTTTGACGAAACTTGCCCACCTGCATAAGTATCGTCTTGTTCAGCTTTTACGGTAATTGCGGGTAAAGCTGCTACATTTGTTTGAGCATTTTGTTGTTCTAGAGTTTTTGTTGAATTATCAATAACAGCAGCATAGGTATTTGATGCACATAGAACAAATACAGTGCCTAATGCATAGCCTAATCGAAGGGCCATTTGTGCAGATGCAATACCATTTAATACAAAAGAACGTTGATTAATTCTTTGATCATTCCCACTTTTAAAATTACGGTTATCGCTAACGTTGTTCATTGAAAGACCTTTAATGTTGTGATTCATTTTTTATTAACTATCTGCTTAAAATACAAAGCAAAATAGTGAAAATTTATGCTGTAAAATTTGATTAAGTGATGTGCCTAAAAATTTATTGATAGCCTTTTTTCACATCTTCCATCACTATTTTGAGCGAGGTTGGGCTTGCAGCCGTGGTATACCAGGCATCAGCATCGACAAAAATGACACGACCGTTTTTCCACGCTTTGGTTTGACGTAATAATGGATTTTCAACACTGGCGGCATTAATTTTTGAGCGATGTTCCATCACAGCAGTTCGGTCCACGATATAGAGAATATCTGGGTCCGCTTTTTTGATGAATTCACTCGAAATTGGTTGTCCATGTAGACTTGTATCCATCACACCACTTGCAGGCTTTACTCCAAAAGCATTAAAAATAAAGCCATAGCGTGACTGAATACCAAAATTACTAAATGCCCCATTGTTATGAAGAACGACTAACGCTCTTTCTGGGCGATTGGCCGTTACGGCTTGTACTTGCTTCACCTGTTCATCAAGTTCAGAAACTTTCTGGCGGGCTAAATCTTCTTTATTAAATATTTTTCCTAAGGTCATCATATGGTCTTTAACCAGACCAATATGATTACTCTCGCTATTGTTGAAATTAATATCGTAATGAATGGTCGGGGCAATTTTTGACAGTTCCTGATAATGATTAACGTGTAATGGCGTCATCAAAATCAAGTCTGGTTTTAATGCATATATTCTTTCCATGTTGGGCTGCACAATTGCACCCAAATCCTGAATTTGTGTATCTTTTTTATATTTTTCCAAAAAGTGTGGAACATAATCTTTTGGCATTCCCATAATCGGGACATTGAGTTGATCTAGAAAGTCAGCTTCATTCATATCAAGTACGGCAACGCGTTGCGGTAAATGATCTATCACCGTAGTTCCAAGCGCATGTTTCACCGTAATCGGTTCTGCGAGCTTCTGAGAAGCTTGAGTGGTATCTGCAACTTTTTGATCACATGCTTGTAGAGTGACAGCTGCCGCTATGATGAGGGCTACTCCCCCATACTTTTTCTTCCAGTTCATATGTATTCAAGCTCCAGATGAGTTGAAGTAATTACACATACAGCCACGCTCACTGTATGTAATTTCAAAATCAAGCTCGTACAGATCATTTAATTGCGCCTCTGTAATCACTTGTTCGGTTAACCCACTGAAATGAAGCTTGCCGTTCTTCAGCGCGACAATATGATCCGAATAATTCGTGGCAAAATTGATGTCATGAATGACTAAAATCACAGTGCGCCCTTGTTCATCGCATAAGCGCCTGAGTGCGCGCATAATTTGAACGGCATGTTTCATATCAAGGTTATTTAAGGGTTCGTCTAATAAAAGTACGTCTGTTTGCTGTGCGATCGTCATCGCCAAAAAGGCCATTTGCCTTTGGCCACCACTAATTTCATCGATGTAAGATTTGCGCAGCGGCTCTAAAGAAAGAAACTCAATCGCCTCATCAACCACCTGACGATCTTGCTCGGTTAAAACACCACGGCTATAGGGAAAGCGTCCAAATGAAACCAGCTCTTCTACGGTTAAGCGCAAATTAAAGCCGGGTGCTTGACGTAAAGTCGCGACATGCTTGGCGTAAACAGCGGTTTTAATATCCGCAATATTTTGATGATTAAGAAAAATCTCGCCTTTATCTGGCTCAATTAAACGTGCCATCATCATGAGCAAAGTCGATTTTCCAGCTCCATTTGGACCAATGAGTGATGTCACCTGACCTGTAGGAAATTCAACATTTACGTCAGTCAGTACTGGCTTATTTCCATATGACTTATTGATATTCTTGACATGAATCATGCAACACCTCGGGTACGAACCGTCAGCGCAAGGAAATAAATGCCACATACCAGATTGACCAAAATGCTGACGGTCGTTTTGTAATTAAAAACGTGCTCAACTAAAATTTGAGCAGCAATAAATATGGCAATCGTGATGGCACAGCCCATGGGCAGCGTTAATTTATGCTTATAACTTCTTGCTAGTGCATAAGTAATGTTGGCAATGAATACGCCCATAAATACTGTCGGGCCAATGAGACTGGTAGATACCGCAACCAAAATAGCGATTAGAGCTAAATAGAAACTGACATAACGGTGATGATGAATGCCTAATGAAATGGCTTGCTCACGCCCTAAAACCAGAACATCCAAAACAGGGAGTGCTTTTCTACCGAGGAATAGAACAATGACTACGGCTACACTGGCATAAAATAAAGTTTCTGGTTGAGAGCGATTAAACGAAGCATAGCTAAGGCCTTGGAAAACAGAAAATTCACCAGGATTAATTTTGAGTTGAATAAATTGAGTAACCGTCCCGACGACCATCGTAAGGACTAAACCTAAAAGCAACAGGAGAAACACATCATTTCTGCCATATGGCAATAACCACTTATGGATTACCCACGAATAAAGCAGCATTAAAACGATTGAGATAAAGAAATTACCATTTACCCCTAACTGGCTTAATCCATGCGTTCCCCAAAAAAACAACAACAAAACTTGCCATAAGAGATAAATCGCTTCATAGCCCATAATGGAAGGGGTCAAAATACGATTACCGACCAGTGTTTGAAAAACAATCGAGGAAAAAGCAACACAAATACCGGCTATCACAATCGTGGCAAGACGCAGAAGTCGATTAGGAATGACGTAATCAAAATCTAACCCTGAGTTTAAAAATAAAAAACTTATTGCTAGGCAGATGACAATTAGATAAATCGTCCATAGCTTTGTAATACGCATTATCTGAATTCCCTCAAAATGAGGATGAGGAAAATAATTCCCCCCACACCACCTGCGGTAAGTCCAATTGGCACTTCAAATGGGTAAATAATCGAGCGACCAAGAATGTCGCAAACCAGTAATAGTGATGCCCCACCCAAAGCCACAATGGGCAAGGTTTTAGCTAAGTTTTCTCCGTATTTCAGTGCGACCAAATTGGGGACCACGAGCCCGACAAAAGGAATGGCACCAACAGTAATTACTGTGGTTGAAACTGTAATGGCAACCAGTATTAAACCAATGGCGGCTATAGCTGCATAACTAAGTCCCAAGCTAGAAGCCATCTCTTCACCCATACCAATCACGGTAAAGCGGTGTGCAAAAAGATAAGTCAGGACAACTATCGGAAAAATAATGTAAATAACTTCATAGTGGCCTTGGACAATTTTTGAAAAATCTCCTAAAAGCCACCCTTGCATACTTTGTAAAATATTAAAGCGATAGGCATAAAACTCAGCTAAGGCACTCAGTACACTGCCGTACATCAAACCAATAACCGGTACTAAAACCGTATTTCTAAAACGGATCCGGCGGATAATTGCGATATAAATTAAGCTGGCAATAAAACAAAAAATGATCGCAAATATCATTTTACTCAACGTGCTGGTTACCGGAACTAAAGTTAACGACACTAAAATTCCTAGCTTGGCAGCATCTAAACCGCCCGAAGTTTCTGGTTCAACAAACTTGTTACGCACAATATGCTGCAAGATGACACCACATACCGCCAACCCGATACCGGTAAGCACAATAGTGATTAAACGAGGGATACGGCTGGCTGTAAGAGTGAGCCAACTCTCATGAGAAAAAGAAAATAAGTTAGACCACTGTATTGGCTCAGCCCCGAGCAATAACGAGCAAATACATAAAAGGATAAAAATAAAAAATAAGCCGAATCGCATCAGTGGCGTGCCCCACTTGAGCGTAATAAAGCCGATACAAATTGCAAATTTAGTCCCATCCAAACAAAGCGAGAGAAAATTTGTTCAAGATTTGATGGGCTTATTAACCTTTCATGATTGAATATTCTCATGAAAATTCCTCAATTTTATCGAGACAACAGAATCAGTTCCTTTTGAATAGGCACAATCACAGCCCTATTCTGAGGATCGTTTTTTTCATCTTTAAATTATTTTTGCCGAACCAATTTCGAATTAAATAAATATTAATCAATTACTTATTATTTATTTTCTATTTTAAAAATTCGTCCTTCTCAATTGGCATCATCTTCTTGCAAATAATAATCTTGATGTAAATGAGAATCAATTATAGTATGTTTAAAGGTAAAATGTAACCCTACTGTTACATCAGTACAGTTCATGTGGACATCAACTCATTAGAAAAAGGTCAATTTTTGCAAACAAGCAAATCTATAACATTATGAATTATATGAAATTTAATCTAATGTAAAAAATTTGCGAAATAAAAATTGATGAAAATAACCATTTGATAAACCAGGATTCATTTATGTTGGAACAATTTTCCAAATCGCCCTCTCTCCTTTCGGTTACTGATTACGAAGAACATATCTGGATGTTGCAATTACAGCAGCCTGAACAAGTTAATCGACGTTTTAATCTGTGGAAAGTTAATCAAGGTTTAGACATTCAACTGCTGATTAAAGCAATTCAAGACATTATTAAAACTACGCCTGACTTAAATGTCCGTTATACATTTAGTGACGAAGGCGATTTATATAAATATCCATTTGATGATCATTCAGCTTGCCTAGAATTAAAAAAGAGCAATACAGAACAAGTATTTGAGCAGGTAGCTACCTTAAAAGCCCAAGCATGGAATGCAGAATTTCATCCCCCTTTTCTTACAAATCTCATAGAAACTGAACAAGACTATTTTCTTATTTTAGCGCTCCATCCTATTCTTGATGAAAGCTATCAAAAGTCAGATTTCATTCAGGCCATACAAAATAGATATCAACAATATTCACCCAATAATATGCCATTGGTACTGACGGAAATTGATATCTCACATCATCTAGATACAAGTTTCGCAAAAACGCCACAACAACCTAACCAAACTTATGTTTCAGAAATTATTTTAGAAGAGTTCCGAAATACCCTTGCTGAACCAGAAATGAGCCAACATGATGACTTTTTTGATTTTGGCGGCCATTCACTATTAGCAACACGAATTATTGGAAATCTACTCAATAAACATGGAATTGAGATTCAATTTAATGATTTCTTTAAATCTCCATCTGCTGCTGACTTAGCCCAATACGCTTTCGTTAAATCTGCAAAAACTGAAAAATCCACCTTACAAAGTGTCGATAAAGCCCCGCTTACTTTAGCTCAAGATTTCCTGTGGCAAGCTTATTCTGCGTTCGATTTTAGTCCAATTTATAACTTGCCATTTGCCGTAGAATTCCTTGAAGAAATTAATGAAGATATTTTCTTTCAAGCCTTTACTGATATTGTTGAGCGCCATGCAGGTTTACGCACAATTTTTAATAGCGCCAATGGTCAAACCTATCAACAGGTTGTTCCTACGTCTGAACTTAAACACTTCAAATGGTTTTGGAATAGTGCCGAAAGTAAAGATGCAACGCTTGCCAGTGAAGCTTCATATAAATTTGATTTAACCCGTGAACTTCCCTTAAGAATTCGTTTAATTCGAAATGCTAAAGGTCGCCAAACTCTATCGTTTTTAGTTCACCACATGGTGATTGATGAATGGTCTTTAAATACCATTATGGCTGACCTTGCACATGCTTATCTTGCTCGTTCAAATGCTCAAGCACCGAACTGGAAGGCACCTGCCCAGTCTATTCTTGATTTTTCTTTACTCCAGCAAAAGCAAGGGATTAACCAAGGCCATCTAAATTATTGGACTAACCTGCTAACAGGAGCAACCAAAGGTCTAAGTCTCCCTGTTTCAGAAAATGAATTAAATGCTGAAAAGGAAAAACCTCCAGTCCAATGGCTCGAACTTAAATTTGCACCAGAAATGTATGAAAAGCTCCTCGCATTTTCGAGACAACACAGTTCTTCTATTTTCGCGGTTATCTATACTGCTATCGCCAATGCGTTACAGCAACAAGGTAATTTAAAAGATATTGTGATTGGTACTTCTGCTTCTGGACGAACTGATCCTGAGTTTTTTGATACGGTGGGTTACTTTACGACAATGGTGGCGCATCGCACACAGTTTAGTGATTCAGATTCGTTCCAATCATTGCTCCACAATATCAGCACAATGATTAATACCTCGATGGCCTATGCAGATATTCCCATCAACCATATACAAAATGCATTAGGAATGAGCGCCGATGAAGGATTGTTATTTGATGTGTTTATTCATATCCATTCAAATAACGCTTTAAACGGCGCGCTTAAAACACCTCAGGGACAAGACCTTCCTTATCGTCAGATCTTGCCAGAACGTGATGAATCGATGTTCGGATTGCATTTTGAAATTATGGAAAATGTGATTGATGGACAACATCAGTTAAGCATGATCATTACGTATCAAGCCCACCGCTTCCCGACTGCAATAGTGGAAAGTATCTGTGAAAAAATTAAGGCAACCTTAGCTCAAATCTAGTTGCCCTAAAACCAACCATGTGCTTAAAAGCAAACATCTCGACTCTGCTTTTAAGCACATTTCAATTTTTCTATTTTATTTGCTGCTCTACTTTATTCACCACATCCTGAATTGTTTTGCAGCTAATGAGTGTATAAAAATCAATTTCTGTATTGAGCTTTTGAGAAAGTTTCTGAGCAATACTCATGAGTTGTTTTGGACGAATGCCTATCGCTAATATTTCACTTCTATAAAAAATATCCATTCTTTCAGCTTGGCTGTCAGCTATACATTCACGGAAAACCGATAAGACCGAATCTCCCACCCCAGCGACTGATGACAGTGTTTTAGTGGAATTTGTAGCCAACGTAGAAGATACATAAATTTTCCCCTGAGCGATTTCTTGCACAGCTTTACGATCAATTTTTCCATTCCGGGTCAAAGGTATGGTTTCGACGACCAAATATTTCGAAGGAATATGAGAACTTGGCAAATGCACTTTTAAAAAGTTCTTTAATTCGGGGCTATTTAAGCGAGTAGTTTTTTTATTTTCTAGGGTATAAACGGCGACTAACTCTTGAGTTTCAGCCGTTGGATGTACACAACTTACCACCACACAATTATGAATATACGGGTTCTTCGTTAAAGCATTTTCAACCTCGGCCCCAGAGATTCTCACGCCTTTTATCTTTAAATAACCTTCCTCACGCCCAGCAAAAATAACATTTCCATCTTCCCTAAAATATCCTTGATCACTCATGCGAAAAGCAGTTTGAGTTTCATTTTCACTCACTTGAATTTCAACGAAATCTTTATAATAAATTTCCCCATCAAGTAAATAACCATTTGATAAATTCAAACCAGTCATATACATCGTACCGACCTCGCCCATTTGGCAAGGCTTCAGATTTTCATCCAAAATAAAATAATGGTTATTTTCTAAAGCTTTTCCATACGGAATAATTTCCTGATCTTCCTCATTTATTTCATGCCATATACTCCAAATTGTGGTCTCGGTAGGTCCACCTAATGAAAATAAACGAGCGTTAGGCAATTGTTTTCTTAACTTCGAGATGAGTGAAGGTTTGATATAGTCGCCGCCTTGGGCAATTAAACGCAAAGACTGTAGTTGTTCTTTTTGAGCTACACTGAACAGCATATCGACAATAGCAGGCACACTGCTCCAAAGCGTAACCTTGTAACGATCTACTAAATTGGCCCAGGCAACAGCATTTTTACTTTGCTCAAAGGATGGCACCACCAAAGTTGCGCCCACTGCCATTGAAGCAAATACATCAAATACCGACATATCATGATGAAACGGTGTTACCGCCATAATCACATCGTCAGCAGTAATTCCCCATTCCGAGATCGTTTGTTGTAGCGTGTTTTCAGTGGCTTGATTATTTAGGACCACACATTTCGGAGTCCCTGTACTTCCCGAAGTATATAAATAATATGCCGGAAGTCGGTTAATTTCGGCATTAAAGCTCGGTTTATACTCAGTTGTAGCCGATAAAATTTCATTAATATTTAGGTTTTGAACACCAGCAATGGATAAGTCACTTACCACAACATCTGCCCGACTATTCGTCAATAAATAGTTCAGTCTCGACGGCGGAGAATCCATATCTACAGGTAACCAAATGATGCCTGTGAGCGCACATGCCAAAGCGGTATAAATATGCTCAGGACTTTTTCTCAAACAAATTGCAACCACTGACCCTGTCGCCAAATCTTGCTTTTTTAGCGCATACATAACTTTGGCGACCTGAGTCCCTACCTCAGCATAACTAATGCTACGGTCTTCAAAAATAAGTGCTGTTCGATTGGAATTTTGATCAAAAATATTTTCATAAATTTGCTTTAAGAAATTTTCTACGTTGTTATTTTTATCATTCATTTGCCCTAAATTTTGACTCAAATCTTTTAGCATTTATCTTGGTCCTCACCCTATTCTTTATGCAATACCACCCAACCTAATATTCAAAACAAAGTTATAAAAATGTCGTCTTTATCGCTGTTTGTTCGAATAATAGATATCCCAGCACAATAATACAAATGATAATCATTTACAATTAATATTAAGAGAAATATCAATTTTCTCGTTTTAAAAGTCATTTATGAAAAATCATAAATATCAAAACAATAAGATAATTTTTAACCTTAGGTCTAATCGTTTAGAGGTCTATATTTATGAACTAAAAACCACAATTAATAATGATTATTATTTACATTTAGGGCTAACTTAGTTATCGTAATGAATAGAGAGACTACATCTATATCAATTATTACGCTCTATAGTAATCATGAAGCTTGGGTTATATGTATGACAAAAATTGCAGAAAAATCGAAACAAGAATATGGCGAGTTACTAAAAGAAAAAGACCATTTACAAGATATGGAACAGCTTGAGATGACTATCGTCTCGATCCATACGCCGTATCCGTCCATTGTCAGAATTCAAGGAAAAATCAACACATTACAGCCAGAGCTTTGGCAAGCTCCCAATTTGGCAATTCGGTTAATTGTGAGTAATCCGCCAGATGGACAACCCATCTCACGCGTCTATACGGTCCGTTCGTTCAATCCTGTAAACACTCAAATCGAAATTGATTTTGTTAAACATGAAGATTTAAGCCCAGCAATGGAATGGCTTAATTCAGCTCAAGTGGGTACAAAAATCGGGCTTATTGGCCCCCGTCCTCATTTCATTCCCAATTTCATACATAAAAAACATGTGGTCATGTTTGCCGACGATACGGCTGTACCTGCGTTATATTCAATATTGAATGAATGGGAAAATGGCGTAAGTGCTGATATTTTCATTGAGAGTTTTGAAAAAGATATTGCTAGCCAATTACCCCGTCATGACCACGTCAAAATTCATTCGTTCCATAAAGAACATCACACGCCACAAAAAGGTCTTCTTTTAAAAGCAGCATTTGCGCTAAAAACTTATGACAATATTACGATTTGGGCGGCTTGCGAACGCAAAGAAGCCAGAGCTTTACGCCAGTTTTTTCTAGAAGACAAACAGTTTAATAAAAATGACGTGCGTATTGCTGGGTATTGGAGAGATGGCGTATCAAGTTCAGAACTAGACATACTCCGTGCTCAACATTATCAAAAACATATTCAGCAAGGTAAGACCTTGAATGAATATGATGACCTTGATTTAGCGAATTAAGATCAGCAATCATTTGAATAAAACCTGCCTTGTGCAGGTTTTTTTATGAGTCAACATAGATCTATAAATATAAAACTATACGACCATATCAATTATGCAACGACATGTTGCAGTTAACCTATTTTTTAGCCCACATAGAACATTACTATATTTCTCAAGAGATAAATAAAAATTTGGGAGATTAGATCATGAATGCTTATCTACATCGTAGTGAAGATCGAGGTCATGTAAAAGCAGGCTGGTTAGAGTCTTATCACAGCTTTTCATTTGGTAGTTGGTACGACCCTAAATATATGGGTGTAAGCGCTCTACGTGTAATTAATGACGACCAGATTGATGCGCATAATGGTTTTGGTACGCACTCCCATGACAACATGGAAATCTTAACTTGTGTGCTAGATGGTGCAATTTCACATCGCGACACCATGGGAAATGAAGGCCAGATTAAAGCAGGTGAATGGCAACTTATGAGTGCCGGCACAGGTGTTGCCCACAGTGAAATCAACAACACTGATACGCCTGTACATTTACTACAAATCTGGATTATTCCTGATGAAAGAGATGCAGAGCCTAATTACCAGCAAATTAATCTTGACCCACGTAAAGATCCAAACAAATGGCATTTAATTGCAGGACCTGATGCAAATGCACCAATGCATATTCGCCAAAATGCAGAAGTAAAATCTGCAGTATTGGAAAAAGGACATGAGTTAACGGTTGATACGGTTAAAAAAGTGAACTATGTGCATGTGATTTCGGGTGTAGTTCGCATTGGCGATCAAGAAGTTAAAGCAGGTGATGCTTTAGTTTTTGAAGATAAAGCGACAATTCACGCAACTGAAGACAGTCAATTTATCTGGTTCGATTTACCTTAAATCATAAAAAAGCCCTTTGCATAAAAGGGCTTTTTTTAATCTCCCCCGCCACCACCGCCATCACATCCGCCTGAATCTGAAGATGATGATGAACAGTCATTTGAATAACTAGAGCTATGATGATGACTCGGACTATTATCGTGAAAATGATGTGTTGAAGTAGATGAATGATCATGCTCACCAGATGGTGAATAATTTTTTAAATTTCTGAGTAGTGCGATTAAACAAATGAGCCCAATACTAGAAAAAATGACTATGAATATAATAATAAATAACTTCAAATAACGACCTCCTAGATCAAGCTATAGAGATGCTTGTTGTGTTCCCATTTATTATATGAGTCATGTTTAATAAACAAGTTGTTTATTGATAAGTTGAAATATTAGCTATAAAAAATTTTAGAAAAAGACTTTATATATTGCTCGGCCTTCGCCTCATAATTTTGAAAACCCGCATCAAAAACCCATCTTTCAATTTCAGATTTTTTGACTAAATTTTGCAAATGAAGCTGATGATGTCGGTCTAGTTCCTCTTTGAGAGCTTGCAGCATTACTTCATTTAAACCAGAGGGAGGATTCAGACCTGTATCTAAAATACTAGGGGCAAATGCCACACTTTTCAGTTCCAGTTGATGCGTTGTCTTTACAACAGTTTTTATCGCGGTCTTGATTCTCTCTAACGTAAACTCTTCTGGAGCGCCCATTCCTATCAGTAAAACTTTAGAGGCTTGTATGGTCGATGGCGTTTGATTTATTAAAAGAGTATCGTTCAATTTCGCACTGAACCAATTATTTTTCCGTATTTCATTTAACCTTCCATTTAGTGCTTCATCTAAATGTGCTAAACCGCCAGAAAAAGAACGGTTATTCATTTCATGTTCAAAAATACAAGCACAGGAAAGTTCAACCTCAGCCGAGGTGCAGTCCCAAGTCACCAGTTCAATATCTAGATTTTGATAATAGCCAATTTTTGTTTGCTTTAAATCTGTGCCCATATTTTTTCTCTTCTCGATTTACCATCCATATTTAAGTTCAACACCCAGATAATTTGAGTCTTTACCTCCAGCTCTCTTAATCGTGTCTCCGACTTCAAAGTGTACTCCTTCGGCAGCAACAGACAGATTAGAATTTATTTTTTGATCTGCTCTTAGTTGAATATATGCTCCCGTCCAGCTTGAACCTTGTCCTGCTGTGTTCGCCATGCTGTTATTGCCTTGGAAATAAACTGCATCATTGGTGGTTTCACGCCATTGAAAACCTAATGCGGTTAATAGGGTGAGTTTATCGGAAGGCTTAAGTGTAAGAGATGGTTTGATGTGAATGATATTGCTGTAGCCACTATAACCCGCCAAAGTAAAGTATGAGCCATTTGCAAAGAGTTGGTTAAAGGTATTGAGCTCATTATCATTGGCGCTTTTATCGCCTGTGGCTATATCAAACTGGACGCCTAAACGTGGTGACCAAGCTTGTTCAGCAAATGTGTACCCTGTAATGCTACTGAGTCCCCATGCCTGAATAGTTTGTCCACCAATCTTTCCATGTTGCAGCATGCCTTCAACATCCCAATCAATATTATTCTTTTTACCCATATGACGAGCATCATATAAGTCTCGAATCTCATTTCCCTTAACGCTTGTAAAAGATGCGTTATCGCGTTCATAACGTGAGTAATAACCAGATAACTCACCGCCCCATACATTTTGTTTATCTACACGAAAGCCGCTAAAACTTAAATCGCTTTTCGAGTGGTCATTAAAAGTTGAATCTTTTTCAATCTGAACAGGTCTAGTGAGATAACCTAAAACTCTCCAATCGCCATATTCATAACCAGACCAAATGCCATCAAAAGCTTGTCTAACGTTTGGCCCTTCGCGATTCGAAATAAAGCGCTGCAAGTCAAAAGCCATCTCTTGACGCCCAACTCTAAACTTAAAAGTTCCATTATTTAAAGGACTCACCCACGCAATAAAGGCTTGTTCTACATCAAGTCTATTTTGATCGGTACTGCTAATATTCTTTTTATCAAACGCTCGCGCATCACTGAGCTGAGTAAATAATTGTAAATGATCACCTATACGTGCATCGGCATGAACTTGTAATCTTTGAATTAAATAGCGATCGGCTTGATTATTTCCGCTACCAAATCTCGCATTATTATTGACTTCAAAACGCTCGCGAATATTTGCCCCTAGTGATAAATAATTATTATCACCAAAAGGTATATATTTAA
This sequence comes from Acinetobacter sp. 22512, assembly GCF_052044755.1. Lineage (NCBI taxonomy): Bacteria > Pseudomonadati > Pseudomonadota > Gammaproteobacteria > Moraxellales > Moraxellaceae > Acinetobacter > Acinetobacter sp. 22512. Next base: position 3,793 of record NZ_JBQENP010000016.1, on the reverse strand, counting down.
AATCATCACCTATTTTCTTTGGCACACATGGATTTTTTAAAACATCCCAATTTTCCTGCCAGCGATTCGTTGAGATTTTTGGACGAGTTGGACATGCATTTGTATTTGAAGCTTCATTTTCCGCATGAGTAACTTCATAAAAAAATAAACTCCCCGTCAGCAATAAACTTATTTTAATTATTTTACGGTAAGTTTCTGAGCACTTAATTCGATATTTTCTATCTTTAGAAATATGCTGGGCCATCTAGTTTTCCACGGTAATCAATAGGTCATTGCAAAGACTTAGTCGTTTACACCCACATTGCCCTTAAGCAATATGAGTGTTGTTTTATCAATCATTAAGGCAATAAATTACTTTGTAGCGGCATGAATTTCAGCAATATAACCACCCGGGAACTGTACCATCGCGGCCTCGCGACCATCTGTTTTATAGGCATTCACCAAGACTGTCGCACCAGATTTTGTCGCTTTATCTAAAGTCTCAGATAAGTTTTTGACTTCATAACCCGTCATATCATGCCCATATGGGTAAGGAAGATGACCATCGGTAACCAACACTGTCATTTTGCCGAAATCAGATTCCACGCGAATACGTCTATAGGTTTCATTTGGGCGTCCAATTTCTACACCAGCCGCTTTAGGATTGTCTGAAACCACTTTACCGTGTGAGAAATTGACGAATTTTTTAACAAAAGAATCCGCACTTTGTTTTGAAATATAAATACGATTTTCTGGCACAGTTTCTAGTTTGTTATAGCTCGGTTTAGTGGTGTGCCAATAAAGTTGCATATTCACGCCACCCGGCCATTGAATGACTGCATCACGCCCGATCGGATCTGGAAATGTCTCAACAATGACATCGGCGCCATTCGCTTTAGCAGACTGCACTGCCGCATCCATATCTTTGACTAAATAGCCTGTTCTTTCCAAGCCAAAAGGATGTGGAACTGGTGTTTTAAAGCCGAATACAGACAATGTTCCTACTGGGGTCAATACAAGTTGGGAAATGGTCTGGCTTGGTGTTGGAGTGACCTGAAAAACGCCTTGTTTAGATTTAGTTCCCCCAAATGTTGCTACTAAGCTATCGGTAAATTTATCGAAGTCTTCGGGGTTAACATACACATGTGTTGTATCGTATTGAGGAGCTACGCCGGGTGCTTCACTTTTTACACTCGTTGTTGTCTTGGCTAAAACCTGAGGAACAATGGCAACATTGGCGCCCACTAGCATTGTGCTTAAAAGCAAAGCTGATAATGATTTACGCATAAAAGACTCCTATTAGAATTAGATGCTGTAGCTTATTGTTTGTTTGGTTGTTAATTAGAAAGAATAGTGACCATCACCAGAGCAGCGATAAGACCGAGGTGTTCGAAAAAACTATTAAACGTACTAAAAAATGCAGGACCTGTATGATTCCAAAAGTCGTTGGCAACTAGCATCGCTATTGCGGTTAAGCAGCCTAAAGCCCCTGCTCCTAACCAGACAAAACGATTAAAAATAACCAAGAGCGAACCCACAATTTCAATCACAATCGCTGCGGCTGCCCAGAGCCAAGCCGGTTGCAAACCAAAACTTGCTTGCTCCTCAATAGCCGCATGAAAACCGATGAACTTATTAATTCCACCAACCAAATAGGCTGAAACTAATGCAACTCGAAGAAGTGGAAGCAATCCATGAATTGATAAAATCTTTTTAACCCATACTGGATTATTATTAATCAAGTCACTCATTTCTTTACCTCATTGATATTCTTTATTTCTAATCATTTATAAAAATCCACCCCAGTATTAATAAAACGATGTATTTAATATAAAACCAGTCTCTTAAAAATAATTTTTTAAAACCAGATAAAATTTTTTAATTTTAAAATACCACCTATATATTTTTATAAACCACCAAGTAATCCAAATAAAAGACAATATATATAAAATCAAAAATAAACGTAAACTACTAGATACCTATTTAAATACAAACTGTATCCTCAAAAGATACAATGATTGATAAGTAAAAGATCATAATATAGTTTAGCGACACGCCAAGTTAGCCTTTCAAAATTTAATGGATAAACTAGACTGTATTTATACTTTCATTAGTGTCGTAGAGAATGGAAATTTTAGTAATGCCTCTAGAAATTTAGGTATTACTCGAGATCAAGTCTCTAAAAGAATTTTTTATCTAGAAAGTTTATTCAGTACATCATTGTTTACGCGTAACACCCGAAAGATGGACCTCACCCGCTCAGGAGAGAAGTTTTATCAGCGTTGTAAAGTTATTGTTAAAGAGTTAGATTTGGCTGCCAATGACTTCATCTATGACCAAAAGTACCCAGAGGGTATATTAAAAGTTAGTGCTCCACATGCTTTTATTCAAACTTGCTTTTCAGATATTATTTCTAATTTCTTAATTCAATATCCTAATATCGAGATTGATTTATTATTTTCCGAAAAAGCACTAGGTATAAATGAACATAAATTTGACATTATTTTAAAAATTGAAGAGGAAGTTAGAGAAGAAAATATTTTTATTCTAAATAGCTATAAAAGAAACTTCTATGCAACAGCTGCCTTTTTAAAAAAATATGGAAAACCTAAAAGTATAGAAGAATTAAGAAAACATAATATATTTTTATATTCAAGAACAGACTTAGAAAATAAAATCATTAATTCGACGCCTCAACTAATCTGCAATAATATAGAAATACTTTTGGATCTATGTAAGAAAAATAAAGGTATTTTATATATTCCGGATTTTTTGGCTAAAAAATATGAAGATGAGGGAGTGATAATTAATTGCTCTCAAGACATTTTTTCTACAAAACTTCATTTTTATGCAACCACGCCCTATGGATCAAAAATTCCAAAAAAGGTTCAGCTTTTCTTAAACACGTTAAAACAACATTTTCAGTCTATTACTGAAGCTTTATAGCTTAGAACTTTTCGATCTCATAGAGCTATTGGTTTTCATTAGCTAAAAACCAACCCCGCCAAAAAACAATCCAGCACCTTTTCCCGTTCAATTGCCGCCTCCGAGCTTAAAAGCTGAATGATTGCGCCTTCGATAATATATAAAAATAATTTGGCATCCTGAAAAGTCGCATCATTTTTAAATGTTCTAAGCTGGCTATAAATTTCATTGATGAGCCACGTTCTATACCTCACTGCGGTGATATAGGCTTTTGGGTAGCTGAGTTTCGTTTCAAAAATTGCTTTAAATATCAAATAGTACGGCCCTTCTACATCGCTATGTAAGAAATAAATTTTCTTAAGTTTATCCTTCACGTTTGTACTTTGATCGTACCCAACAATTGAGACTACTTTTTCTTTTAAGCGTTCTTTTTGCACGATCAAACAGATTTCAATAAATCGCTCTTTAGAGTGAAAGTAGTTATAAAAAGTTGCTTTTGGAGTGTGAGACTCTTTCACGATTCGGTCGATGCCCACGGTATGAAATCCGTGATGATGAAACAAATGAATCGATGTATTAATAATTTGGATCGCACGTGTTGAGAGAACTAAATTTGGCATATTTTTTACCGTTATAAATTCTTGTTGTTTCTAAACTAGATACTTTTTTGGGAGAAAAATGGCATAGCAAAGCCGTAAGACTGTGCTTGGCACATCTCAAGTTTTATTGTTAATGCAAGTTTTTTTGAGCCGTAATGACTTAAAGCCTGAAAACCCTAAAGGGCATCAAGCTGCTTTAAATTTTTAAGTTGTGTCGTTATAGCTTTTGGCAGTCGCTGCCAAGAAATTAAGAATGTGCAAAGCCAACTCCTTTTTATTGGGAGTTCTGC
>NZ_JBQENP010000015.1:0-69605 GCF_052044755.1 Acinetobacter sp. 22512 | reverse complement strand
AAACCAGTTTTTAAAAACTGCTTAACTAACTGTCCAACTTTATGGGGTCAGATCAAATCACCGTCAATTGATTAGGGTGGCAGAACGAAAGAGGGTTGACAGACTGGTGCCCATAGAGACCAGCACGCACGGGGCGTCCCCCTTCCGTCCTACCGCAAAGAAAGGGGACGCAAGGGTCTAACGACTTATAGTAGAACTATAATCCGCTATGGGGACTTACGGTCTGTCAAAACCGTCTGGCAATGTAGGCCAGCAACGAGATAATAATCGGTATAATAAAGAACGTCAATTTATTTTAATAAAAAAGTTTAAATATAATAATTTTATTCATATTTAAATAATATTATTTTCTTTATTATATTTACAGCTTTTAATTAAATTTAAAATATAAAATTTGGTTATATACACTTAGTTAATAAAATAGATTAATCGTTAATTTTAATTTAACAATTTATATAAAAATATAAGATGACAAGCATATACCTCTTATCATCTTTTCTAGAGTTTACTTTTCTATAGCTTTTACAGGTAAATGCGTACCTAACAAAGAAAAAGTTACGTCCGCAACTTCCAACGGATCTGAACTGGTCCAAATAATATGATTTCCCTCATTTGGACTTTCAGAACTTAAATGATATTGATTGAGCTGCCGAATTAATTGCGCTGTTACAGCTTCCGAAGGCTCAATAATTTGGATATCACGACCTACAATTTCCTGAATCGTATCTGAAACAAATGGATAGTGTGTGCATCCTAAAATAATCGTATCGACTTTTTGCTCGACTAACGGCGCCAAAATATTTTTTAAATAATCCTTAACTTCCGCGGTATGCGCTTTGCCCGTTTCAATTTTTTCGGCCAAACCAATACAAGGTACTAAAGACACTTTGATATCTTGCGCATACGTTTCAATTAAACTTTTTAAGTTTTTGCCCTTCACTGTGGTGGCAGTTGCCAAAACCGCAATATGCTTGCTCATGGTCATTGCCACAGCAGGTTTTACCGCTGGTTCTATGGCAATAAGTGGCACATTAATTTGCGCTCTAATCGTTTCAATCGCTACAGCGGTCATGGTGTTACAAGCAATCACGATCGCTTTGCATTTGCCATGAGCAACTAGGTTTGAAATTAAATGCGTGGTTCGTGAAACAATCCAGTCGCTTTCTTTGTCTCCATACGGGACATATTTCGAGTCGGCGAAATAGATAATATCTTCATTCGGAAGGGCCTGCCGAATATGCTTAAAGAGAGACAACCCGCCTAAACCAGAATCAATCATTCCAATCGGGTTGTTATTGTTATTCATGGTTTGTCCTGCATTTCATATATTTAGAAAAATTCTTTCATGGTTGCCAAGTCATTGAGCACGACTTTGGGCTGAATGGTTTTTAATTTTTCAGCCGATGTATACCCCCAACCTACCGCAGCAAAATCAATGCCTGCCTTATGTGCAGCTTCGCCATCCGTGGTTTGGTCGCCGACATAAATTGCTTGGTTTTTACTTACATCCAAAATGCTGAGAACACGCTTAATTCGTTTAGCTTTGCCAAATATAGACGAGCCGCCATCAATATGGCTAAAAAGCTCACATAGTTCTGTACCAAGAATATTTTGACAGTTTTCTTTAGAGTTTGAAGTGATAATTGCGAGCGTATATCCCCGCTTATGCAGTTCAATTAAGTGGTCCCGCATGCCCTCAAACATGTAAACGTCTTGATCTCTTTCTTTCATTAAACGAATGAAATCTTTGGCAATCCAAGGCAGTTTCCATCTGGAAACATTCATCTCTTTCATAATTTCTTTTGGTGAAAGATGTTTGTACTGCTCTACTTCATGTAGCTCTACAGATTTAAATTTATACTTCTTGGCAAGCTGATTTAAAGCACCTAAAAAAAAGCTAAAGGAGTCGACTAAAGTACCGTCCATATCAAAAATAATAGCTTGGTATTCTTTTAAAGATTTTTCCATTTTAAAGTTCTGAAATAAAATATATTTTTTATAATTATATTCTGTTTTCTATTGGTTTTTAAATCAGGCCCAACGAGGACCTGACCTAAATTTTGATTTTTATTTTAAGCTGCCGCTTTTTGTTCCTTAATCCAATTTTTAATACGTGCATCTAGTATATTTAAAGGCAATGTTCCTGCATTTAAAATCATGTCATGGAATGCTTTGATATCAAAACGGTCTCCAAGCTCCTGTTTGGCGAGCTCCCGTAGCTCTAAAATTTTCAGTTGTCCCATCTTATATGCTAATGCTTGGGCAGGAATAGCAATATAGCGATCTGCCTCTGCCTGAATATCTGGTTCATCTAACGCGGAATGTTCTCGCATAAAATCGATCATTTGCTGACGGGTCCATTTTTTATAATGTACTCCAGTGTCAACCACTAGACGACAAGCACGGAACAACTCACTCGATAGTCTTCCATAGTCTGAAAGCGGGTCTTTATAGAAACCAACATCTTTGCCCAATTGCTCTGCGTAAAGTGCCCATCCTTCAATATAAGCTGTATGGTTGGGTTGCTTTCGGAACATCGGTAAATTTGGCAGATTTTGGGCAATATCAATCTGCATATGGTGCCCAGGAATCGCCTCATGATAAGCGGTCGCTTCCATTGATATTTTGGAACGTTCAGAGAAGTCGCCAGTATTTACATACACCTGTCCGGGACGTGAACCATCAGGCGTGCCTTGGTGATACTCCGCACCTGCCGCTTCTTTTTCTCGATATTGCTCTACAGGTAAAACTTCGACTTTATTTTTGGGTAATAAACCAAAGAGCTTCGGCAACTCTGGCTGCATTTGGGCAATATATCCTCGATAAATCTCTAAAATTTCTTCACGGGATTTTGGGAAAACAGCGGGATTTGTTTTTAAGGATTGTTGGAAACTTTTTAAGTCATTGAAACCTTTCGCTTTGGCAATTTTCAGCATTTCCGCTTCTATACGAGCAACTTCTTTTAACCCGAGCTGATGAATATTTTCAGGGCTTTCAGAGGTTGTCGTATTGTTTTCTACATAAAAGCGATAGAGCTCGTCACCGTTTGGCAAGCTCCATATACCCTCGTGTTGTCGTCCATAGGGTAAGTAATCTTTCTGAATAAATGCCCCAAGTTTTTGATAGGCAGGCCGAACATTCTGATCTATGGCTTGTAGCACTTCACGGCTTAAACGCTCTTGTTCTGCTTTCGAAATATTTTTTGGAAATTGCTTTAATGGAGAAGCAAAAACACTGTCTGTCCCTGCGGGAACTGCAATGCTATTAATCTGCTTTGCCACCTTTTCAATTAAATATTTGGGTGGCATCAAACCATCTTTTTGGCCTTGTTTCGCTAACTGAATACCTTGCTCAAGAATAAGAGGAATTTGTTTTAAACGAGCAATATAGTCTTGATATTGCTTAGCATTATCGAATGGAATCGAACTAATAAATCCCGGAAATTGTAAATGTAGGCCCCACATTTGATTAAAAGGCATCTCATACAATTTCAAATCATAATTTTTAAGTGTTTCTTTCAACTGATAAATCATTAAATCTTTATTTAATTGATCAGTTGCTGAAAATCCTGTGCTATCAATCGCTTCAAAACGTTTTAAAAAATTTTGCGTACTTTTTTTATCTTTCTCGATCTGATTTTTTGAAAGCTCTGTCCATCGATTGTTGTAGCGTAAATCTCCTAAAACGGTTGCAGTTTCAGGACTATTTTTCAAAGTATATTCCCACTGTTCCTGTAAAAGTTGGTTTAAAGCTTTCACCCGAACAGAGACATTACTGTTTTGTTTAGATTGTGATTTTTCGATGGTATTTGTATTTATTTCGGGGGTTGCAGCATTAGAAGAATGAGACATCCAAAATAAAACACTGATACAAGCAAAATGTAAGGTTCTGTTTTTCATTTAATTATCCAGAAATATTTAACAAAGGTTAAAATAAAGACAAAACAAATTACGTGCCAAGCAGCATATAAAATGGTGTAAAAATCGAGTATTTTCTTAACTAAATGATTTTATAAATTAATTTTCTTTTTAATTATATTATTTATAGTTACTATCTATATTCCACATCTGACTTTAATAGACCAAGAACTTAAAAAAGTGCACATGAACGATCTCAGTGCACTTTTGAATTTCTACATTAAAAATTGTTTCTCAAGAAAACAAATATTGATAAACAATATAGGCAGCCAACTTTGCAGTTCTATTGTCTAAATCAAATTTTGGATTGCATTCAGCAATATCTAAAAGTTTAATTTTGCCAGTCTCTTGAATATGCTTAAAAATTGCTTCAAAAGTGGCTAAATCAATTCCTTTCACAGCTGGCGCACTGACCCCCGGTGCAACCGCGGCTGCGAAGACATCTAAATCAATCGTAACGTACAAACAGTCTACTTTTTCAATAAAAGCATCAACCGCCGCGAGCACATTGTTTAGGTTAAAAATATTAACCTCATTGTCACGTAAATATGAACAATTTAGAGCATCGGCTGTATCAAACAAAACTTTAGTATTGGCATGGTTGGCAACCCCAATACATAAATAATTAAATTGTTTTTGATGCTGTTCTGAAAGTCGAGCTGCCTGTAAAAATGGTGTTCCAGAGGTGGCATGTTCAGCTTCACGCAAATCAAAATGGGCATCAAAATTAATAATGCCTATTTTTTTATCTGGCGCGTGGGCTTGTACATATTGGAACAGACCGCTAAAGCTGCCAAATGCAACTTCGTGTCCACCGCCCAATACAATCGGCTTTAAACCATTTTGCAAGCTGTTTGCGACTTGTTCTGCCAACTCGGTTTGTGCTTGCTCTAAATTGTCATATTCGCAGGTCACTGTACCCAAATCGACAATACTGACTGGGCGATGAATCGGTAAATTAGCCAGTTGAGTACGGATTGCATCTGGTGCTTCGGCAGCGCCAACTCGGCCTTTGTTACGCTTCACACCTTCATCAGAGCTAAAACCAATCAGGGCAAATTCAGCAGGTTGGGTTTTATTCATAATATGGTGAATACGTTGGTGTGCTTCACCTTCGCCATCATGGCGGCCTTGCCATTTAAATGTGTGATTCATGTGCCACCGTCTAAAAAATAACTTCTTGTCCATGCTGAACGACTCGCTTAGGCAAATCGCCGCCCAGCCAGTAAACAATTTCAGATGGATGCTCAATATCCCAAGCCACAAAGTCAGCGACTTTACCCTGCTCTAAACTGCCGTGTGTGTGCTCTAAACCGAGCGCTTGTGCAGCATGAATGGTGACACCCGCTAATGCTTGCTCAGGCGTTAAGCGGAAAAGTGTGCTGCCCATGTTGAGCATTAAACGTAAAGAAAGTGCTGGAGATGTACCCGGATTTAAATCACTCGACAGCGCAATACGCACACCATGTTTAATGAGGCTTTCAATCGGTGGATATTGTGTTTCACGTAATAAATAAAACGCACCCGGCAATAACACTGCAACCGTGCCCGACTCTGCCATGGCTTTAACATCATCTTCGGTCATGTACTCTAAATGGTCAGCCGACAAAGCATGATAACGTGCTGCCAAACTTGAGCCACCTAGCGATGAGAGCTGCTCAGCATGAAGCTTAACGGGTAAATTTAAAGACTGTGCTGTTTTAAAAACACGTTCAACCTCAGCTGGTGAAAATGCCAAATGCTCACAGAACGCATCAACTGCATCGACTAAACCTTCGGCATGCAGTTTAGGCAGCATTTCTGTACAGATATGCTCGATATAAGCATCGCTTTGGTCTTTGTACTCTGGCGGTAAAGCATGTGCAGCCAAGCAAGTGCTTTTGACCGTCATCGGTAAAGCTTCACCAATTTGACGAATCACACGCAGCATCTTGCGTTCATTTTCATAATTGAGTCCGTAACCAGACTTAATCTCGATAGTTGTAACGCCGTCTTTTTGCATACAGCGAATACGTTTAAGTGCTGAGCTTAGTAATTGTTCTTCGTTTGCTTCACGTGTTGCACGTACTGTACTGGCAATGCCACCACCGCTTGCTGCAATTTCAGCATAGCTCACACCTTGCAAGCGTTTTTCAAACTCAACACTACGGTTGCCACCAAAAACACTATGCGTATGACAGTCGATGAATCCTGGGGTTACCCAAGCGCCATTTAAGTTAACTGTTTCGGAATAAGTGTCGGCAGGAAGTTGTTGTTGTTTTCCAATCCAATGAATGAGATGCCCTTCTGTGACGATTGCAGCATCTTCAATGTAGGAATATTGCCCATTTTGCATGGTCGCAATGTGGCAATTTTGCCAAAGTTTTTTCATTCGCCTTTCCTCAAAACTGCCCAATAGTTAAACCATTGGGCAGTTGACTTGTTAGCTTTCTATCTCGATATTTTGCGGAATTGAATTATTTTGCTTTCCCGAATTTTGCTGAGGTTTGACCCAAATACGATAAGCGATCATTAACAGAACAAGCCATGTGATTCCCACATAAATTGCAGGGCGTGAATCTGGGAAATACCCCATCATGACTAAAATGAATACCATAAAACCAATTGCAAACGCAGGAGCATACGGCCAACCAATAACGGGGAAATCCAATGCCTTAATTTCAGCAGTAGACAACTTACGGCGCATCGCGACTTGCGAAAGCAAGATCATGAGCCACACCCAAACGGTTGCGAAAGTTGCAATTGAGGCAATGATCATGAATACATTTTCAGGAATCAGGTAGTTCAGCACTACACCAATTAATAGCACGCCAGCCATAACCACTACAGTCATCCATGGCACACCATTACGTGATAATTTCTGAAAAACTCGAGGCGCTTGACCACGGTTTGCCATGCCATAAAGCATACGACCAGCACCAAATACATCACTATTAATCGCTGAAACTGCTGCCGTAATAACAACAATATTTAAAATTGTAGCTGCTGATTGAATGCCTAAATTCTCAAAAATCTGTACAAATGGACTACCTTGGCTACCAATTTGATTCCATGGGAAAATCGACATCAGTACAAAAATGGTTAATACGTAAAACAGTAAAATACGAACCGGAACTGCATTAATTGCTTTTGGTAAAGTGGTTTTCGGATCTTGTGATTCACCTGCTGTAATACCAATAATTTCGATACCACCGAAAGCAAATACAACCACAGATAAACATGCAACTAAGCCTGCAATCCCATGCGGCATAAAGCCATCATAAATCCATAAGTTTTGAATACCCGGTACCACACTGCTATGGTCAGCATGGAAGCCGTAGAACATTAAACCGATTCCACCTAAAATCATGGCAACAATAGCGCTCACCTTGACAATAGAAAGCCAAAACTCGAGTTCGCCAAAGACTTTAACGTGAATGAGGTTAATTGCACCCAAGAACATAATCAGGGATAAAATCCAGATCCACCGTGGTACATCGGGATACCAGAACCCCATGTAAATACCAAAAGCAGTGACATCAGCCAACGCCACAATGATCATCTCAAAAACATAAGTCCAGCCTGTCGTAAAGCCAGCCAATGGACCAATGTACTGTGATGCATAGTGGCTAAATGAACCAGAGACAGGGTTTTGGACAGCCATTTCACCCAATGCGCGCATAACGATATAAATTGCAATCCCTGCAACGATATACGCCAGTAATACTGAAGGCCCTGCCATTTTAATTGCAGTTGCCGAACCATAGAAAAGCCCAGTTCCAATTGCTGAGCCCAATGCCAAGAAACGAATGTGGCGGGTGTTTAAACCCCGCTGTAGTGTGGAGTTTTGTGACATTATAATCTCCAATCCTTGAGGATATTTAGTTAGATTCGGCCACTCCATGTGACCGTTTTATCAATCACACTTCAGATAAACTAGGGAGCAGTTTTGGAATAATTAACTCGTTTAAGCAGCCGCTTGAGAGTAATTCACTTGCTTGCTCAATATCAGGAGCAAAGAAACGGTCTTCACTGTAGTAAGGCACTTGAGCGCGCAAGATTTTACGAGCTTGTTCAAGTTTAGGCGAGCTTTTTAGGCCTTCACGGAAGTCTAGACCCTGACAAGCGCCTAACCATTCAACAGCTAAAATGCCACGGACGTTGTCAGCCATATACCAAAGACGTTTACCCGCATTCGGAGCCATTGATACATGGTCTTCTTGGTTGGCAGAAGTCGGTAAGCTATCAACACTTGCTGGATGAGCAAGCGCTTTGTTGTCACTTGCAAGAGCAGCAGCGGTTACCTGAGCAATCATAAAGCCCGAGTTAACACCACCATTTGCCACCAAGAACGGTGGAAGTTGCGACATGTGACGGTCCATCATCATTGAAATACGACGTTCAGACAATGAACCAATTTCTGCAATTGCTAATGCTAAATTATCAGCCGCCATTGCAACAGGTTCTGCATGGAAGTTACCACCAGAAATCACGTCACCTTGTTCAGCAAAAACAAGCGGATTATCAGATACAGCATTTGCTTCAATTTCTAATACTTCAGCAGCCTGACGGATTTGGGTTAAACATGCGCCCATCACCTGTGGTTGGCAACGTAAAGAGTATGGGTCTTGAACTTTGCTACAGTCTTCGTGTGAATGTGCAATTTCACTCGAGTCTGTTAATAGATCACGATAAGCCGCAGCCACATCAATTTGGCCACGTTGACCACGTACTTCATGAATACGCGCATCAAATGGTGCACGTGAACCCAGCATTGCTTCAACGCTTAAGCCACCACAAACAGTTGCAGCGGCAAATAAATCTTCCGCTTCAAATAAGCCGCGTAAAGCATAAGCCGTTGAAACTTGTGTACCATTTAAAAGTGCTAAACCTTCTTTAGCTGCTAAAGAAATTGGTTCTAAACCTGCAACTTTTAAAGCTTCAACTGCTGGTAACCATTCACCTTTATAACGCGCCTTACCTTCACCAAGTAACACTAAAGACATGTGTGCAAGTGGTGCCAAGTCACCTGAAGCGCCTACTGAACCTTTCAGTGGAATGTGTGGGTAAACTTCGGCATTAATTAAAGCCAACAAAGCATCAATCACTTTACGGCGAATACCAGAGAAACCACGCGCCAAGCTATTTGCTTTCAATAGAATAATTAAACGAACCATTGCATCATCAAGTGCTTCACCTACACCTGCTGCATGCGAAAGAACCAATGAACGCTGTAATTTTTCTAAATCTTCAGGAGCAATTTTGGTTGAAGCAAGTAAGCCAAAGCCTGTATTAATGCCGTAAGCTGTACGTCCTTCATTTACAATTTTCTCAACGCAAGCCACGCTTGCATTAATTGCAGATGAAGCACTTTCATCTAATTTAACTTTGATCGGGTTGAGGTACGCTTGACGTAAATCGGCTAAGGTTAGTTTTCCCGGTTGGATTAATAATTCCATGTTGGCTTCCTAATTTTTTGCACTATATTCTGCTGAGACGGTGCTTTTCACAATTGCAAAAAGCACCGCCAGTTCTTCCGTGTATTTTTATTGCGTGATCATTGGCAAGTGTAGGCCTTGCTCTTTCGCACAGTTAATTGCAATTTCATAACCTGCATCGGCATGACGCATAACACCTGTTGCAGGGTCATTGGTCAGTACACGAGCAATACGTGCAGCAGCTTCATCTGTACCATCACACACAATCACAACGCCTGAGTGTTGAGAGAAGCCCATACCTACACCACCACCGTGATGTAAAGACACCCAAGTTGCGCCGCCTGCTGTATTAAGCAACGCGTTTAATAAAGGCCAGTCTGATACTGCGTCTGAACCGTCTTGCATTGCTTCAGTTTCACGGTTTGGACTCGCAACCGAACCTGAATCTAAATGGTCACGACCAATCACAACTGGTGCAGACAATTCACCGCTACGAACCATTTCGTTAAATGCCAAACCAAGTTTTGCACGCAAGCCTAGACCAACCCAACAAATACGCGCTGGTAAGCCTTGAAAGCTAATACGTTCACGTGCCATGTCTAACCAGTGATGTAAATGTTCATCATCAGGAATTAACTCTTTAACTTTGGCATCTGTTTTATAAATGTCTTCTGGATCACCAGAAAGCGCTGCCCAACGGAATGGACCAATACCACGGCAGAACAATGGACGGATGTATGCAGGTACGAAGCCTGGGAAATCAAAAGCGTTTGCTACACCTTCTTCTTTCGCCATTTGACGGATGTTATTACCATAGTCAAATGTTGGAACACCCATTTTTTGGAAATCAAGCATCGCTTGTACGTGCTTCGCCATCGACTGTTTTGCAGCTTTTACAACAGCTTCCGGTTCAGTTTTCGCACGTGCACGGTATTCATCCCAAGTCCAGCCTACTGGTAAGTAGCCATTAAGTGGATCGTGTGCACTTGTTTGGTCAGTCACCATGTCTGGACGTACACCACGACGTACCAGCTCAGGTAAAATTTCAGCAGCGTTACCATGAAGCGCAATTGAAATTGCTTTACCTTCTTTTGTATAACGGTCAATACGCGCTAAAGCGTCGTCTAAATCAGTCGCTTGTTCGTCTACATAACGGGTACGTAAACGGAAATCGATACTTGCTTGTTGGCATTCGATGTTTAAAGAACACGCACCTGCAAGTGTTGCAGCTAAAGGCTGAGCGCCACCCATACCACCTAAACCTGCGGTAAGAACCCAACGGCCTTTTAAATCACCGTTGTAGTGTTGGCGGCCTGCTTCAACGAAAGTTTCATAAGTACCTTGTACAATACCTTGGCTACCAATGTAGATCCATGAACCTGCTGTCATTTGACCGTACATTGCAAGTGCTTTTGCGTCTAACTCGTTGAAGTGTTCCCAGTTTGCCCAGTGCGGTACAAGGTTTGAGTTTGCAATTAAAACGCGAGGTGCATCTTTATGAGTTTTAAATACACCTACTGGCTTACCTGATTGAACTAATAACGTTTCATCAGTTTCAAGATTTTTTAAAGTATCTACAATTTTGTCGAAACATTCCCAGTTTCGTGCTGCACGGCCAATACCACCGTATACAACCAACTCTTTCGGGTTTTCTGCAACGTCCGGATCAAGGTTATTCATCAACATACGTAATGGAGCTTCAGTTAACCAACTTTTAGCCGTTAATTCAGTGCCGCGTGGCGCACGAATTTCTACATCACGAAATTTTGTTGTCATTGTTGTCACAGGCGGACTCCTTCCTTTGAGCTTACATCAGCAGAACATCACTTGTTTCTGCATTTGTATAGTAATGTATTAACTTGTATATACATCTATATACTACACAAATATTTTTTGGCGTGAAGAGGGTGACTGATATTTTTTTAATAAAATTGAGTAAGCTTATGAATTAAATTAATTTATTTTTATATCAGGCATAAAAAAAGCACATATCTTCTAACAAGACATGTGCTTTTTAAGTAGTAAATTATATTGTTTTATCGTTGAATTAGCTCCATGACATAGCAGCTTTTGAGTTGTTTTTTGGGAAAACTAATCGATGTCAAGCCAGCGTTTTTCTCAATTTTTAGTGTTTCTTGAGCAGCAAGCTGAACGGAATGATCATCAACGTTCACTTCCGTTTCACTACCCTGATTAAAAATGAAAATCAGGTCTGCCGAACTGATAAATGCCTGCTCCGCTGCATCATTCAACCACTGAAAACGAGCACGAAACTTTGCAGGATCATAAATTAAATTTAAATCTCGAATTGCACCGTCGAACAGTTCACTTTGGACCTGACTCTCGCCATGGAAAGCAAAAATATCACCTTGGTTCAGCGTTTTGGCAGGAAGATCATCGACATGCAATACCATACCCTGTCCATCGAGTACGCTAATAATGCGCTGCTTATTGGGAAATAGCGAAAATGGCCCAGAAGTGGTCACATCCGCCATCGAAATGCGCCAATCGAAATCAGCCTCACCTTGGCTTCTGGCAATTTCTAAAGTAAAACCTGCACCATTTTTCCAAAGCATTTTTGTATATTGATCGGCCCTGATCAATTCAATCATGGGTTAAATTTCCCTTCGAGATAATAGCGACTACCCGGATAGATCAAACGCGCACTTGAAATGAGTTGTTTATTTGACCATGTGCGACGGCGGATGAGTAAACACGGTTCAGCTTTAGTAATCTTCAACCACTTGCACTCTTGAGCAGATGCTAAAACGGCCTCGACAATGTGCTCGCCTTCTGTCACGGGAGCTTTTGCCATGAGGTAAGCATTTGGGGTAATGGTTTTAAAATCTTGTTGTAGATAATCTGGTATCAGTGCTGCATCAACCAAACGATCTTCGACCTGAACAGGTACATCATTTTCATAATGCACAATAATCGAATGAAATAATCTTTGCCCTTCACGAGTCTGCATTAACACGCTTTGCTCTGCATTTGCATAAATTTGTTCTAAGACTAAAACTTCAGCGTGGTGCTTATGGTTTCGTGCAATAATCTCATCGGCAATATTATTAATTTGAAAAAGTGCAGTTCGGCCTTGCCCTTCAGCAACGAATGAGCCAACGCCCTGAATACGAACGAGTAAACCCTCAGTCGTTAATTCACGAAGCGCACGGTTTACCGTCATACGGCTACAGCCGAGTTGATTAACGAGTTCACTTTCCGAAGGAATTTTTTTATTTACAGCCCACGAGCCTTCATAAATCTTTTGTGAAATCAGTTGTTTTACGCGTTGATATAAAGGAACTGGACTATCAGCTTCAATCGAAAGCTCAGTATGTTCTTGTTTTGATGTTCTGGGCATAACAAATACTCAAAAAGGCGGCAGGCAAAAAGGTATTTTAGTTGACATGCTATGTATATACAACCACATACAACATGTTAATTTATGAATCAAATAGATTTTAAAAAGTTTAAAAAATAAACATAGCTCGATAAGAGCTAATTTAAAGTTTTATGTAGAGAAATTCAAATATATTAGGATTTTATCAATATTTATTTAATAGTTATTTCTGCTAAGCCAGTGCCCCATCCAAGAAAACAAAAATATCATTTTTTCGGGTTTACGAAATGATGCTTAAAACTTTTATTTAAAATAACTGATCGATAGTATTCTTCTGCCACACAGTATATTAATAAAACTGGAAGCACATCGAATGCGTAATTATAAAATAGATATTCTTCGAGGAATCTCTATCCTTTTGGTTCTTTTACATCATTTTAATATTCCCTATAAACTTAAAGATACATGGTTAGGTTTTGATTTTTTAGGTGAAGCATTTAGCACAGTCATCGCAAGAAATGGAAATTATGGCGTCACCATGTTTTTTGTGATTTCGGGTTTTTTAATTACCCATCACACTTTAAAACGAGACAAACAATTTTCTGCAATTAACCTCAAGCATTTTTATATCCGACGGGCAGCGCGTATTTTACCGTGTCTGGTATTACTCATTTTAGGTGTAAGCATACTCGGTTCATTTGACTTAAAACCCTTTATGAACCAAGCACCGAATGGCATTGAAGTCTCTTATCCTTTAACCATATTTGCAGCTTTAACCTTCTGGATGAATATCCTGATTATTAAATTCGGTTGGGTAAACTACGCTTTGGGAGTGCTGTGGTCGCTCTCTGTGGAAGAAGTTTTTTATTTTGTTTTTCCATTATTGTGTCTACTCACGCGCAGTAATAAGGTCTTTATTGCTGTGCTAATTGGAGTCATTTTATATGGGCCTTATTTTAGATCTCTGCATTTTGGAGAAGAAAGCGGCGCTTATTTATATCATTATTTTTCAAGTTTTGATGGTATAGCGGTGGGCTGTTTAACTGCCATTTTTTCTCATAAATATCAGCCAAATTGGTCCTATAAAAAACCTCTTTCATGGTTGATTATTTTGAGTATGACCGCTCTATATTTATATGCACCAATTAAAGAAGTCAGTACATGGGGTATCAGCTTATTTGCTTTTGCTACAGGCTTACTTATTTTGTGTTTTCAGCATCCTTCCGAAACGCAAGCGCATAACTTATTTACCAAAGTGATGGTCTGGTTAGGGCAAAGAAGTTACGAAACTTATTTGTTTCATCTGGTTGTATTGGGCCTTATGAAAGTTGCGTTTATTCCTGCTCAAACCGACTCTAGCATCAAAATTATGCTTTTAATTGGCTATTTGGTTCTGACTTTTATCATCAGCGCAGCGATTGAAAAATATTATTCCACACCGCTTAACAGCTACATTCGAAAGGTTTTTATTAAAGACAAATCATAAAAATAAGCCCCTTTAAAATAGGGGCTTATTTAATTAAGCGATCAACATGGTTTCATCTTCTTGCTTAAAAGGGTTAGACCAGCTCTGCCAAACTTGTGGCCCTAAAGCCATTTCTTCATCGCTTAACAAGCAACGATCTAAGCGCTGTATTAACGCTTGCTCATCCATTTGCATACCAATTAAAACCAGTTCCTGACGCGCATCACCTGTGCGGGCATCCCAGTTTTTCTTAATTTGTTCAATGCTGGCTAGGTCACTCGGCCAGTCTTCTTCTGCAACGGCGGCCCACCAATAACCTGCCAAGCCATGTCGAGCCATTGCTCCCGCTTGTGACCATGAATAAGCCAATGTCGGTTCAGCAGCCAACCAGAAAAAGCCTTTAGAACGCACGACTCCCGGCCATTCAGCCTGAACCAAATCATAAAAACGCTCTGGATGGAAAGGTCGGCGAGCGCGGTAAACAAAGCTGCTGATTCCATACTCTTCAGTCTCTGGCGTATGCTCGCCGCGTAACTCTTTTAACCAGCCCGGTGCTTGTGCGGCTTCATCAAAATCGAATAATTGCGTATTTAAAATTTTATCTAAGGCAATCTTTCCAAATTGAGCAATTTCAATTCGGGCACGCGGGTTTAATGTTTTTAAAATGGCGATAAGCTGGTCTTGCTGAGCTTGGTCAATCAAATCAATTTTATTCAGCACAATCACATCACAAAACTCGATTTGATCAATGAGAAGATCGACTACAGTTCTTTCATCTTGCTCACCTAATGATTCGCCACGTTGTTGCAGTGAGTCAACTGAACTGTAATCTTTAAAGAAGTTAAAAGCATCGACTACCGTGACCATGGTGTCGAGTCGAGCGAACTCATTGAGTGAGTTTCCATCTTCATCTTCAAAGGTAAAGGTTTCTGCCACAGGCAGCGGTTCAGAAATGCCAGTTGACTCAATCACCAATTGGTCAAAGCGCCCTTCGTCGGCTAAACGTCTCACCTCAACCAATAAATCTTCTCGTAGCGTACAACAGATACAGCCATTACTCATTTCAACCAGCTTTTCATCCGTTCTTGAAAGCTCTGCCCCACCTTCACGTACTAATGCAGCATCAATATTCACCTCAGACATATCATTGACAATCACGGCAATACGGCGGCCTTCACGATTATTTAAAATATGGTTGAGTAATGTGGTTTTTCCTGCACCTAAAAAGCCTGATAAAACAGTGACGGGAAGCTTGGCAAATGAGTTGGCGATTGCAGTGCGCATGGCTTGATCTCTTCGAATAATATTTAAACTGATCATGGCTGGCCATCTAGGTATGGCCAGATCACAGGCGTAATCTATTTCTAAACCACAATAATGTTATGTTATAACATAACTATTGATCAAGTTTTTATTCCGCTTTTATTTAAATCAATTTACTTAGTCGTTGAAAAAATTGCTTTTATAGTCCCTGACAAATTGAGGTTCTATAGTGATGGTCAGGCCCCCATGCACGGAATCCTTGGCTATCAATATGAATTTGTCCTGAAGCATAAACACCTAGTCCCATCTTAAGCGCTTGACCTTTTGTCGCCCAGAACTGACAAAGTTTGGTTTTAGTTTGCTGAATATTGAACTGGTCTAAGTCGCTGGGCTGTTCTGGCCCAATTCTAAAATCAAGCGCTGCATTAAAGACATGTCGAGAAGCATCAGCACCACCTGCACAGCGGTTTAGAGACAACGCCCGGTAGACCGAAGTCACTTCAAAATCATTAATTACGCCATCCTCAACTAACGCTTTTAAAATGCTAAGCGTCGGAACAATATTGGACCAAATCTCCCGTGGTGGCACCGCGTAAGGCTCAACTCCACATTTTTGCCAATCGCGAGCTGAGCTTAATAATTCATGGTCTGGAACTAAATTGGCAAGCCCTTTTTGCTTAAGAAATTGCTTGTAAGCTTGTACAGCCTGTCGATGGTCTGCTGAAGCTAAC
The DNA here is from genome assembly GCF_052044755.1 of Acinetobacter sp. 22512. NCBI lineage: Bacteria > Pseudomonadati > Pseudomonadota > Gammaproteobacteria > Moraxellales > Moraxellaceae > Acinetobacter > Acinetobacter sp. 22512. The sequence goes on along the minus strand of NZ_JBQENP010000015.1, from coordinate 53,472 downwards.
CACGCAACATACGCCTCGGGTTGAGACTTTATTTTGACCACTGGTTTTGTAGGTTGAGGTAAAGGTGTTTGGGTATGCAGAGGGGTTGTTGGCTTGGGTGTTTGAATGCTACATGCTGTGAGAGATAAGAAAATTAAACCGAAATAACGCTTCATAAATATGCTCTATCTTCACCAAAAATAGGAAAATTGCTCATCATTAAATTAATGAAATGTTATATTATAACAATAATAAAATCCTTTAATTTCTGTTGCTAAATTTTAAAAATAAAAAAAGGACGCCTGTCAGACGTCCTTTTTAGATACAACTCAATAATTTATTAAATATCTGCTTCTAAGGCAGGTACAGACTGCTCAGCTTTTAATTTTCGGCGTTTAAATTGGTAAGCCACCATCAAACACAAGATCCAGCCAGGAATCATCATGACCGCAACACGCATATCTGGTGTTAAAGACATCACGACCAAAATACCCAGCATAAACAGTATGCATAGATAGTTGCTAAACGGATACATAAAGCTTGGGAACTTCGTTGTTTGCCCTTGGCGCTGCATATATTTGCGGAATTTTAAATGCGTCCATGAAATTACAACCCAGTTAATTACAATCGCTGCAACCACCAGCATCATGAGTAAACCAAATGCTTTTTCAGGGAAAATATAATTTAACAGTACACATAAAATAGTGACTGCCGCAGAAAGGATCACTGCATTGGTTGGAATACCGCGTTTATTAATACGTGCAAATACTTTTGGTGCATTTCCTTGTTGCGCAAGGCCTAACAACATACGGCTACTGCAATAACTTGTCCCGTTATAAACTGAAACAGCAGCAGTCAAAATCACAAAGTTTAATAACGTTGCAATTCCTTGGCTATCTAAAGAAGCAAATACCATCACAAACGGGCTTCCGCCTTGTGCCATTTGGTTCCATGGGAACAGCGAGAATAAAACAAAAAGCGTCGCAATATAGAAAATCAAAATACGGTAAATAATTTGATTCACAGCTTTAGGTAAAGTTTTATCAGGGTCACGTGCTTCAGCTGCAGTAATACCGAAAAGCTCAATACCACCGAAAGCAAAAATAATGACTGCCATTGCCATGACTAAGCCTTCAACACCAAACGGGAAGAAACCGCCAAGTGCCCAGAGGTTTGAAATGCTTGCCTGTGGACCTGCTGTGCCTGTTGCAAGTAGATATGAACCAAAGCCAATCATTGCAAAAATCGCTAAGATTTTGACAATAGAAAACCAAAATTCCATTTCGCCAAAAAACTTAACGTGTAGCAAATTAATGCCATTAATTAAGACAAAGAAGGCTAAAGCAGATGCCCACGTCGGGATTTGCGGCCACCAATATTGAATGTAAAGACCAATTGCGCTTAGTTCTGCCATACAGACGAGTACATTGAGTACCCAATAGTTCCATCCTGACATGAACCCTGCAAATGGTCCCCAATATTTGTAGGCAAAATGACTAAAAGATCCACTAACTGGCTCTTCTACCACCATTTCACCAAGCTGACGCATCATTAAAAAAGCAATAAATCCTGCAATGGCATAACCGAGGATGACCGATGGACCTGCTAATTTAATCGATTGTGATATACCAAGAAAAAGCCCTGTGCCAATCGCCCCACCCAATGCAATAAGCTGGATGTGCCGATTACTCAAACCATGTTTCAGGTTTCCTTGCTCTTGTGCTGACATATGATTATTCTCATCCGTGTCACGTAATTTTTTTCCAATAAATTACGTATATCATAAATTGATCAAACTTTCATAGAGATTCATGAAAAAATAATTGCGTGACTTTTCTCATGACCGCGAATGAAAACAGAAAATACAAGAAATGACAATTATTATGAAATGTGTAATTAAATTATGTATTGCGTAATTTTATGAATTCAGTATTATAGAGACATGAAGCAATTGGTTGTGCTCGGTCTATATCAAACTCATAAGACAAAAGATGATCTAAGCAAAGGTTAAAACTTATTGAGTAGCTCAGTCCTAGACCGAACTTTTATTTGTATAAGACCCGAGATAAAGACAAGGAAGCGAAAATGGAACAAAAACTAAACTCTTTTATTGAAGTTTCACCTCAATCAGATTTCACTATTCATAATTTGCCTTACGGTGTTTTTAGCAGAGCTAACGAAAGTGAGCGTCAAGTTGGTGTAGCTATTGGTGATTGGGTGATTGATCTCGCTGCTCTTGAAAAGCATGGTCTTTTAAAACTTTCAGAACAAGACACATACTTTAACCAGCCTACTCTGAATAAATTTATCGAGTCTGGAAAAGCCAACTGGTCAAAAGTTCGTAAGACACTACAGTCTCTTCTCTCGGTTGAAAATTTAACGCTTCAAGAAAATGAAGCATTGCGTCAGGAAGTTTTGGTTAAGCAAGACAGCGTTACTTTGCATTTACCACTTCAAGTATCTGGTTATACCGATTTCTATTCTTCTAAAGAACATGCCACCAATGTAGGCTGTATGTTCCGCGACCCTAAAAATGCTTTACTGCCAAACTGGACTGAATTGCCTGTTGGTTATAACGGCCGTGCTAGCTCTGTTGTCGTCAGTGGCACTCAAGTCGTGCGTCCATCTGGTCAAATTAAACTTCCAAATGAAGAGCGCCCAGTTTTCTCAGCTACGCGTAAACTCGATTTCGAACTTGAAACAGCATTTGTTATTGGTAAACCAACAGAGCTTGGCCAGCCGATCTCTATTGAAAATGCTTGGGATCATATTTTTGGAATGGTATTACTCAATGACTGGTCAGCACGCGATATCCAGCAATGGGAATATGTGCCTTTAGGCCCTTTCAATTCAAAATCATTTGCTAGTGCCATCTCACCTTGGGTAGTCACACTTGAAGCACTTGAGCCATTTAAAGTGGAAGGCCCAAAACAAGAGCCTAAACCTTTAACGTATTTACAAGAAAATATCGCGAATAGTTATGACATTAATTTGAGTGTTGAAATTCAAAGCCCGAAATCGGCACAAGCTGACGTGATTTGCCAAACTAATTTCAAATATATGTACTGGTCTATGGCTCAGCAGCTCACTCACCACACCATTGGCGGCTGTAACGTTCAGGTTGGTGATTTAATGGGTTCAGGTACTATTTCAGGTTCTACACCAGATTCGTATGGCAGCTTGCTTGAGCTTACATGGAACACCACCAAGCCTTTAACACTTGCCAATGGTGAAACTCGTGGTTTCTTGCAAGACGGCGATACACTCATTATGAAAGGTCACTGTGAGAAAAATAGTATTCGCATTGGCTTCGGTGAAGTTCGAAATACAGTCCTTCCTGCATTAAATTTCGATTTTGCAGAAACTTCGGAGCCTGACTATGAAGCTGTATAGTTACTTTCGTAGCTCTGCAGCCTACAGAGTACGGATTGGTCTAAACATTAAAGGATTAGCTTATGAGACTGTTCCAGTTCATCTGGTAAAAAACGAACAGCAAAGCGAAGACTATTTAAAGTTAAACCGTAGTGCTCTAGTTCCGACTTTAATTGACGGCGATTTAACCTTGTCTCAATCGTTAAGTATTTTGGAATATCTGGATGAGCAATATCTAGAAACCAAATTACTTCCAAGTGATGTGCAAGAGAGAGCCAAAATCCGTGCTTTTTCCCAAGCAATCGCTTGCGATATTCACCCGTTAAACAACTTACGCGTACTGAAATATTTAAAAAATGACTTAAATGTTTCAGATGAGCAGAAAAATTATTGGTATCAGCACTGGATTATTGAAGGCTTTCAAAATCTCGAACAGCTACTTCAAGATTCAAATGGACAATTCTGCTTTGGACAACAAGCAACAATTGCTGATTGCTGTCTGATTCCACAGGTTTACAACGCGAAACGCTTCAAGATTGATTTATCTGCGTTTCCAAAAATTGAATCGATTTATCACCATTGTTTGTCTATCCCAGCCTTTTATAACGCGGCGCCAGAACAACAACCAGATTGGGAATAGTAAAAAGGAGTTTTAATATGACATTTGCCATTAAAAAAATACATCACGTTGCATATCGTTGTAAGGATGCGAAAGAAACTGTTGAGTGGTATAAAAAAATGCTCAACATGGACTTTATTTTAGCTTTTGCTGAAGACCATGTGCCGTCAACTAAAGCCTTTGACCCATATATGCATTTATTCTTAGATGCTGGTCAAGGCAACGTTTTGGCATTTTTTGAATTGCCAACTCAACCAGAAATGGGCCGAGACGAAAATACGCCTCAATGGGTACAACATATTGCTTTTGAAGTTGAAGACTTAAATGCGCTGATGGCTGCCAAGCAACATTTAGAAGAAAATGGCGTGAAAGTTTTAGGCGTAACTAACCATGGTATTTTCCACTCAATTTACTTCTTTGACCCAAATGGCCATCGTTTAGAACTGACTTATAACGATGCTCATGCTGAAGAAAAAATTGCAAAAATTACTGAAGAAATGAAAACTGAAATGCTAGAGGAATGGAGCAAAACCAAACGCGCTCCGCACCATACTCATTTCTTGCATGAAGAAGAGTTAGGAACCTAATTTTTAAAGAGCGCACTAAAAAATCGGCATTGATTAGAATTGTTTTAAGAGCAGTTCTATATCAATGCCGATTTATATTATTTAAAACCGCTAAATTTCTAGAAAATTGCGCTATAAATAAGAGCATAGTGATTTTAGAAAATTGTTGGTTATTAAACATGTCAATTTCGCTAATAGAAAAAGGTGATTTCTATTTTTCACTAGGCTCAGGCATGATGTAAAACGCGCCAATTTCAATTTATGTTTTGATCGTCACTGTTTAACAGCTGAAGTAAATTTATTAAGGGTATTTAAATGATTGAAGAAAAAGTATCTGGGGGGGTTCAATCACTTGAAGTCGGTTTATCTGTACTAAACGCCCTTTTGGAACACAATCAACCTATTATTCTCAAAGATCTGTCTAGCAAGCTCGAAATGCATCCTGCCAAGGTTCACCGCTATCTGGTTAGCCTTATTCGTATGGAATATGCAAAACAGCTTGATGATGGGCAATATGCTTTAGGTGATCAGGCATGGCGCTTAGGTCTCAACTGTGTCCAGCATAGCGACACACTACAGCTGGTACAGCATTTAATTTATGACCTACAAAACAAAATTGGTTGCGGTATACAAATTAGTAAATGGTCACCAAAAGGCCCTGTCGTGGTTCAATCGATTGAATCAAACCACCCTATTTCGATTGTGACTAAAGTCGGCTCGATTATGCCTTTAGTCAATTCTGCTGCGGGACGTCTATTTGCTTCTTATCTTCCAGAACATTTTGTTCGTCCCTTAATGGAAATAGAATGGCAAAAACATCAAGAGCTTGATCTGCACATCGCACCACAAAACTGGCAAGCATTTACAGAGCTTAAAGACACCATTCGCCAGCAACAAATGTCGGCAGCGAAAGGTGATTTACTGACAGGAATTAATGCGGTGGGTTTACCTGTATTTAACTCAAATCAAAGTATTGAGTTTTGTATTGTCGCACTAGACAGTGAAATGTTTTTACCAGTCGATCCTCATAGTAAAACGATTGAAATCTTGAAAAATGAAGTGAACCTCATCAATCAATATATTAAAAGCCGCTAATCAGTAGCCATAAAAAAAAACCAAGAGATCAAACTCTTGGTTTTTTTAAGATCAGGAATAAAGCTCAGCTTATTTATTTAGTTTCTAAAACACCACGGCGAATCTGGTCACGTTCAATCGACTCAAATAACGCCTTGAAGTTACCTTCACCAAAGCCATCATCATCTTTACGTTGAATAAATTCAAAGAAAACTGGACCAATCATGTTTTCAGAGAAAATTTGCAATAAAAGCTTTTTCTGACCGTCTTTAGTATTACCATCAAGCAAAATACCGCGCTGTTTTAATTCATCAGTCGGTTCACCATGCTCAGGTAAACGATCTTCTAGCATTTCATAATACGTATTTGGCGGCGGTGTCATGAATTTCAGACCAAGGCCTTTTAACTTATCCCAAGTCGAGATTAAGTCATCACAAATAAACGCGATATGCTGAATACCTTCGCCATTAAAGTCAGATAGGAACTCTGCAATTTGGCCGTTTCCTTTGTCTGAATCTTCGTTTAACGGAATACGGATCTTACCGTCTGGTGCTGTTAATGCTTTAGACGTTAAACCTGTATATTCACCTTTAATATCAAAGTAGCGAATTTCTTGGAAGTTAAAGATTTTTTCATAGAAGTTTGCCCAATACTCCATACGGCCTTTGTAGACGTTATGAGTTAAGTGGTCAATCTCATTTAAGCCTGCCCCTACTGGACGTTTCTCGGCATCATCAAAGAAAACAAAGTCATTTTCATAAATATCACGGTCAACTAAAAAGATTGGCATACCACCAATACCTTTGATTGCCGGGATGTTGAGCTCCATTGGCCCAACTTTTGAATACATTGGTTCAGCACCAAGTTCTACTGCTTTTTGGAAAGCTTTTGCTGCATCACGTGTTTTAAAACCCATCGCACAAGCAGATGGACCATGTTCATTAAAGAAGAATGAAGCATAAGATTCTGGCTGATAATTCAGGATAATATTGATATTTCCTTGACGCCATAAGTACGCTTCTTTCGATTTATGCTTGGCTACTTTTGAAAAGCCGATTGTCTCAAAAACTGGATCTAATTCATTTTCTTTTGAAACAAACTCAATAAATGCAAAACCGCATAATTCTAATGGGTTCTCTAAAATATCCATCTAGTTTCCCTCTGGTGATTACCTGTTCCGTTTATCTCTATTGCTGATGAACTCAGCTCCTTTCTCTATAGAATACGTTGCTATTGGGTGAAGACTTGAACCGTCAAATTGGCTTAACCCAACGCATCCTATGAGAAAAAAACGAGTCATTAAAACGAAGATATGATGAGCGTAAAGCCTTTAATGATTAATTTCCGTTCCATGTGGTGTTTGTTTTCCATACACACTGTCCTTTGTTATCTAAAAGTACGATTGAGATTTTTCAATAAACCCTTAAAAATCGTCTTTTCCTAAAAATCATTTATAGATTTATGGAGACCAACATCCTTGTTCGATCTCCAATGGCCATTTACCTTGAATTAGATGCTACTAAAAACAATTAAATTATGCAATACATAACTTAATTATGAATTGCATAATTTTAGTAATCTTTTAATTTGCCTGTTTTTAAAATCAATTATCATATTCGATATTCTGTTTATGATCCTTATCTTCAAAAATCTCTCTTGCTTTGAGTTTGAAAAACTATGCTTTTAGTCAGCGCATGTTTAATTGGTGAACCTGTTCGATATGATGGTAAATCCTGTCCAAATACCCGACTTAAGCAACTATTAATCAATAAAAAAGCCCAAGCATTATGCCCAGAGCTATTAGGTGGTTTTACCACTCCCCGTTTACCCGCAGAAATTGTGGACGGAACAGGTCAAGATGTGCTTGATGGCAAAGCAAAAATTACTGATTCATCTGGTTTAGATGTGACAGAGTTATATTTAAAAGGTGCTTACCGCACCCTAGAAGTTGCGCAGCAAATAAAAGCGACTTGTGTGGTTTTAAAAGAGAATAGCCCATCTTGTGGTAGCCAAAAAATTTATAACGGTACTTTTCAAGGTGAGAAAATTACGGGAGTTGGAATCACCACGGCGCTTTTGCAGCGCCATGGCTTTGAAGTAATTTCTGAAAATGAGATTGAAGATTGGTTAGTAGAACATCCTCTTTAATCATTGTCTGCTCAATCAAAATCCTCTTAATTGTTTTCTAAAATGGAAACAGATGGCACTCATTAGACAAGCCACTAAATAACTTATGGCAGCCATCCACCAGAAGCCATAAATTCCCATCGCAGAAATCGAGATATCCTGCCAATGCAGTCCTTTATAGGCCATCCACCAACCACCGCCTAATCCGAAACATAACACCACGACCAAGAAAATCAGCATTGGTAAAATCGACACATCCCAACAGCGCAACAAAGAGGTCAATAACGTCATTAAGCCATCTAGAAAGTGAGACAGACACACAATCAACAACAACGATGCAGCCAAAATCTGCACGGCCAAATCGTCTGAATAGAACGTGACAATTAAATCCCGTTCCAACCATAAACACAGGGACAAACTGCCACTCACTGCCATAATCACCCATATACTTTGTCTGGCAATTTTGTTTGCTTCTTCCATGTTCCCGCTGCCCATAGATCGTGACACCAAAATGCTATAGGCCGAGGCAATGGACGAAGGAAAAATAAACATGAAGCCGCCAGTGCTTGCGACAATTTGATGTGCTGCTGACACCACACTCCCAAAAGGTAAAATCAGAATAGCAACCGAACAAAATGCAACAACGTCCATCAACGCCATAATTGCTGTCGGGATACCTATTTTTAAAATCATCCGCAGACTTTCTCGACTATCTTCAATCGACTGTTCGGGTTGCTCAATAAAGAGGTATCCTTTTTCCAAGAAAAATACGTAATAAACAGCCAACATAAACCACCGTACAATGAGAGTGGCTAACAAAGCCCCTATGGCACCGAGTGGTGGAATTGAAAATGAAGCGACGCCATAAATCAAAAGATAGGACAAAATAATTTTAAGAATGAAGAAAATGCTATCTGATAGTAAAACCTTATGCGCATTTTCAGTGACCTGAGATAAAGCTGTAAATAAGCGCATCAGTAAATGGGCAGGTAAAATAAATACCAAAGCCCAAATACAGTTTTTAGTAATTGAAACAACATGTTCCGATGCACCAAACAATTTGGGCAAATCACGGAACAAGTAGAGCAAGCCAATACTCACCAATGCCGAACATAACATCAGCCAGATGCCTTGAATAAAAATTTGACGAATGCGTGGTATGTCATGGCAACCATAAGCTTCTGAAAGCTTGAGCATCACACCTTGCAGAATCCCCATACCAATGACATAAACCACTGTATATAAAGATAAGGTCACCGATAATGCTGCTACATGATCGTTACTAAAATGCCCTACATAAGCAATATCAATCAATCCACTTAAAACTAGAATTAAATTGCTTGAGAGCATGGGAATAAATAATTTAAAAATCTGGTTCATCAAGGAAATGCCTTATTTTTCTTTACGATTTATACTCATATTCACGTTATTTTTAGTGCATCAATTCAAAGCAAAAGACATACCAGTTCTAGCTTTAGCTCCCCTAAAATATGCTTTAAATAAAAAGGCCAAACTATTCGTTTGGCCTTCTTTCCTAATGAATGTTGTTTATACAGTTATTCTTGTTTGTGTTTACTTGCCCAATAAGTCGCAAGCGCAGGCCCAGAAATATTATGCCAAAGACTGAAAATTGCGCTTGGTACAGCTGTAATCGGAGAAGCAGCAAAATGGACTGCTGCAAGTGCAACACCTAAGCCTGAGTTTTGCATCCCCACCTCAATAGCAATGGCCTTACTGTCCGCATAAGGTAGTTTAAAGAAACGTGCCGCGGTAAAACCTAATAAATAGCCAAGCCCGTTATGTAAGATCACTACGGCTAAAATGAGCAAGCCCGACTGTAAAATTGCTGCTTTGCTTCCACCAATAATCGCGGCCACAATCGCTACAATTGCAATGACCGAAACTAAAGGCATGACTTGAATATAAGATTCGACCTGACGTTTAAGCCATGTTCTTAAAATCAAACCAATCACAATAGGCAGTAGCACCACCTGCGAAATCGAAATAAACATTGAAGCTGCATCAATCTTTAGCCATTGGCTGGCAAGCAGATAGAAAATCGCAGGGGTTAATACAGGTGCTAAAAGTGTTGATACCGATGTGCAGGCTACCGATAACGCCACATTGCCTTTGGCCATATAGGTAATTACGTTTGACGCCGTTCCCCCTGGGCAACAACCCACCAAAATGACCCCAACCGCAATTTCAGGCGGTAAATTAAATAATTTACATAAAACATATGCCAAGCCAGGCATTACGACAAACTGCGCTACCACCCCAATCAATACCGCTTTAGGGCTTTGTAATACCCCTTTAAAGTCATCGACAGTCATGGTCATTCCCATACCAAGCATAATAATGCCCAAAATCCATGGAATGTACGCTTTGAGCCAGACAAAAAATTCAGGCTGCCATAGCGCTAGCGCTGCAAAAACAATCACCCATAGGGCAAAAGTTTTTTGAATAAATTGGGTAAAGCGTAGGAATGCAGCCATACTTTCTATCCCTAAAAATTAAAATATGAAAGTTAAAAACCAGAGCAATATAATTAGCGCTCACTCAACAGATCAGTCGACTGAATACGGACAACACCTTGCTGCTGCATGGTTTGCCACGCGTGTTCTAATGAACCATTCAGATCAATCCCTTTACAAGCATCTTCAACCACTAAAGTTTTAAAACCTTGCTTAACTGCATCTAAAGCAGTCCATGCTACACAAAAGTCCGTAGCAATTCCGACCACATAAACCGTATCAATACCGCGCTCTTTTAGATAACCTGTTAAACCCGTCGTTGTAGAGTGATCAGCTTCTATAAAAGCCGAGTAGCTATCAATATGAGCATGAAAGCCTTTTCGGATAATCAGTTGAGCTGTCGGAATATTTAAATCAGGATGAAACTCGGCATCTTGAGTACCTTGTACACAATGCTTAGGCCAAAGCACCTGCTGTCCATAGTCGAGTTCAATGGTTTCAAATGGTTGCTTGCCAAAATGATTGGCTGCAAAAGAGATATGATTATCCGGGTGCCAGTCCTGAGTCAGGACGACATTTTCAAAACAACCAGCAAGTTGGTTAATCGTTGGAATAATTCTATCGGCATCAGCAACTGCTAAATTTCCACCCGGTGTAAAACCATTTTGTACATCAACTACGATTAAAACCGCATTTTGTGGTTGTTTATTCATTTCCATGTCATCTTCAATCCCAACTGGGAAATTGCATTCTATCTTGCCATAAAAAAAGTACATATTAAGTAAGGCTCAGCTGAATCCAACTGTATTGTTGTGTTTATTGGGTGTTCTTAATGCGCAATAACGAAAACATCCTATCTTTTCCTCAAGTTTACATCGCGATTATCCGTTAGGCGTATTGTTCTTATGCGTCTGATCAGTCATAATTTGCATAATTGTCATTCAACAATCTGTTATTGTTAGAACTGGACAATCAAAATACTGCAACCATCCCACATTTTGTTTTTCTTACCTCAGATTCGGATGGATAAATAGGATATTTTTAAAAATGACTCAGCAAGCACAGACCATTCAAGGCTCAATCGTCGCAATCGTCACACCAATGTTGAAAGACGGCGGTGTAGATTGGAAGGGTCTTGAGAAGCTGGTTGAGTGGCACATAGAACAAGGTACAAACAGTATTGTAGCCGTCGGTACAACCGGCGAAGCCTCAACATTGAGCATGGAAGAGCACACACAGGTTATTAAAGAAATTATTCGTGTAGCCAATAAACGTATTCCAATTATTGCCGGTACTGGTGCAAACTCAACCCGTGAAGCAATCGAATTAACTAAAGCCGCTAAAGACCTCGGTGCTGATGCAGCTTTACTTGTAACACCATATTATAACAAGCCAACTCAAGAAGGCCTTTACCAACACTATAAAGCGATTGCTGAAGCTGTTGAATTACCGCTTATTCTCTATAACGTACCTGGTCGTACTGGCGTAGACCTTTCAAACGACACAGCTGTACGTTTAGCAGAGATCTCGAATATTGTTGGCATTAAAGATGCAACAGGTGACGTACCTCGTGGTAAAGCTTTAATTGAGGCGTTAAACGGCAAGATGGCTGTGTACTCAGGTGATGATGAGACAGCATGGGAACTTATGCTTCTTGGCGCTGACGGCAACATCTCGGTTACTGCAAATATTGCACCTAAAGCAATGAGTGAAGTATGTGCTGTTGCGATTGCCAAAGATGAACAACAAGCGAAGACGCTTAACAATAAGATTGCAAATTTACACAATATTCTATTTTGCGAATCAAACCCAATTCCTGTGAAATGGGCACTACATGAGATGGGACTGATTGATACTGGTATTCGCTTACCACTCACTCCTCTCGCTGAGCAATATCGCGAACCTCTCCGCAATGCCCTAAAAGATGCGGGAATTATTTAATAAGAGCAATTTATGATGCAATTACGTCTTGGTTTAGTCCTTGCAGTTTCAGCCTTAAGTTTAGCTGGTTGTGGTCGCTTCGCAATTAATAATCACTCTTTAGATTATAAAAATGCCAAGCAACTTGCCCCGCTTGAATATCCTGCCGATGCAACTGTACGACCAGCGACACCTTTGTATCCTGCACCAACTGTAGAACAGCGCGCTATCGATAACGCACCGAAGTTTGAAAATAAGCGTGGCAACCGCTATGCACTGCCACGCCCTGAACAAACGCAAGGTAATGCGACACTAGATGCCTCTGCTCAAACGACGACTGCGCTTGGACGTCCTCAGCTTGTGACTGACGGTAATAAAAATCCGTTGTTAAAAGTTGATGGAAATACAGCCGAGATCTGGCAGTACACCAAAGCAACTTTAAGTACTTTAAATTTCAACATCATCGCTCAAGGTAGTAATCAAGCGACGATTAAAGTAAATGACAATACTTATGTGCTTAAACTTACTGGTGTAGGTTCTAGTCATACTCTTGCTCTATTTAATGTAGATAACACTTTTGCAAGCCCAGATGTGGCTGCTGAAGTGCTAAACCAGATTTACCAAAATTGGCCAGCCTAGTCGTTTACTAGGCATTTTTTTTAAAAAGGTTCCCTCATGTTAAAACAAACCTTGCTCTATACTGGTAAAGCAAAATCTGTATATGAAACAGACAATGCCGACCATCTGATTTTAGTCTTTCGTGATGATGCCTCTGCGTTCAACGGCGAAAAAATCGAACAACTAGATCGTAAAGGCAAGGTGAACAACCGTTTTAACGCCTTCATCATGGAAAAACTTGCTGCTGCGGGTATTGAAACGCATTTTGAAAAATTGCTTTCTCCAACTGAAGTGCTTGTTAAAAAACTTCAAATGATTCCAGTTGAATGTGTAATTCGTAACTACGCAGCTGGTTCTCTATGCCGTCGCTTAGGTGTAGAAGAAGGTAAAGAGTTAACTCCTCCTACATTTGAATTGTTCTATAAAGATGACGGTCTAGGCGACCCAATGGTTAACGAATCTCAAGCGATTGCTTTAGGTTGGGCGACTGCTGAACAGTTAGAACAAATGAAAGTTTTAACTTATAAAGTAAACGATGTATTAAAAGCTTTATTTGCTGAAGGCAACATGATTTTGGTGGACTTCAAGCTTGAATTCGGTGTTTTCCATGACCGCATCGTGCTTGGTGATGAGTTCTCTCCAGACGGCTGCCGTTTATGGGATAAAGACTCTAAGAAGAAACTCGACAAAGACCGTTTCCGTCAAGGTTTAGGCGGTGTTGTTGAAGCTTATGAAGAAGTTGCTGCTCGTTTAGGCGTAGATTTATCTGACATCTAATCAGTAAAACTTCATAAACAACCGGGCTAAAGCCCGGTTTTTTTATATTCAGCGCCATGCGCCCCAAACAATGTAGACAGATTTGTCTATTTCTATAAATTAACACTTGCATAAGCTTAATTTAAAACACTAAAATCTAAGAAAACACAAAGTACTTCACAATAATTAAATTTAAAAACTAGGATGAACCTATGGAATTATCTAAGCTTGAAAAGAGATTAATGAATCATCCAATCCATTTTGGTGAAAATCCTTTGGTCTTATTAAACAACTTTAGTACTTCTGCCTTAAAACAAGGCTGGAGTCAGGCAGAGGTTGAATCTGTTATTGCTAAAGCCTCTCAAGGCGACTATATGGCACTCATCCGTACTTTAAGAGCTTATACTTTTCTTTGATTTTGTGATTGATGATCTGATCATTGTGCATTCGATTTATAAAAAGACACATAAAGCTGTTATGAATAGACTAGATTTATCCTGAACACTGCCTTAACAATAAATAAAACAATAAATATAAGATATTTATTCAGTGAGGAGTAACCCTGATGGACCATGAAATAGAGGAAAAGAAAGTCGAGAAAACTTTAAGCTGGCGTGAAAAAATGGCAGTCGAAGAACATGAGAAACTGTCACCCCGTCTGGTTTATGAAATTATCCGCCGTGATGGTGCCGAAGAGCTTGATCGTCCAACAACTGCACTGATCTTTTCAGGGATTGCCGCGGGTTTAGTCATCAGTTTTTCATTTGTATTTAAAGCGATTATTGCTGCTTATCTCCCAACTGATGCAGTCTGGACCGATTTAATCACTAATGTAGGTTATACCATTGGGTTTCTAATCGCTATATTGAGTCACATGCAACTCTTTACCGAGAATACTATCACCACAGTTGTGCCTTTATTTAATCCCTTTACTTTCGATAAATTACGAGCAGTGGGCCGCTTATGGGGCATTGTGATTCTATGCAACATCATTGGAACAGCTTTGGCGAGTTTATTTTTCCTAACTACTCACCTATTTACTCCGGATATTGATAAAGCACTGGATGAACTCGCACATCATGTGGGCTCCTTTTCTGCCACTCAGAATCTGCTCAAAGGCATTATGTCAGGGCTGTTAATTGCTGCATTGGTCTGGATGTTGCCTTCAGTCAGTAATAAGTTTCTGCTCATCTTTTTTATGACGTATTTGATAGGACTGGGTGACTTTACCCATGTAGTGGTTGGTTCTACAGAAATGTCCTATCTAGTCTGGCAAGGAGAAGCTTCTATTAGCAAGTATCTGTTTACTTTCCTCGTCCCCACCACCATTGGTAATATTATTGGCGGTACAGGCGTGTTCACGCTACTGATTTATGGTCAGGTCACTGAAGAGCTGGAATAGCATAAAGCAGGAACTATTGTTCCTGCTGCCATCTGCGTTGCTGTAAACGCTCACCTTCAACCTCACGCTTATTTCTTGCAGACTCATAGAGTTTGGTTCCCTTCAACTCAGGCGGCAAATAGTCTTGCAGCACAAAGTGCTCAGGGTAATCATGAGGATAGAGATAATTAATACCATAGCCTTGCTGTTTCATAAGCTTGGTTGGCGCATTTCTCAAATGTAAAGGCACAGGTAAATTTGCTGTTTTTTCAGCAAGTTCAAGAGCCTTATTAATCGCTAAATAAGTACTATTACTTTTTGCACTCGTTGCTAGGTAAACTGCTGTTTGGCCTAGAATAATTCGAGCCTCAGGCATACCTACAGCTTGTACAGAGCGGAAACACTCACCTGCAAGCAATAGCGCATTTGGATTAGAGTTTCCGATGTCTTCTGAGGCTGCAATCAACATACGTCTTGCAATAAAAACCGGATCTTCTCCGCCTTTAAGCATACGAGCCATCCAATATAGCGTTGCATCTGGATCACTGCCGCGAATTGATTTAATAAAGGCAGAAACGAGGTCGTAATGCTGCTCGCCAGATTTGTCATAACGCGCAATATTTTGCTGAGCGACTTTCACCACTACCGCATTGGTAATCGTGTTTTCAATTTCTGGTTCAAAGGTGCTTGCAATCAAGTCCAGTAAATTAAGCGCTTTGCGAGCATCACCTGCTGCGAACTGAATCAGCGCATCATATTCTTCTATATGAATGTAACGTTCTTTTAAGAATCTATCGCTTTGAAGCGCATTGTTGAGTAGTGTCTGAATTGCCTCACTGTCTAAACTATTTAAAGTATAGACCTGACAACGTGATAAAAGCGCGCTATTCACCTCAAAAGATGGATTTTCAGTTGTCGCGCCTATTAACGTAATTTTGCCTTTTTCAACTGCACCCAATAAAGCATCTTGCTGAGATTTATTAAAACGATGAATTTCATCAATAAAAACTACAGGTGTCAGTAAATCACCACTTTCTGCAATCACTTCACGTAATTCTTTTACGCCCGTATTCAGCGCAGACAAGCTCACAAATGGACGGTCTATCGCCTGCGCCAAAAGTAAAGCAATTGTTGTTTTACCAACGCCTGGTGGACCCCAAAAAATAATAGAAGGCAAATGACCCTGATCAATCATTTGACGTAAGGGCGCATGTTCACCTAATAAATGGTCTTGCCCAATAATTTCAGACAAGTCTCTTGGGCGCAGGCGTTCGGGAAGTGGAATATGGGTGTCTGACATCTCAAATGGCTTTATCGTCTTTTCACTATAGTCTATTGTGTCTCACAGAAATCTACAATTTGAATCTATGAGAAACGTTCTTTATTTACAGGCTCTTGCTTAGCATTAAGAGGGTTTCTTACTCAGCTTGAGTAAACGCGCATTTGAGCCATCTTCAATCACCCAAATTGAACCATCTTGTGCTTCATGCAACCCACGAATACGTTGCTTCATCTCTAGTCTTTGCACTTCTTTCACAGGCTTTTGCTCTAAATCCACCACAATAATTGCTTCAGAAGATAACCCACCAATTAACGCTTTATTTTGCCATGCAGGAAATTGTTGGCCGCGATAAATAATCATACTCGATGGAGAGATAACAGGAGTCCAGTCAATTTCTGGTGCTTTAAACTCTGGCCGAGTGTGATGATCTGGAATAGGTTGGCCCGAATAATGGTCTCCATTTGAAACGATTGGATAACCGTAATTTTCACCTTTGGTAATAATATTAAGCTCATCACCACCTTTAGGTCCCATCTCAACCACCCACAGCTGTCCTTGGCGGTCAAAAGCCATACCTAGCGGGTTACGGTGTCCCAGTGACCATATTTCAGCAGTGACCCCGCCTTGCTTATAAAAAGGGTTACCTACAGCCGCGGTGCCATCCTCATTTAAACGCAAGATTTTACCCAAGTTACTTTTCATGTTTTGGGCAGGATCAAACTTTTGTCGCTCACCTGAACTGACCCACAGCTTACCATCTGTACCAAAAAGCATGCGATGTCCATAATGGCCTTGTCCCGAGACTTTAGGTACTTGCTGCCAAATCTGCTTTATATCGGTGAGTTTTGGCTGATTAGGATGAGATAAATCTAGTTTCGCACGTGAAATCACTGCGCCAGATCCACCTTGCCCTTTTGTAGCGTAGCTGAGATAAACCCAATGATTCTTGGCAAAGTCAGGGTGTAAAATGACATCTCCTAAACCACCCTGTCCTCCATAGTTCACCGCTGGAACACCTTGCACATCCAACATTTGCTTATTTTTAGGGTTAAAAATTTTTAATTTACCTTGCCGTTCAGTCACTAATAAACGCTGATCAGACAGACTGGTCACAGCCCAAGGCTCATTAAAATCTGAGACTGCTTCAACCTGATAAGTTTGTTTAATGGCAACAGACTGATCTGCTTTTGCAGTCGTATTTTGTTCAGGATTTTTTGAATTGGTATTATTAGACCCACAGGCCATTAACAAAAAAAAGCTACTACATAATAAGGGGGCTGCTAATCGTCTCATCATTTTTATCTCCTTTGTTTTTATTGTTATATTACGGAGATGAGCAAAAAAATTACGATAAAAGTGTTACTTTATTATACGCTGTAATCAAACATTCTCTTTTAAGACCAAATTAGCGCACCCATCGCACAATATAATCTTCAAGATCATCTTCATGGACATCAACTTCAGAAAGACAACGTCCTGCAACTGACTTTTTCGCCTTAACCATGCTTTGTCTCGAACCCGTATTTAAATAATGCCAAGAAGGTAAATTCTTGCCTTCATTCAAGCGCTTATAGGCACAGCTTGATGGCAACCAGTGGATTGTTTTTAAAGACTCTACCGTTAATTGCAGGCAGTCAGGTACTTGCTGCTGACGATTCGGATAGTCCATGCAACGCCCTGTACCACAATCAAGTAACTTACAGGCCACCTTGGTATAAGCCACCTCATGCGTATCTTCATCTTCTAGTTTTACCAGACAGCACAAACCACAGCCATCACATAAAGCTTCCCACTCAGCCTGAGTCAGTTGCTCTAACGGATAGTTTTTCCAAAAGAGTGGTCGAAGTGAGGTCTCGGTAGACATAATCTTTTAACAGCTGATGAGATAAAACGATGTATCAGTATAGCATTGAAGTGGTCTGTACTAAAAAAGAAGCTGTATTTATGACATCACAAAATGATTGTTTAATATACATTTCAACCACATAAACGACACATTCCGAGTAAAAAACACGCTATATAGTTAAATGACAATGAAAAATAAGGAGGACAGCATTATGTTCCGTTGGGCGATAATTTTTGCAGTAATTGCACTCATTGCCAGTCTATTAGGGTTTGGTGGTGTTGCAGGGCTATCTAAAGACTTTGCCGTGATTTTATTAGTTGTAGCTGTAATTCTAGCTGTAATTGGGTTCATTTCTCGAGGCCGAACTTAATTTAATCATGATCACATAAAAAGAAGGAACTGGTTTCCTTCTTTTTTATTGCTTATAGCTTTGTATCTTTTTATTTTGATGTAGATTTTTACATAGTTATTTATTTTAGTTCTTAATTTTTATGCTTTAATCAAGCGTATTTAAATCGATTTAAATTTCAGGATTAATGTCATGAGTACTGCAATTAAAACCCGTGAAATTCAATATACTGCACCAGACGGTAGCCATTTAATTGGTTATTTTGCGGCTCCAGATAGCGAAACACCTGTTGCGGGTGTGATTGTTGCTCCTGAGTGGTGGGGACGTAACGAATATACAGAGCAACGCGCACGTGAACTTGCTGAACACGGCTATGCTGCGCTTGCAATTGATATGTATGGTGATAAAAAAGTTACAACCACCGCAGCTCAAGCCTATGAATGGATGATGCAGACATTTGAAGAATTAGACACGGTGACTGATCGTGCCAATGCTGGGCTTCAAACTTTAGCTGCTCAACCAGAAGTAAACAGTGAGAAAATTGCTGCTGTCGGTTACTGCTATGGTGGTAAAGTCGTATTAGATCTTGCGCGTTCAGGTGCTCCACTAAAAGCAACTGCAACTTTCCATGGCACATTAACGCCTAAAGCTCCTGCTCAAAAAGGCGACATTCAAGGTGAAGTTTTAGTTCTACATGGTGAATTAGACAGTATGGTCACCTTAGAAGATGTTGCTAATTTTGAAAAAGAGATGCAAGCTGCTGAGGTTAAACATGAAGTAGTGGTTTTAGAAGGTGCTAAACATGGCTTTAGTAACCCGCTTGCCGATGAAAGAGCTAAAGCGAACGGTGTGGACCTTGGCTACAATAGCGAAGCGGAAAAACAAGGCCTTGCTAAAATGTACGCTTTATTAGATCGTACTCTAAAATAAAAGAAGCAAATTTGGAGCAAATGATTTTTTTGCATTTGCTCCCTTAAATGTTTATGACTTTGCAATATTTTTACTGTATTTTTTAAACCATACTTCAATAACTATACTCCCGTTGAGCTAGAGCAAAGCCTAGTCTTATTTCCCGCACTCGGGGTTTAATGGAATAACATGAGAGGATACAACAATGACTGACAAGAAATGTCCGTATTGCGAATTTGATGAATATGACATCATTGATAAGAATGAATTTGCCGTAATTTT
Organism: Acinetobacter sp. 22512; assembly: GCF_052044755.1. Lineage (NCBI taxonomy): Bacteria > Pseudomonadati > Pseudomonadota > Gammaproteobacteria > Moraxellales > Moraxellaceae > Acinetobacter > Acinetobacter sp. 22512. The sequence goes on along the minus strand of NZ_JBQENP010000015.1, from coordinate 33,918 downwards.
GCCTGATTCTAATCCGTTATCTAAAGGCCACTGTGTAGTAACACCACTGCGCCATGTTAGTTCTTTTTTTGATATTACATCTAAAGAACACCAAGGCTTACTGACACTTCTTGAAATTGCCCGTCATGAGACACAGCTTCGTCATCAACCAGATGGCTTTCATATTGGCTTTAATGATGGTGAAGTTTTTGGAAAAACTTCAGATCATTTCCACATTCATGTCATTCCTTACTATAAAAACCAACCGTTGAAACTTGATCAACTTTGGGGTGTACAAAAGGATTAATCCTTTTATCTGATTAAAACAGAGATTGCTATTTTTCAAAGTCGTCTCTGTTTTAATACCCTCATTTTCATTGTCTGCTTTAAACAAAATTTCATCTAAATTTCAGCTATAATTTAGCCCTTACTTCTCTTCTATAGCTGTTCATGCCTGAATTTTCTTTTTCTGATGCCCTCTTAAACTGGTTCGATCAACATGGTCGTCACGATTTGCCTTGGCAAGTTGCCGATGATCCGTACAAAGTTTGGGTTTCTGAAATTATGCTACAGCAGACTCAGGTGAAAACGGTCTTGCAATATTTTGACCGCTTTATGGAGCGCTTCCCGACTGTAGAAGCTTTAGGTCATGCAACTTGGGATGAAGTAGCCCCTTTTTGGGCTGGCCTCGGTTACTACGCTCGTGCACGCAATTTGCATAAAGCGGCTGGTCTTGTCACGCAGCAAGGTAAATTTCCTGAAACGCTAGAAGAATGGATTGCGTTACCTGGCATTGGTCGCTCTACCGCAGGCGCGCTCATGTCTTTAGGTTTACGTCAGTACGGCGTCATTATGGATGGCAACGTGAAACGCGTTTTAGCTCGCTTCTTTGCCATTGAAGATGACTTAAGCAAACCACAACACGAACGTGAAATGTGGAAACTCGCTGAAGAGCTTTGCCCTACACATCGCAATCATGACTACACTCAAGCGATTATGGATCTCGGCGCAACCATCTGTACGCCTAAAAAACCGCTATGTTTATATTGTCCAATGCAAGCTCATTGTCAGGCTTATCAGCAAGGGTTAGAACAAGAATTACCTTTTAAAAAACCGAAAAAAACACCGCCTGTTAGAACCGCAGATGTTCTTATTATTCAGTGCGAAGGTGAATGGTTCTGGCAACAACGTCAAGCTCATGGTCTATGGGGCGGTTTATTCTGTTTACCTATTTTAGAAAATGAACATGAACGACTGAGCATAAGCCAGCAATTTAAACTACAGCCTCAAGCACAAACTTTTCAGATCAGTCATAGCTTCACTCATTTCACATGGTTACTTAATGCTCATGTGTTCCACGTGGAACCTGATCAAAAAGAACATCTGGCTATTGAACTTGAAGGCCAATGGTTGAGTCCGGAACAAGCCATTGCCAAAGGTGTTCCAACCGCCATGAAAAAATTGATCTCGACAAGCCGTTCATGACATAGTGAGTAAAATAATTTTGATATGGCTGTGACAGGGAGTATTTTGTGCGACGTTTTGTTTCTCATTTCTCACTTGGTTTTCTGATTATTCTTTTGGCTGCCTGTGCCAGTGCACCTAAAAAACCTGCCCCACTTCCACCTGCTCAAGTCATCAAACTCAAAAGTATGCAGCTTCCAAGTCGACTACCTGTACCTGTAAAAGGTATTGACCGTGATGAATTAAAAGACACATGGGGAGCTGCTCGGAGTCAGGGCCGTAGTCACGAAGGAATTGATATTTTGGCTCCACGTGGAACCAAAGTGTACAGTGCAACCGAAGGTCTCGTTGCAGATCTTCGCAATAACAACTTAGGTGGCAAAGTCATCTGGATTTTAGGTCCAGCCGGGACATGGCATTATTATGCTCATCTTGATGGTCACAAACGTGGCTTAAATGTGGGTGACTATGTCAAAAAGGGCGACCTCATTGGCTATGTCGGCAATACGGGCAATGCACGTTATACTTCACCTCATCTTCATTATGGTCTTTACTTAGATGGTAAAGGTCGTGGTGCTGTTAATCCTTATTCATATTTACGCTAGGAACATTTTATGTCGGAAGCGCTGATCAATCGCTTAGTAGAGTTTGCCGAGTCTGGCAACCAGCAAAAGATCGTTTTAAATGGCAATAGCTATCAAGGCTGGATCATGGAAATCAGCGATGATGCCCTACTGATCAGTACCGGTTTTTCAGACAAAGTTGGCAAAGACTTTTGGCTAAAGTTTGAAGACTTAACACAAGCAGAACTGTATTATTGGGATACTCGCCCGAATGAATGGGTGCTATTTAAACTTTAAAATTCTAAGATAAATATAAGGAGCATTATCATGAAAACTCAACGTTGCGGATGGTGTTCCGACGATCCACTCTATATTGCTTACCATGATGAAGAATGGGGTAAACCCGAACACGACGAAGCACGATTATTTGAAATGCTCTGTCTTGAAGGTCAGCAAGCGGGCCTCTCATGGATTACCGTACTGAAAAAAAGAGAAAGCTACCGTCAACATTTTTTTAATCATCCGATTGCAGATATTGCTTCATTTACAGATGATTTTCTAGAACTAAAATTATCCGATGCTGGCTTAATTCGTCACTTTGGTAAACTTAAAGCCATTCGTGATAATGCTATTGCTTGGCAAGCGCTCAAAGTACAAGTCGGTGATGTTCCTACATGGCTTTGGCAGTTTGTAGATGCAGCTCCACAAAACAATGATGTTGTAGATTATCGTAAGGCCCCTGCTCAAACCGAACTGAGTGTAAAACTTTCCAAAACTCTTAAAAAGAATGGTTTCAAATTTGTTGGCCCAACCACCTGCTATGCTTTTATGCAGGCAGTAGGCATGGTCGATGATCATGAAAACGATTGTCAATTTAAAGCTTCATAACCCACCAGAACGGTTCAAAGCCGCTTAAGGAGTTTCCGATGAGCAATAATACGATTCAAGCTTATGCTGCAATGCAGGCAGGTGAAAAACTAGTTCCCTATCAATTTGACGCAGGTGAATTACAACCGCATCAGGTTGAGGTAAAAGTTGAATATTGTGGTTTATGTCATTCTGATATTTCTGTTTTAAACAATGAATGGCGTTCAACCGTGTACCCTGTGGTTGCAGGTCATGAAATTATTGGACGAATTGTTGCTTTGGGCTCAGAAGCCAAAGGTCTACAAATTGGGCAGCGTGTCGGTATTGGTTGGACAGCTGAAAGTTGCCAAGCCTGTGATGAATGTATTGGTGGCCAGCAAGTACTTTGTACAGGCAGAAGTGTTGCAACAATCGTGGGGCATGCTGGTGGCTTTGCCGATAAGGTCCGTGCAGGTTGGCAATGGGCCATTCCCCTCCCTGAAGATTTAGATGTTGAAAGTGCTGGTCCTTTACTTTGTGGCGGAATTACCGTTTTTGACCCACTACTCAAGCACAAAATTCAGGCAACGCATCATGTCGGTGTAATTGGCATTGGTGGTTTAGGTCATATCGCCATTAAGCTACTTAAAGCGTGGGGCTGTGAAATTACTGCTTTTAGTTCTAATCCTGACAAAACAGAAGAACTCAAAGCAATGGGAGCCGACCATGTGGTAAATAGTCGCGATACAGAGGCAGTAAAAGCTCAAAAAGGTAAATTCGATTTATTGCTAAGTACCGTGAATGTGACTCTAAATTGGTCTGCTTTTATTGCAACACTGGCACCAAACGGAACCTTACATTTCTTAGGTCTTACGCTTGAGCCTGTTCCTGTTTCTGTTGGCTCTCTTATTGGTGGTGCTAAGTCAGTGACTGGTTCACCTACGGGGTCACCTGCTGCCCTACGTCAGCTTTTAAAGTTTGCTGCACGCAAAAAAATAGCACCTCAAATTGAGCTATTTCCAATGTCACAGCTCAATGAAGCAATTGAACGTCTACACTCAGGTCAAGCACGTTACCGCATTGTGCTTAAGGCAGACTTTGCAGAATAAGACTAACTCGCTATTTTAATCTGTTATCGTGACCAGTCCGCTAAGTCTTTAATTGCTTGGCGGACATCTGCTGTTAACTCATGACCTGCATTTAAACGAATAAAATGCCGATAGCGCTCATCCTCCCCAAAAACATGCCCGGGAACTACGGTAATTCCATGAGATTTTGCAGTGTAATAGAGCGCCAAACTATCTACAGTTTTAGGTAACTGCATCCATAAGGCATAACCCCCTTCTGGTTGGCTCAGTGCAATTGGAACACCTTCAAAAGCATTTAAAATACAACTACGATACTCCTCGACTTGCCGCATCAAATTCGGTCTTAACTGCTCTAAATGCTCCCTGTAACCACGACTATAAATAAAATCAGCTAGGCCTAATTGTAGCGGTGTATTGACCCCTATATTACTGGCTACCAGCTCAAGCCTTAAATGCTGTAGCTTCGCACTTAAACAGAACCACCCTACCCGATACGCGCTCGACAATGACTTAGAAACCGATCCACACCAAATCACATAGCCTTCACGGTCCCAATAGCGAATAGGCAATGGCCGCTCACCACTGTAGCCACACTCTCCATAAATATCATCTTCGATAATAAAGCACTGATACTTTGCTGCTAATTCAGCAATCTTTTGCTTTTCTGCATTACTTAAACAATATCCCAATGGGTTCTGATAGTTAGCTGTCATTAAGCAAACTTTAGCCAAACCTTGCTTCATAAATGATTCTAAGCGCTCAAGATCGATACCACGATGATGCGCTGGAATTTCAATAATCTGTCGTTTTAAACTGGCTATAAGCTGTAGTTGTCCATTAAAAGTAGGTGTCGGAATTAAAATACTATCGCCTACTTCTGTTAGATGTTGAATCACCAAAGACAAAGCAGGCATGCAGCCATTGGTAATAAAAATATCTTCTGCTGCGATAAAAATCCCATCTTCACGCCAATGATCAGATAAAGCTTTTCTTAATTGCTCATGCCCTTGTTTATTACAATAAAGAAAGTCTTGAGGCTGACAATTTTTTAAAGCCCGTTGAATAGAACGACGTAAACCTTCCACAGGAATAAAATGAGGCGTTAACTGAATAGAGCCTAATGGTACAAGATGGCTTTGTAAGGCAGCTTCCTGAATTTGATTATGCAATTCCAGATTTGAGACTTGTCGAGGCAAAGACAAGAAATCTGGACTTTCAGGAATGGGTCCTGATTGTGCACGAGCTACCACAAAATAACCTGACTTTGGCTTTACATAAATAAGCCCCCTCGCCTCAAGTAACTCATAACAACTTTTTGCTGTACTTAAACTAATGCTGTGCTGACGAGCAAAATCTCGTAAAGAAATAAGTTTCTGATGAGGTTTAAGCTCATCTTGATAAATACGATGTGCTAATTGATTGGCAAGAACCTGATATTGGAAAGTCATTCTGTGCTGCTTTTTTAAAAATTTCTGTATCTGTACTGGTTTATAGAACACCTTTAGGCTATAGAAATCAACTCAGAAAGTAGCAAAGTCATGAAATTAAAAGCTATATTGTTATTTACTATTGTTTTAGCTGGTTGCCAACAACAACCAAAAGATGAGCAGTACAGACATACTGTTTGCCAAAGCCTCATAGAAGGTTATTTAAAAATGACAAATCAACAAGACTATAAAATGGAGCAACGCACTGATGACGGGACCAGTACGATTTCTCATTATCAATATAAACGGAATAGCTCAAATGAAGTTGTCATGGTGAACTCGGTTTATTCAACTTTGTATTTTAGCTGCCGAGAACATCAAAAAAGCTATTTTCTGTCTCAACATTCATCACAAGGACAAACGACCCCACTTTTAGAAGTTCATTTTCCAACTGACAGTTACACTACTTTTAGAGAGCGTTTTTAAAACCGTCTTTTAACTGTTCTGCCAAAAACTCAATAAATAAACGAATTCGTTTTGGTAGATGCTCTTGTTGATAATACACAGCATGGATGCTTTGGTATTGATGTTCAATTTGGTCTTCAAATAAAGCAATCAATCGCCCTTCTTCAATATCTTTCCAAATTTCAAATTCAGATAGTCGTGCAATACCATGTCCTCTAATCGTGAGTTGGCGTACCGTCTCGCCACTTGATGCTTTAATTTTTGATTGCGCAAAAAAATATTCATCACCAACTTTAATCGGCCAACTATTGATATATGCAGGTCTGGTAAAACCAATCAGATCATGCTGTTCAAGCTGTTCAGGTTGTGTCGGTGTACCCTTAATTGCTAAATACTCAGGGCTTGCAACGATAAATAAGCGACTTCTACATACTAATTTGGCATGCAGACTCGAATCATTAAGTTCCCCAAACCGAAATGCCACATCGGTTTTTTGCTGTAATAGATCAATCACCTGATCATTACTATTGAGTTCAATTTCAATATTTGGATAGTACTCACGAAATTTATGCATTAACGGCGCAATCACGTGTAAAACAAACGGCGTTGCTGAATCAATGCGAATAAGTCCCGCAGTCCCCTGATCAGATTTTTGAAGTTCTTCTTCAGCCGCATTTAGCTCATTTAAGATTTTACGAGCCTTTACCAAAAACTGCTGCCCTTCTTGAGTGAGTTTCAATTTACGTGTCGTTCGTTCTAACAAAGTCACATCTAACTTAGCTTCTAGGCGTGTTAAAGATCGACTGACTCCTGAAGGCGTTTGTTTTAAATGTTCTGCCGCCGCAACAAAAGAGCCCGTATCAACGATTGCGATAAACGCGACCAGCTCTTCAATTGTCGATTTCATGTCTTATTCCATTATTGACTAATGATCAAAGATATTTTGCTTATTCATCTATTTTTTCGCAACAATAAAAAAAGCAAAATGCACATCAAGTTAAATGATTATTTAAATTTAGGTAAACACATGAATATCCCACGTTTTGGTCTAGGAACTTTCCGTCTTAAAGAACAAGCAGTTATTGATTCTGTTAAAACTGCTTTAGACGTAGGTTACCGTGTCATTGATACTGCTCAAATTTATGACAATGAAGCAGCAATTGGTCAAGCGATTGCCGAAAGCGGTGTATCACGTCAGGACTTATTTTTAACCACAAAAATCTGGGTAGATAATTTTGCTCAAGATAAGTTTATTCCAAGCTTAAAAGAAAGCTTAGAAAAGCTTCGTACTGACCATGTTGACCTCACTTTAATTCATTGGCCAGCACCAGATCTAGGCGTTTCGATTCCTGAAGTTATGAAGCTTTTACTTGAAGCGAAAGAACAAGGTCTTACTAAACAAATTGGTATTTCAAACTTCAATATTGAGCTTACCCAACAAGCAATTGACACAATCGGTGCTGAAAATATTGCAACGAATCAGATTGAGTTAAGCCCTTATCTTCAAAACCATAAGCTTGTAAATTTCTTACAAGAGAAGAATATTGATGTCACTTCATATATGACACTTGCGTACGGTAAAGTGCTTCAAGACCCAGTTTTAACTGAAATTGCAGCAGCTCATAAAGCAACGACAGCGCAAATTGCACTTGCATGGGCATTGCAACGTGGTTTTGCAGTTATTCCATCTTCGACTAAACGTGAAAACCTGATTAGCAACTTAAAAGCACAGGATATCGAGTTAACTTCAGCTGAAATGCAAATGATTGCTGAGCTCGACCGCAACAGTCGTGAAGTTAGCCCAGAGCCATGGGCACCTGTTTGGGACTAAACTCATGAACACTCAATCAAATACGGCGTTCTCGTTATTGGCATTGGCAATTGGTGCCTTTGCCATTGGCACCACGGAATTCTCACCAATGGGACTGTTGCCGAATATCGCTAATGATTTAGGAATTTCAATTCCAACGGCCGGAATGTTAATTACGGGCTATGCACTTGGCGTCATGCTAGGTGCGCCTTTCATGACCTTGTGGTTTGGTGGTTTTGCACGACGTAATGCGCTTATTTTGCTGATGGCGATCTTTACGGTCGGTAACCTAATCGCAGCGTTTTCACCAAGCTATATGAGCTTATTAGGTGCTCGTCTCATTACAAGCCTGAACCACGGTGCCTTCTTCGGGATTGGCTCTGTTGTAGCGGCAAGCATTGTACCCGCACATAAACAGGCCAGTGCTGTAGCAACCATGTTTATGGGTTTAACCATTGCCAATATTGGTGGTGTACCGTTAGCAACATGGGTTGGGCAAAACATTGGCTGGCGTATGTCTTTTCTTGCGATTTCTTTGCTTGGCGTAATTACCATGCTCGCTTTATGGAAAGCGCTCCCACAAGGTATGGTTGCCCAAAAACCAAATGTGAAAGCTGAATTAAAGGTATTAACGCGTACTCCTGTGGTCCTTGCGCTACTCACCACCGTACTCGGTGCAGGTGCAATGTTTACACTCTACACCTATATTGCGCCAAGTTTGACTGAGTTTACCCATGCTTCACCGACTTTCATTACGTTCATGTTGGTGCTGATTGGTGTAGGTTTCTCAATTGGTAACCATTTGGGTGGACGTTTTGCAGATTTGTCTATCAACAAAACTCTGATTGGTTTCTTGGTTCTGTTGATTGTGATGATGGTGACTTTCCCAATTCTTGCGCAAAGCCAGATTGGAGCAGCCATTGCATTAGTGATCTGGGGTGCAGCAACCTTTGCTTTAGTACCACCTTTGCAAATGCGTGTAATGTCAGTCGCTCATGAAGCACCAGGACTTGCCTCTTCAGTGAATATTGGTGCGTTTAACTTAGGTAATGCAGTAGGTGCAGCAGCAGGCGCGTTAGTACTCGATCTAGGTTGGGGTTATAGCGCAGTATCTTTTGCTGGCGCATTGTTGGCTGGGTTAGGTTTGTTATTGGTTTTATTTCAAATCAAACGCGAAAGCAGCCCTGCACAAGCTTTACAGCAGTGTTCAGATTAATAAAAAAGCGCCTGATCTCAGGCGCTTTTTTTTTAAGCTATTTATTTTAAAATATCTGGTAATTTAGGGTGTTCATAAATCGGACTGGTTACTTCCCGCTTCATTTTGAGCAGCATCTGGTAAGGTTGCTGTTGAACAAACATATTTACAAAGCTCAACGGAATTGCACCAGCAGGATCAGCATAACCACTGGTCGTTACTTTCACCTTATTATTTGCAAGTTTCTGGAATGTCCAATCCCCTTCATAGCGTGTTAAGCGCACTACATCAGGTTGTATCGGATAATTTCCACTAATTGCAGTATTTTTAATTGTTACAACGCCATTTGCAGCCTTGCTCATTTTTCCTTTTACAACCACATCGCGATCTTTCAAAGGAAACGGAAAATCCAACACCATGTAAAGTGTGAACTCACCTTTTTTCTCATCTTGAGACAACATTTCAACTTTGCCCATATAAGGCACCCACTGGTCAGCACGATTTACATCTAAAATCACAGCGACAGCGCGTTCAAGTGGCACATCAAATGTCGTTTCAGCCTTATATTGAAAGACTGGATTATCAGTTTTTTGATAGGTCCAGACTTTAATATTATTGCGGTCTAAGCTGAGTTTAGCTTTTTCTGTAGAAGCAGCCCCCGTCCAGAGGCTGCTTAAGCAAAGAAGAGTGGTCAAGGCAATTTGTTTTTTATTCATGTTCTGCTCTATCTTGTTTTTCTCGCTACACATGGAATACGTACAGGGTTTTATACCTGTACGTCGTTCAATCCTAAAACATCTTTCATGTCATATTTACGCGCTTCACGGCCCACAACCCATGCAGCAGCTCGTACTGCACCAGCAGCAAAGTTCATACGGTTAGTCGCTTTATGAGTCACTTCAACACGCTCACCTTCACCAATAAACATGACAGTGTGTTCGCCAACGATGTCACCACCACGAATGGTTTCAAAGCCAATCGTTTGACGGTCACGTGGGCCTGTATGCCCTTCACGGCCATACACAGCAACTTCTTTTAAGTTACGACCTAAAGTATCTGCAATTGCTTCGCCCATCATTAATGCTGTACCTGACGGCGCATCTACTTTATGACGGTGGTGAGCTTCAATCACTTCAATATCTACTGTATCGCCAAATACTTTTGCTGCAAGCTCAAGTAACTTGATTGATACATTTACGCCCACTGAATAGTTCGCAGCGTAAACCACTGGGGTATGCGTAGCAACTTCGTCTAACTCAGCTTTTTGCTCATCTGACATACCTGTTGTACCAATAACCATGGCAACCCCAGCTTCACGACAAAGCTTTAAATGCTGAGCAGTTGCAACTGGTGCAGTAAAATCAATGATTACATCGCAGTCTTTAAGAACTTCTGCCAAGTTTCCTGAAACCTTCACACCCACTGAACCAATACCAGCAAGCTCACCTGCATCCGTGCCCACCAAACTACTTTCCGGACGCTCTACCGCAGCAGCTAATTGATAGCCTGCCTGTTGAACTGCTTGAATAAGCGTACGGCCCATACGACCGCCTGCACCTAAAATACCAATGCGTGGAGCTGCTGACATAATCTTCCCAATCTTCGGTTTTACGTAATTTACCTACTATATCAAAACTCTTTGCTCATCTTAAAAAGTAAAAATTATTTTTTGAGTTGGGACGAAATTTAATCTGTTTTCACAAAAGTTAAAGAATTGATCGGCAGACTACGGAGCCACGAATGAGAAAAAGATGACTATAAGGAGTTCAGCATGCATTCGAGAATTATTGGCTTTACAGTAATGATGGGGATTATGAGTTCAGTGGCATTTGCAGAGCCTGCAATCCAGCCAGGAGACACATTAGAAAGCTTATCTAAAGCGCGTATTACAACAAACGTAAATACTCAAACAGCAACGCCTACAGCTCAAACAAGCGATGCCAATGCTGAGGTTAAAGTTGAAGATATTGACCCAATTATTGGCGAAACAGCAGCAGAGGCACCAAAAGTAGCTGTACAGGCAGAAGCAGTAGCCGCACCAGTGATCGAAAATGCTCCTACTCTTGCTTCTAGCGAACCGACTGTAAGTGTTAATGATATTGATGTTGCTCTCCCTACAAAGTAAGCAGACGTAATTTTCTTTTAAGCAGAATAAAAATAATAAGATACATCAGCGCAATAAAAAGGCGGATATTTTATAAATATCCGCCTTCTTTTTAATTTCTTGTCTAATCAAGCATTAATCGAACAAACGATCAAAGAATGATTTTTTCTTTGGTGAGGAAGCACTGTCTTCGCCATCAAAAGAAGCTTGCAACTCTTTAAGTAATTCACGTTGGCGAGAATTTAAGTTGACTGGTGTTTCTACCACAATACGGCAGAGTAAATCACCCACCATGCTGCTACGTACTGGACGAACGCCTTTGCCACGTAAACGGAATAATTTACCTGTTTGAGTTCCCTCAGGAATTTTCAGGCTAACGCGACCTTCCAAAGTTGGAATTTCAATTTCTTTACCAAGTGCAGCATCAGCAATGCTTACTGGTACGTCCATATAAAGATCGGCACCATCACGTTGGAAAATTTCGTGTTCACGAACAACGACTTCAACGTATAAGTCACCTGATTGGCCATCACGAATTGCTTCGCCTTTACCACTCAAACGAACACGGTCACCATTATCTACACCCGCTGGAATTGTAACTTCCAACGTTTGCTGGCGATCGGCAACACCTGAACCATGACATGCCTGACAAGGGTTTTTAATAATTTTACCTTGACCACGACACGTACCACATGTTTGTTGTACAGAGAAGAAACCTTGCTGCATACGAACTTGTCCTGAACCATGACAAGTTTTACAGGTTTCAACATCTTTTGGATTTTTAGAACCTTTACCATCACACACATCACATGGTGCTGGAGCAGTAAAGGTAATGGTTTTTTTCACCCCTTTTACAGCTTCTTCAAGGGTAAGTTCCATTACATAGCGTAAATCTGATCCGCGACGTTGACGCTGTTGACGTCCACCACCACCGAATGCGCCACCGAAGATATCACCGAACTGGCTAAAAATATCTTCTGCACTAAATCCGCCGAAGCCACCACCGCCTCCGCCAAAGCCACCTTCGAACGCATTATGTCCCATGCGATCGTACATGCTACGCTTTTCGCTATCCGATAAAACTTCATAAGCTTCAGCAGCTTCTTTAAATTTCTCTTCAGCTTCGGCATTGTCAGGGTTTCTATCAGGATGATATTTCATCGCCAATTTACGGTAGGCTTTTTTGATCTCATCATCACTTGCGGTTTTTGAAACGCCTAAAACCTCATAATAATCACGTTTAGCCATTTTTGGCGGTGCTCCTCACGGAATTTTATCAATACTCTATTGCCGACTAAATGGGGGACTTTAGCCGAATTTACAAGGGGGAAATGTTCAAAAAATAGATATATTAAAAAACTGCCTTATTTTTTAAATATTTAGACAAGCCTTTTAACCATGCATTTAATAGAAATAACCACGCAATAGCGCTAAAAACTACACCAGCAACTGTAGAGGCTGTGACCCAAAGATTGCTGTCCCATGCAAAGAAGAAGAGCGGAATAAACCAGACAACAGCAAAAATTGCCATAAATAGAAATAGAATCGCATTGCGCATAATCCATAGCGCATGCGCATGAATCCAAACTTCTGCATTATCTACAACTGCCACTTTACGAGCGACCAAATAAGCAAAGGCCGCAAAAATAACCGTAAACAATGCAAGAAACATGAACGCATAAGAAATTACTATATAGCGGCGATGCTGTTCGATATGGTCTTGCCCCATCTGTATTTCACCTCAATTCACTGCATTTTGCCTATTTTTTATGCAGTGAAATAATCCTGTATTTTTTGTGTAAAGACAGGTGCTACTATATTGGAGTTTTCAATATTTCGCACCTTTATTCACAAAAAATTTATGTATTTTATGCGGTTTTTTTCACCTTAAACCACGCTGCGTAGAGTGCAGGTAGGAAAAATAATGTCAGTAAGGTGGCAACAATCAATCCGCCCATGATCGCAACTGCCATCGGACCAAAGAAAATACTTCGCGAAAGTGGAATCATGGCCAGAACAGCGGCTAAAGCAGTCAAAATAATTGGACGGAATCGACGCACTGTCGCTTCAATAATTGCTTCCCAAGTTGGATGTCCCGCTTGTCGGTCCTGCTCAATTTGATCAATCAAAATAAGCGAGTTACGCATGATCATGCCAGAGAGCGCAATTGTGCCTAACATGGCCACAAAGCCAAATGGTTTGTTAAATAACAGTAAGAATAAAACAACACCAATTAAACCCAGTGGAGCTGTTAACAACACGATGGTCGAGCGAGACAAGCTTTTGAGCTGAATCATCAGTAATGTCATGACCACTGCCAAGAAGAGTGGCATACCCGCATTCACAGAATCTTGCCCACGTGCAGACTCTTCTACGGTTCCACCCACTTCAATGAGATAGCCACTTGGCAATTCAGCACGTAACTTATCCATTGATTCAGCTAACTCACCCACAACAGTAGCAGGCTGCAAATTGGTACGAATATCTGCACGAACAGTAATCGTCGGTAAGCGGTTACGATGCCAGATCAAACCATCTTCAAACTTATACTCAATCTTCGCAATTTGAGCTAAAGGTACAGTAGTTCCATTGTTCGTTGGCACAGCTAAGCTTGCCAGTGAAGCCACTTCAACGCGCTCTGCTTGGTCCCCGCGTAAGCGAATTTCAATGAGTTCACGTTTTTCACGATATTGCTCAATCGCACTACCAGTAATTGATGCATTAATGAAATTCGCTAAATCCAGACTAGAGACACCCATTTGTCGAGCACGGTCTTGATCAATTTGAATGGAAATGATCTTACTTGGCTCGCCCCAATCTAAATGCACATTGGTGGTATTCGGGTTTTCACTCATTACTTTAGCGACTTGCTGTGCTTCTTTACGTACCAGATTTAAATCTTCACCTGACACACGATATTGCAATGGATAACCCACAGGTGGGCCATTTTCGAGTAATGACACACGAGTACGGACTTGTGGGAGTAACTGCTTAATTTGTGTTTCTAACGAACGACGAATGTCATCACGATCATCAAGTGATGATGCGAGTACAACAAACTGAGCAAAGCTGGCTTGTGGTAATTGTTGGTCTAAAGGTAAATAAAAACGTGGTGAACCTGTACCCACATAGGCCACATAGTTATCAATACCTTTTTGTTTCGACAAGAATTTTTCAACCTTTTTCACAGCTTGTTCTGTTGCTGTTAAAGAGGCGCCTTCTTCAAGCTTTAAATCGACTAAAATCTCGGCACGGTTTGAAGGCGGGAAAAACTGCTGAGGTACCATCTTAAACATCAGCACAGAGAGTACAAAAATCCCCACTGTCGTTGCAATCACGGTTTTACGATAGGTCACACAAAACTCGACCATCTTTCTAAAACGTAAATAGAAACTAGATTGATAAGGATCGTAATGATGGTCCTGTGAAATTGCCACAGTTTGCGGTTGCGGTTTTTTCGTTAATCTTGCCCACAAACGGACATACCAAGGGGCCTGATGTCCTAACTTGGTAAAATCTGGTAATAGCTTTTCACCTAAATAAGGTACGAATAAAACTGCCGCGATCCAAGACACCAATAAAGCAATGGTCACGACCTGAAAAATAGAGCGTGTGTATTCGCCTGTACTAGACTGAGCCGTAGCAATCGGTAAAAAACCTGCCGCGGTAATCAATGTTCCCGTGAGCATCGGAAATGCGGTAGTTTTCCACGCAAATCCGGCGGCTTTAATTCGGCTATAGCCCTGCTCCATCTTAATGGCCATCATCTCGACGGCGATAATGGCGTCATCGACTAACAGACCTAACGCCAAGATCAAAGCACCAAGTGAAATCTTATGCAGTCCGACATCGAATAAACTCATACCGGCAAAGGTCATTGCTAAAACTAATGGAATAGAAAAAGCGACCACCAATCCCGTACGGAAGCCTAAAGAGAAAAAACTCACTAACAAGACAATAATGACTGCTTCAGCGAGTACCTTCACAAACTCATGAATACTGCGTTGTACTGCTACAGGTTGGTCAGAAACTTTTTGCAATTTCATGCCGAGTGGCAAGGTCTTTTGCAGTTGGGCAAATTCTGTTTCTAGATTTTTACCAAGGGCAATAATGTCACCGCCTTTACGCATCGAAACGGCAATGCCAATACCATTTTCACCCATGAAACGCATACGTGGTTGAGCAGGCTGACTAAAACCACGATAAACATCAGCAACGTCACCAAGCTGGATGGTTTTATCACCGACCAATAAAGGTGTTTTTTTAATTTCATCAATGTTTTGTAGATGACCACTTACTCTAATTTGAATACGGTCTGTACCCGTTTCAAAAAAGCCAGCACTTGCCATACTATTTTGCTTTTGTAAGGCTTCTTGAATCGCTGTAACTGGAATTCCGAGCTGCACCGCTTTAGTGTTAGAAATCTCAACCCATATTTTTTGGTCTTGTAGACCAATCAATTCGACCTTACTGACATCCTTGACTCGTTGAAGCTGTAATTGCAAACGATCTGCATATTCTTTCAAAATTGCATAGTCAAAGTCTTTGCCTGTCAGTACATAAATATTACCGAAAGTGTCCCCAAATTCATCGTTAAAAAATGGGCCTTGTACACCGTTTGGCAGTTCATGGCGAATATCATTCACCTTCTTACGGACGTTATACCACACGTCAGGAATCTGTGCCGATGTCAGCGAGTCCTTGGCAACAAACGTAACCATCGACTCACCTGGGCGGGAGTAAGCCATAATCTTGTCATATTGACCTGTGGTCATCAGTTCCTTTTCGATACGGTCAGTCACCAGCGTTGAAACTTCTTTCGCTGTTGCTCCCGGCCAATAGGTTTGTACGACCATGACTTTAAAAGTAAATGGTGGGTCTTCACTTTGTGAGAGTTTTGAATAAGAGATCGCGCCGATAATGCCGAGTAACAGCATAAAATAAAGGACGATACCTTTATTATTTAATGCCCATTCCGAGAGATTGAATTTCATGGTTGGGTTGCTCCCTGAATTTTCACCGCACGGTTTTCACGGTCAATCGGGTGAATCTTCTGCTTATCGCGTAGCAAATGCACACCACCAATCACCACCCAATCATTTGGTGTTAAACCAGATAGCACGGGTACACTGTCTCTGCCATATGCACCAACAGTTACAGGTACTTTGCGTAAAGTTTGATTCGCATTAACAACCCAGACATAAGGCTGATTATCTGTTGCTGAAACACTCGAAAGTGGCACACTCATCACGTTGGTTTGAGTTGAGGTAAAAAATACGCGTGCACTTTGTCCAAGTTGGATAACAGACTGCCCTTCTTTGAGTGCAACTTTCACTGTAAAGGTACGAGACTGATCCGCTGCCGGAGAAACTTCACGTACATATCCGGCAAACCTTTCATTCGGTTTAGACCACAAGGTGATCCAAGCGCCTTGACCAACTTTAATCTCGGTAACTGCTTGTTCAGGAACACCAATAACAACTTCACGCTCTCCATCAATTGCAAGTTGATAAGCAGCTTGTCCTGCTGCAACCACTTGTCCAATTTCTATATTTCGCGCAGTAATCACCCCGTTTTTGTTAGAAACGAGTTGGTTATAACCTGTCTGGTTAGCAGAAACCTCATAGTTAGAACGAGCTTGTTGTAGTGCTGCCTGTGCCGCGTCATATTGATTTTTTACCGTATCGAATTGCGAACGGCTCACTGCATTAATAGGGAGTAATTGTTGAAAACGTTTAAGTTCATCTGCTGCTGTTTTTGCTGAAGCCTGTGCATTATCCAGTTGGGCTTTAGCAGCATTTAATTGTAACTGAGCATCTGCCACATCGAGTTTTGCTAATACTTGTCCAACTTTAACTCGGTCGCCTACATCCACATAGCGCGCCGTAACTTGTCCACCAACCCGAAATGCCAAAGCCGTTTGTTGTCTAGCCTGCACATCCCCTGCATAGCTTTTTTGTTCATTGAGTGTGGTTAATGGCTGCGCCACCATCACATAGGGTATTTCTTCTGTTTTGGGTGCTTCTTTACTGCATCCCATTAATGTGACCGTACAAACAATCACCATACTCATGATGAGAGGTTTTAACAGATTCATATCTTATCGCTCTTATTCAAACTGATTTTTTAAGGCACAATATGCTTGCATCATAATTTGTTTGTTTTTTAATTAATATACCTACGAGTACATTAATTAAAAAAAACTTATAAATATTTATTTTTCTAAACTTTTATTAGAGGGTTTTGTGCAAACAGTTAATCAAAGTGGTCGCCCCAAAGATCTGGAAAAGCGTGCTCGTATCCTACAAGCCGCGAAAGCTATTTTTTTAAAATCCGGTTATCACGGTACTAGCATGAACCAGATTGCACAGGAAGCAGGCGTTACTAAACTCACGGTTTATAACCACTTTCAAGATAAAGTGAACCTGTTTATCTGTGCGATTACGGAAACTTGTGAAGAGACACTGTGCACTAAACAATTTGACTTAGATACATCGGCAGACTTCTATCAAACACTCTTTATTGTATGTTCACGTGCCTTACAAATTATTTATTCACCTGAAGCATTAAAGCTTGATCATGTATTGTTGGAGCTTGCAGCCGAACAGAACCCACTCGCCCTACAGTTTTTTGAAGCTTCACATACACGAATGGAGAATCAATTAGCTGAGTTTTTTCAAAAAGCGGCTCAATTAGGTTTCATTCAAGCCGATGATCCGATCTATCAAACAGAACTACTTTTGACCTTATTGCTTGGTGTACGCCATCACAAGGTTTTACTGGGCATCACTGCTGCCCCAAATGCACAGGAGCTAGAGCAAATTATTCGTGACGCAATTAATTTATTCTTGCTCAAATACCGGAATTAAACCAAAGTCCGATTGTCAAAAGTTGCGCTGAGTGCATGCCAGCTTTTAAGACACTATAAGCGAATTAAATGTTATTTTTTAAGCAAAAATTCACATTTTCTTACGCTCAAAGCTTGGAATGTTTGTTAATCGCGCTATATTCGATAAGAATAAGAACAGGAGAAAATAGCATGGTTCAGCAAATCGATGCGCCACTGCGTGAGGATGTCCGCTTACTTGGTAATTTATTAGGTGAAACCCTAAAACAACATGCAGGACAAGAACTGTTTAATCAGATCGAGCAAATCCGTGCTCTTGCCAAAGGTGCACGTGATGGTCAAGCTGAAGCCGAAAAGCAACTAGAACAATTATTTTTAGAACTGCCCGATGAAGAGTTACTTCCTCTCACCCGCGCTTTTTCTCATTTCCTCAATTTTGCCAATATTGCCGAGCAATATCATGTGGTCCGTAGCCGCAGACAGGCAGAGTTCGATTCGGATGCAAACTCTCCGAATCCGCTGGTTCACTTATTTCAAAAATTTAAAGATAAAAGTATTTCAACAGAAAAACTATTCCAGCAAATTTGCGATCTTAAAATTGAGTTAGTACTTACGGCGCACCCCACTGAAGTGAGTCGTCGTACCCTGATTCAGAAATATGATGATATTAACGCATGTCTCTCGCAGCTTGATCAGCAAAAACTTACCCCACGCGAACGCCAAAATGCACTTGCGAATTTAAAGCAACAAATTAGTTCGGCTTGGCAAACAGATGAAATCAGACAGCATCGCCCAACTCCAGTCGATGAAGCAAAATGGGGATTTGCCACAATTGAGCAAACACTTTGGAATGCTGTACCTAAATTCATTCGCGAGTTAAATGAATTAGTTCAAGAAAACTGCCAACTCAATTTACCACTTAATATTGCACCAGTACGTTTCGCATCTTGGATGGGCGGAGACCGTGATGGCAACCCAAATGTTACCCATCAAATTACCCAAGAAGTGCTGTGGTTATCACGCTGGCAAGCTGCCGATCTCTATTTAAGAGATATCGAAAACTTACGTTGGGAACTTTCAATCCAGACGTGTTCTGAAGAAATGATTCAAGCAATTGGTAGCCAACATGCAGAACCTTATCGTGAATATTTACGTGCTACACGAGAGCGTTTAAAAGCAACTCGCCACTGGTTAGCTCAGCGTTTACAAGGCTTAGAAGCTGATGACAGCAATGTCATTAAAAGTAAAGATGAGCTTTTACAACCATTATTGCTGTGCTATCGCTCTTTAATCGACAGTAACCTACCTGAAATTGCGAATGGTCAACTGCTCGACTTTATCTACCGTGTGAACTGTTTTGGTATTGAATTACTTAAACTCGACATTCGCCAAGAATCAGGCCGTCATCGCCAAGCGATTTCAGCCATTACCGAATATTTAGGTTTAGGTAATTTTGAATCGTGGACTGAACAAGCGCGCCAAAATTTCCTCATTCAAGAATTACAAAGTAAACGCCCGCTTTTACCGAAATATATTAATGAGCCTGAAGGGAGTTTGATTGGTCATCCAGATGTTCAAGAAGTATTTGCAACCATGCGTACTTTGGCAGACCAACCACCTGAGTCTTTAGGAGCATATATTATTTCGATGGCTGAATATCCAAGTGATGTTTTAGCTGTGTTGTTATTGCAAAAAGAAGCAGGTATTCAGCATCCTTTACGTGTAGTTCCTCTATTTGAGACTTTAAAAGACTTAGATGGCGCTGCAACTACCATGAATACGCTGTTCAATATGCATTGGTATAAACAGCACATTCAGGGTAAACACGAAGTCATGATCGGCTACTCCGACTCTGCAAAAGATGCCGGTTTCATGTCTGCCAACTGGGCGCAATATCGTGCTCAAGAAGAGCTGACTGCAATTGCTCAAACACACGGCGTACAGTTGACACTATTCCATGGTCGCGGCGGATCAATTAGCCGTGGTGGCGCACCAACCCAACAAGCTCTATTCTCACAGCCGCCGGGTTCGATCTCTGGTGCAATTCGTGTCACAGAACAAGGTGAAATGATCCGTTTCAAATTCGGTTTAGAAGGTATTGCCATGCAAAACCTTGAAATCTATACCGCAGCAACACTTGAAGCGACCTTATTACCACCACCAGAGCCTAAGGCTGAGTGGCGTGAACTCATGAATCGCATGACTGATCATTCTGTTAAGGTCTATCGCCAGACAGTTCGTGAAAACCCACATTTTGTCAAGTATTTACGGACCGTTACGCCTGAACTCGAATTACAGATGTTGCCTTTAGGCTCGCGTCCTGCAAAACGAAAAGTAAGTGGCGGCATCGAGTCTTTACGTGCGATTCCATGGGTATTTGCTTGGACACAAATCCGTTTGATGTTGCCTGCATGGCTAGGTACAGGTGCTGCCATTAATGAAGTGATTGCAGATCAGCAAAAAGCAACACTTGATGAAATGCTCCAGCAATGGCCTTATTTCCAGACACTCATTGATATGCTGGAAATGGTATTGTCTAAATCCGATGCCAACATTGCACTCTATTACGAGTCTCATCTGACTGAAGATGAAGATTTGAAAGTTCTTGGTAACCAATTACGCCAACGACTAAAAGATGCTGTGCAAACTTTATTAACCTTAAAAGATGAATCAAAGCTTCTGAGTAATAATGATGTTCTTGATCAATCCATGCAGGTTCGTAAACCATACTTACTTCCTTTGCATCTTTTACAGGCTGAACTCATGAAGCGCCGTCGTGATTATCTTGCTGAGCGTCAGGCAGAGCACACTCCTGTTGACCATGCACTTATGGTGAGTATTGCGGGTATCGCTGCTGGCTTACGTAATACAGGCTAAGCTAATTTTACCAATTGTTTTATAAAGCAGTGCATCTCGATGTGCTGCTTTTTACTTGCAAAGTTCTTTATTTTTCTTAAATTTTCTCCGATTTTCTATTTTTTTGAATATTTTTTAAAAATCATAAAATTAATCTTTATAAGAAAAAAATAACTAAATACGCACATTTAGTTTTTTTAAAATTATACCAATCGTTAAAAAATAATTACTTTTCACTCATATACTTCTCTCTAGAGATTAAATGCACTCTCAAGAAAGAGTATCATGGCAGCAATTAAAGAATAATGAGCTTATTTTATGTCCAATTGGTTTCCAAAATGGCAGCCTTACCAAGGTGATATTGACCATCGGCCAGTCTCTACCAATGAATATCTCCCACCCGTTCAAAGTGCTGTTTTGGGTATTCAACATGCATTTGCTATGTTTGGAGCGACTGTTTTAGCACCCTTACTCATGGGTTTTAATCCTAACCTTGCTATTTTAATGTCTGGAATCTGTACCATTCTGTTTTTCTTAATTACAGGTGGTCGTGTTCCAAGTTACTTAGGATCAAGTTTTGCCTTTATTGGGGTGGTTGCAGCTGCAACTGGGCATATTACAGGTTCAGGTGCCAATCCAAATCTATCTATGGCTTTAGGTGGAATCGTAGCATGTGGTGTTTTTTATGCCATCATCGGTTTTATCGTGATGCTTACTGGTACACGCTGGATTGAAAAACTCATGCCGCCTGTGGTGACTGGTGCCATTGTGATGATTATTGGTCTGAACCTTGCACCTGTTACGATTAAAGGTGTTGCAGGCCAACCATTTGAAATGTGGATGGCCTTAATTACTGTACTTTGTATGGGCAGTATTGCAGTCTTTACTCGTGGCCTATTGCAACGCTTGCTTCTGTTGATTGGTTTGATCTTGGCATATGCAATTTATGCCATCACCACCAATGGGCTAGGTTTAGGTAAACCAATCGATTTTAGCCAGATCTCACAAGCCGCATGGTTTGGGATTCCAAGCTTTTCGCATCCTACTTTTGACACGAATGCTATGCTAATTATTGCGCCAGTTGCGCTTATCTTAGTAGCAGAAAATCTAGGACATATTAAAGCTGTTGGCGCGATGACTGGTGAAAACCTGACTCCACAATTAGGTAAAGCATTTGTTGCAGATGGTTTGGCAACAACATTATCTGGTAGTGTCGGCGCTCCAGGGATGACTACTTACGGTGAAAACATTGGTGTGATGGCAGTCACTCGTGTGTACTCAACTATTGTTTTCGTCATCGCAGGTGTCTTTGCAATTTTCTTAGGTCTATCTCCAAAATTTGGCGCGGTTATTAGTACTATTCCAAGTGCTGTTTTAACAGGCGCGTCTATTGTTGTGTTTGGTTTAATTACCATTGCTGGGGCCAAAATCTGGATCGAAAACAAAGTTGATTTTTCTAACAATAAAAATCTAATTGTTGCTTCGGTCACGATTATTTTAGGTGCTGGTAACTTTGAATTATTGTTTGGTAATTTCAATTTAGGTGGTATTGGTACCGCAACTTTTGCAGCCATTATTTTAAATTGGCTGTTTAGTTTAAAAGATAAAACCTAAATTCAAAAAGGCAGCGCAAGCTGCCTTTTTTTATTACGATTTAGTATGATGACTTTTTAGCCTTCAATACGTTCCTTGTCATGCGTTTTGATTTTTTTGATTTACAGCTGGTTCTTCATATTGTCTCTACAGGTAGTCTAACCAAAGGTGCAGACCGCTCTGCAATTTCACTTCAAGCCGCCAGTGAACGTATAAAAAAACTCGAACAATATTTTGAAACGCCCTTATTTATTCGCCAGACGACGGGAGTGGAGCTCACCACAGCGGGACACGCGTTTGTAGAGCATGCCCGTCAACTGATGACACAAAAAGAGCAGCTCGAACAAGAAATGCAGAGGTTTAGGCCGCCTACAACAGAGTCATTAACGCTTTGGTGTAACTCTTCTGCTCAAAGCGAATATTTGCCTCCGTTATTACCACAATATTTGGTGCTTCATCCCGAAATGAGTATTGATTTACATGAGGCAGAAAGTTCAGAAATTGTAGAGGTATTAACGCAAGGAGTTGCAAATCTTGGGCTAGTCTCAAGTTTTTTTGATACCAGACATTTGCAAACTAAGGAATTTGCTAGCGATCCATTAGTTCTGATTTGTCCTCCTACTCACAATTTAGCTCAACACCAAGAGCTGAATTTGGTAGAGGCTTTAAATTATGGTTTTATTGGCCTTAAACCCCACCATTCGTTGCAACAGTCCATCGAAACTCAAGCTAAGCTATTGGGCTTTAACATACAGTACCGTTTGCGCTTACCTAATTTTGGGGCGATTGCTGAGGTAGTCGCCAAAGGCGTTGGAATTGCGATTATGCCGGCTCGTGCTGCCCAGCGTTTGCAATCGGACTATGACTTTCATTCCATTCAACTGCTAGGCGCGTGGGCAAATCGTAAACTGCTTTTGGCCACACAAAATTTCAATCAACTGCCTAACAGTTATAAACAATTTTCAGATTTTTTATTGCAACATCGCCCTTAAAAATTAGCTTAATGCAAAATCATATAAAGACCTAATGACACCAAACCTATAAAAAAGATACGGCGAAATAACTGCTCATTTAACCGATAACGGATTTTTTTACCTAACCACATTCCAACGAGAGCCGCCAATAATGCAGCAAAAGATAAACGATAATCCAATGTCATTCCCGACATCGGGTTGTGGTGTAAAAAGACTGCAAGACAAATGGTAGAGACAGTAAACGTTAGTCCTAAAGCCTGAACCAACTCATCACGCTTTAAATGTAAAGACTGCAAATAAGGAACGATTGGAATAATAATGACACCAGTTGCTACAGTCACTGCCCCGCCGATATATCCAATAATCGGTGATAGCCAACGTTCATACTTTCCTAAGTGTGGAAGTTTCTTCACGCACAAACCGTAGAGTCCATATAAGGCCAACATACAGCCTAATAAAATTTCACTACTATGCCCATGACTTTGACTTAAAGTAGGTAAAAAGCTCCATATAGAACCTACTATAATGCCGACAAGCAACGTCCAGAAACGGCGAATAAACGCCCAGACATGTCCTTCAGCAAAAAGCTGCCAGACGTTGGTGACCATTGAAGGGACAATGAGCAGAGATGCTGCCTGAAAAGGGCTCATTGCGATGGTGAGTAAGCCCATCGATACCGCGGGCAATCCTAAACCGATCATGCCTTTAATCATGCCAGCGAAGGCAAAGACCACTATAATAATTGCTAAAAAAGTCACTGTTTATCTCCGATTCCTTAAAGAATATGCTACGGAAAAAACAGGTACTGCCCTATTCTTGTTTTTAGGAGTAGGCCTCAATTAAAAGTTGAGGCTGTTTTATATTTTTCTTCTAATACATTGCTAAAAATACTTTCGATCATCCACACACGATACAAGCTATTAAATACGTAGGTCTGACCATCAATACGCAGCTCTAAAACCGGTAAATCAGGCTGATGCTTGTCTTTGCAAAGTGCATCATTCTGCGCCAAAACAGATTGCACATCTTGGACGGTTAGCTGCTCAATCCCAAGTTGCTGCTGTAACTGTTGAAAATGTTTTAAGAAAGATAAATCTTTTCCTTTCGTCCAAACTGCCTGCAATATTGTAAAAATTGTATCGATTTGCTGATTCTCTTGCACACTATAGAAAAGCTTTGCCATCTCTAATGTGCTTTCCTCAGTAGGACGACAAAATGGTGTAAAGGCCACACCTGTTCGTTTAGAAACACGTGTCGCCAAACTCCAGTCAAACCAGTCTCGACCTTGATAACTTAAAGGGTAAACTTTTAGTTGAATATCATAATAATCAGCCAGCTCTTCTTTAATGTAGGTAAGTAACAACCAGCTCATTGGGTCTTCTAAAGCAATATAAATATCAAGCTCAGGATGAAGGGTCTGAATCTCGGTAAGTGCCTCAGCATCATTAATCAAATGTTCACGCCATTCGATATGATTAATTAAAAAAATTGGATTACCCGTCAGTAATTTTTGCTGCTTCAGACGACGAGTTAAACGTAATAAATCATCTACTGCGTGATATTTACGTCCACCAAATTCAAAGTATGCCGCAGGTACAGGCTCATCCGTAAAAATGCGTTCTGAAAAATGTTGAGGAAGCTGATGTTTAACTGCCATGGCATGTAAAGTTCGTAACTTTCCATATTGTTGTTGCCAAAGCATGTGAAAAATATCTTCTAATAGATGGAAGAAGTTCTGACCTTGTAATGGGGTTCTTTTTAATATGACTGCCGCTTGTTTTAAAGATTCTGGGCTTGGGATTTCTGGAAATTCATCAAAACCGAAACGATGTTGTTTGGCTAATATCTTGGCATCATTCAGACAATAATTCTGCCACTCTTCATGCGACATGCTGTTTGGAGGTTCAGAAGCCGTATGCGAAATAATAATTTTTAAAGGCTTAAGTTCATCACTTAAAATTTCATCTAGCTGAGACAATTGCTGAACAGCCAAATAGCTATACACATCATCAAGTCGTAAATAAATACTTAAACCATTTTCCGTGGGTAACACCGCTTGACGAGAAGGCTTTTGGTAAAACCAGCTCGATCGAATAGGGTCAAACCAACGGCGTAGCAGTGACATGAGTTGTGCCTCTAAAAAATAAATCCTAAGCGAGATCAAAGATTGTTTTGATCATAGTGCAAGGTAAAACAGTAGTCGAGATTGAAATATAACTACCTTAGTTTACGCAGAAAATAAGTCATGTTTTTAGCAAGTTTCTACGTAGGTGAAGATTTTATCACCATTTTATGGCAAACCCATAGAATGATCTAAAAACACCTTTTTCTACAAGCTGATTTTATTTACCAGACATGAAAAATGCACCCTTAACATGATAGCAATTCATCTTGTCAAAGGGTGCATGATTCATAATCAATTATTAAAATTGAATATTTTATAGAACGCGTACAGCTCCTTTCGCTGCACTTGTTGTATGCATTGCATAAACTTTTAACGCTTTTGATACCTTACGTTTACGTTCTTCTTTCGGATGCCAGCCTTTCGCTTCTTGCACTGTACGACGATGTGCCATAGTCGCATCATCAACGTTTAAGTGAATCGTACGGTTTGGAATATCGATTTCAATAGTATCGCCATCTTCAACCAAACCAATTGCACCACCTTCAGCCGCTTCTGGTGAAACGTGACCAATCGAAAGACCTGATGAACCACCAGAGAAACGGCCATCTGTTACCAATGCACAGTCTTTTCCTAAACCTTTCGATTTAAGATAGCTAGTTGGGTAAAGCATTTCTTGCATACCCGGACCACCACGTGGACCTTCGTAACGAATCACAACCACATCGCCAGCTTTAATATCATGACCCAAAATTGCGTCTACAGCCGCATCTTGGCTCTCAAATACACGCGCTGTACCAGTAAATTTCAAGATTGATTCATCAACACCTGCAGTTTTCACGATACAACCATCAAGCGCGATGTTGCCGTATAGAACCGCTAAACCACCATCTTTAGAGAATGCATTTTCTGCATTACGGATAACGCCTTTTTCACGGTCGCCATCTAATGTTGAATAATAGCGATTTTGCGAGAATGCAACTTGAGTTGGAACACCACCTGGTGATGAACGATAGAATTCATAAACGTCTGCATCTTCAGTACGAATAATGTCCCACTTATCTAATGCATCTTTTAAAGTTTTCTCGTGTACAGTCGGTACAGATACATCAAGCAAATTCGCGCGATCAAGTTCACCTAAGATCGCCATGATACCGCCAGCACGATGAACATCTTCCATATGAACGTCTTGTTTTGCAGGCGCTACTTTCGACAATACAGGAACTCGACGTGATAATTCGTCAATATCATCCATTGTAAAATCAACTTCTGCTTCACTTGCCGCAGCCAATAAATGCAGAACGGTATTGGTTGAACCACCCATTGCAATATCAAGGGTCATCGCATTTTTAAATGCAGCCTTGGTTGCAATCGAACGAGGTAAAATGCTTGCATCTTCTTGTTCGTAATAGCGCTTAGCCAATTCAACAATAAGTTGGCCTGCTTTTAAGAATAGTTTTTTACGGTTTGCATGCGTCGCAACAATCGAACCATTACCCGGTAAAGATAAACCTAAAGCTTCTGTTAAACAGTTCATTGAGTTTGCAGTGAACATCCCTGAACATGAACCACAGGTTGGACATGCCGAACGTTCAAATTCCTCAACTTCTTCGTCTGTATAACTTTCATCAGCCGCAACAACCATTGCATCAACAAGGTCAATCGCTTTTTCATTACCGCGGAACTTAACCTTACCAGCTTCCATTGGTCCGCCAGACACGAAAACAACAGGAATATTCAGACGCATCGCAGCCATGAGCATTCCCGGAGTAATCTTGTCACAGTTTGAAATACACACCATGGCATCTGCACAGTGTGCATTCACCATATATTCAACTGAGTCAGCAATCAAATCACGTGATGGTAGTGAATAAAGCATGCCATCATGCCCCATTGCGATCCCGTCATCTACTGCGATCGTATTAAACTCTTTAGCAACACCACCTGCTGCCTGAATTTCTGCTGCGACAAGCTGCCCTAGATCTTTAAGATGTACATGGCCCGGCACAAATTGAGTAAATGAGTTGACCACCGCAATAATCGGTTTGCCGAAATCCTCATCTTTCATTCCTGTTGCACGCCATAAGCCACGTGCGCCAGCCATATTTCTTCCGTGTGTCGATGTTTTTGAACGATAGTCAGGCATTAGTGTTTCCAACAAGTTGTGCTTGAGCGGAATTTTTCCCGCTCTGGCGAATGATACTGATATAGCGTTAGATCAGTCGGAATATTGACTCATCATCATAATTTGATCATTCTCCATTCTATAGAAGCAAATAATATTCGGAAAGCCAAGAACAGTAATAGACAGTCAATATTTAGCAAAACTTACATGAATAATTTTTTATTTTTTCATAACCTTTTTTTATCAATAAAAGTTTTTCAATAATTTTTTGTTCACTATTTAAAAACTAAAATGCTCAATCGCCATGCTTTTAGGGCTTCAATCATTTTTCACGTATACTACGCCTAAACTCTTTTTGGATTGCATTTGTGAAAATTATTTTTGCTGGCACCCCCGAATTTGCTGCAACAGCATTGGCGGCTTTATTAAAAACTTCCCATGAAATTATCGCGGTTTATACTCAGCCAGATCGTAAATCGGGTCGTGGACAAAAACTAACGCCATCTCCTGTAAAACAACTTGCTCTTGAGCATAATATCCCTGTTTATCAACCCCTTCACTTCAAAGCTTCAACCGAAGAAGGTTTAGCAGCTCAACAAGAACTGGCAGCTTTAGGTGCTGATGTGATGGTGGTTGCAGCCTATGGTTTGATCCTTCCACAAGCTGTGCTCGATACACCTAAATATGGCTGTTTAAATATTCACGGCTCACTATTACCTCGTTGGCGTGGTGCAGCACCAATTCAGCGTGCGATTGCAACAGGTGACGACGAAACTGGTATCACTATCATGCAAATGGCTGCTGGTTTAGATACAGGCGATATGATGTATAAAACATACTGTCCAATTACTGCCGAAGATACCTCAGCAACTTTGCATGACAAACTCGCAGCTCAAGGTGCAACAGCAATTTGTGCGGTACTTGAGTCAGAAGAAACACTACAAAAATATTTGGCAGAACGCGAAGTTCAAGACGAAAGCTTAACGGTCTATGCTCATAAGCTCGTAAAATCAGAAGCTCGTATTGATTGGGCAATTGATGCTATTCAAGTTGACCGAAATATACGTGCATTCAACCCTTGGCCAGTCGCTTTTGTTCAGCTTGATGAAAATAATGCTCTACGTGTCTGGAACTCTTTAGTATCTAGCCAAAGCAAAGCGAATGCTCAAGCTGGTGAAATTATTGCAATCGATAAACAAGGTGTGCACGTTGCTTGCGGTGAAAATACATTTATTTGTCTGACTAGCGTGCAGTGGCCGGGTGGCAAAGCATTAAACGCTCAACAAATTGCACAAACTCAAAAACTTCATGTAGGACAAATTTTGCCATGAGTCAGGTTACCTCAAATTCCTCACGTTTTAACCTGCGTGCTCAAGTCGTCCAGACGTTACTAAAAGTTCAGCAAGGCCAATCACTCGCTAGTATTTTAAATACACAGCTGAATCAGGTCGCAGAGCGTGATCGTGCTTTGTTTCATGAGCTTGTATTAGGTACATTGCGTCAATGGTTTGCACTTAAATCAATTAGCCTACCGCTACTCAGCAAGCCTTTAAATAATGAGGCAGTAGAAACCTGTCTTTATGTTGGTCTTTATCAAGTTTTATGCACGCGTATTGCAGCGCATGCCGCTATTTCAGAAACAGTAGATGCAACCAAACAACTTGGTTTCCCTGCACTCAGCGGTATTATTAATGCAATTTTACGCCGAGCTACTCGTGAAACTGATGACTTTCAGCAAGGCTTACAGCAGGCGCATGGCTTACCAAGCTGGCTTTTCAAACGGTTAAAAAAGGATTGGGGTGAACAAACTGAATCTCTCTGCCAATCTTTGAAGCAAGTCGCGCCTTTAACCTTAAGGGTGAACCAGCGTCATATTGGCCGCGATGCTTATTTAGCAAAACTACAAAGTTTAGAAATTCAGGCACGTGCATGTACTTTGTCTGAAGCAGGTATTGTTCTTGAACAATCTGTACAAATCACTCAGTTACATGGTTTTGAACAGGGCTGGTTTTCTGTACAAGATGAACACGCTCAGCTTTGCGCAACATTATTGCCAGATTTGAACGATAAAATAGTAGTTGATGCGTGTGCTGCCCCAGGTGGTAAAACTGCTCATTTACTTGAAAAGTTTAAACCAGCTCAGCTCATTGCGATTGATCAGGACCCAAGCCGTTTAGTGCGTGTAACTGAGAACTTAAATCGCTTAGCACTTGATCAAAGTCATACAGAGATTTTGGCAGCCGATGCAACTCAATGGACTCCTGCACAGCCAGTAGATTGTATCGTGCTCGATGCACCTTGCTCTGCTACAGGAGTTATTCGTCGTCATCCTGACATACGCCTATTGCGCCAATCTACCGATATAGCTCAAACCATTGAACTACAAAAGCAGATCTTGGACCACATGTGGCAACAGCTCAAAGTTGGCGGCACATTGCTTTACATCACCTGTTCAATTTTAAAAGCTGAAAATGAACAGCAAATGATGACTTTTTTTGCTGAAAATCCAAATGCAAAAGAGATCAAGATTGATGCTGACTGGGGAATCGAGCAAACCTATGGTCGCCAATTACTGCCACAAGCGCAGTCTGGTGATGGATTTTATTATTGTAAAATCCAAAAAATTGTATAAAAAAGCAGGCTTAAAGCCTGCTTTTTTACTTGATCAGCATTAAAGTGTGTGCTGATCTTTTACTTCTTCTAAAACATCATCTAACTCTTCAGGATGTTTCGATAAATGGATAATGGACAAAGCCAAGCCACCCCATAAAAACACCATCGAAATTACCATCATTACGATTGCTGAAGTATTCATTATTCTGTCCCCCTAGCGATCTTTCATTTTGCTTAAAACAATTGCAACGACTGCACAGAAAATCACACTGCCCCAGCCGAATACACCTTGTAAGCTCATACTATAAGTATCATAGCCATTTTTGATCAAATTAAATACAGTCATACTGAGAGTAGTTAACAAGATTAATGATGTAATGACTGTTAAAGTGAAATCCCACCCCTTACCTAATTGAATAGTTGAGATGCGATTTACGTGATCACGAAGTTCTTTCAGTGCAGAACGTTTAAACCAAGTCACGGCAATAATAGAAAGTAAAGCACCGCCAATAATACCGATGTTATTGATAAAGTGGTCAACAATATCAACCAGCTTAATTGCGTTTACACTTGAGAATAAAATAATTGATACAAGCGCACTACCACCACCGATAATGGTTACAGCTTTTTTACGGCCCCATTTCAATTTATCTTGCATTGCTGCAATAGGTACTTCCAAAATACTCACCATCGAAGAAATACCTGCGACAAAAAGTGAAGAGAAGAATAAGAAACCAAATAAATCGGCACCAGTACCTAAACTTGAGATAATTTTAGGGAATGCAATAAATGCTAACCCAATCCCACCACTCACCACATCTTTAACTTCAGTACCTGCCGCATGAGCCATAAAACCAAGCGCTGCGAAGATACCAATACCAGCCAAAATCTCTGTTGATGCATTAGCAAAACCAACGATTAAACCAGAACCTGTTAAATTCGTTTTTGGTTTCAAATAAGATGCATAAGTCACCATGATCCCGAAACCGACAGAGAGGGAGAAGAAAGTATGGCCATAAGCAGCTAACCAAACTTTATAATCCATCATTGCTGACCAGTTCGGCGTAAAGAAAGCATTTAAGCCTTGAACCGCGCCTGGTAAACGTAATGATTGAATCACTAAAATAGTGAAGAGAATGAATAATAAAGGCATGAAAATCTTATTCGATAATTCCACACCTTTTTTCACACCACCATAAAGAATGATTAGAGTAAGTGCCCAAATCCCAACAATTGGCCAGAATAAATGACCTACAAATTGTAAATCAAAACCGGTTGCTTTTGTGGTCTGCAAATAGGTATTAAAGAAGAAACCTTCTGGATCACTTCCCCACATTTGGCCAATAGAGAAGTAAACATAACTACCAGCCCAAGTGAGCACACTTGCATAGTACAAACCAATGATGATACAGACACAAACCTGCCACCAACCTAATGTTTCCCCGCCTTTAAATAGGGCACGGTAAGCTTTAGGAGGTGAACCAGTACTACGATGTCCTACCGCATAATCTAAAAATAGTAACGGTAAACCAGCAGTAATGAGTGCCAATAGATAGGGAATAAGAAACGCACCACCACCATTTTCATAAGCAACGTATGGAAAGCGCCAGATATTACCTAAGCCTACAGCCGAACCAACGGCTGCAATAATAAAACCAGATCGTGACGTCCAGTTTTCACGAGAATCTGTCATAGAACACCTAATGTTAAAAGATTACTTATTTTTACTGCTATTGTTGATTGTTATTCCGCATGCAAAAAAAGAACCAAAAAATACTTTTGTGTTTGTAGAAAATAAAAAGCACCTTTTGAGTATTTTTATTCCCTTAACAAACAAGCAAAAATAGAAAATTCTTCCTTAAAGATTTTTGTCCATTTTTTGCCCCTATATAGCTGAACAATACCTGTTTTTATTTCTTTTTACTGTAATTTCCGTCAGAAATTTTACGAATTTTCTGAGTTTTTTTCACAATTGGTTATTTTTCAGCTAATATTTACGTTCTACTACTTGTAGCTCAACATTATTGTTCAATGACATTTTCTGCCAACTCTTAAAAAAGCTCCTTTAATTACTCAACTTATCCACTAATTTATTTTTAACTCTCCAGTTATCAATTAAAATTTAATAAGTCAGTACGATTGACAAAATTTATACTAAATTTTCTACAAGATTAAATTCATTTAAATTAAATAGAAAATATTAACTCCTTGAAATAAATAAACTTTTTTAAGGATTAAAAATTTATTCATATCACACATCTCAGATCCTTATTTTTTATCAATGCATCTGTAGCAAGATGTCTATATCATGCGCTCAAAGATTTCTTTTATGTGGATGTAAAAATGAAAATATTAAAAATATCTTTATTAACGCTCGGGATGGGCTTAAGTGGCTTTGCTCAAGCAGACTTGGTAGGAGTAAAAGGAGACGTCAGTTACTGGTTTTATGACGGTAAAGCTAATATGTCTTCTCAATCACCTGAAGATCAAGATTTAGATCAAAAAGGTAGTGCTCAAATCTCATTAGCAGTAGAACACCCAATCCCATTTATTCCAAATGCAAAAATTCGTTATGTAAATTTAGATACCGAAACTAAATCAGAAACTTTAGGTCAAGCCAACTATAAAGTTGATCTAGATCATAGCGATTTTATCCTCTACTACGAATTACTAGATAATATCGTAAGTGTAGATGCTGGTCTTGGTGCAACTGTATTAAATGGTGATATTACTGCGTATACAGGTAATCGCGTGGATATTGATAAAACATATCCTATTGCTTATTTGTCAGGTGAAGTAAAACTTCCGTTTACAGGCTTAAGTGCTAAAGGTGAAGCAACTTATACAAACTTTGACGATGCACGAATTACAGATGCACTGGCAGAAGTAAAATATAAATTTGCAGATAACTTACTCATTGATCTGGGTCTAACAGCAGGCTATCGCGTACTTAATATTGACTTAGATGACTACGATAACAATGACCTTAAATTTGAGTTTAAAGGCCCATATGTAGGTCTAGAAGCACATTTCTAAATCAGAATTTCAGAAATAAAAAAGAACTCGATATGAGTTCTTTTTTATTTAAATCATATCTACATAACCTAAATATTCTCGAATTCTTTGACACCACGCTTGAATATTTGGATATAGCTCCAAATCAAAACCACCTTCCTCCGCGACATGCGTGTATGCATACAAGGCAATGTCAGCAATAGTTAATTGATCTCCAACAAGATAGTCGTGATCTACTAAAGCTTTATCCATAATAGATAGTGCTTTATGGCCTTTTGGCTGTAAATTATGGTATTCCTCTATTCTTTCTGGTGGTAACCCTAAATATTTATTAATAAAACGTGCAACTGCAATAAATGGTTCATGACTATACTGCTCAAAGAACATCCATTGGTACATTTTTGCTTTAATAAAAGGATCTGTAGGAATAAATTTTGTTCCTTCAGCCAAGTAACCTAAGATAGCATTCGACTCACTCAAAACACGACCATCTTCTAGGACTAATACAGGTATTTTTCCATTAGGATTTAAGGACAAAAAATCAGCTGATTGAGTTTCTTTGTTTAAAATATCAACGTGGATCCATCTATGATTAATATTTAATAAGGAAAGTAATAGTTTTATCTTATAGCAGTTACCCGAACCGACATCACCATAAATTATCATAGATGCTCTTCCCTTATTATGCATACTTAAAAGATTAATTTTCTTATTATTTATAGCACAACTCTTCCTTAGTATTTTTATATTTATTCTCCGCACAAATTTTTTATCGCAATAAAGAAACACCCCCATTCATTGGAACGGGGGTGTTTAGAATAATGAGCTGGCG